>JBKOUQ010000205.1:0-12734 GCA_046723475.1 Candidatus Methylomirabilota bacterium
CCGCAGCGCTGCTGTCGATCATCGTCGCCGCAGCGGGGCTGACGGTGAGTTACGTGACGGGCGACCCCCGCTGGGATGCGGTGGCATCCGGCGTGATCGGCGTCCTGCTGATCGCGGTCGCCTCGTTTCTCGCGTATGAGAACTACTCACTGCTGCTCGGCGAGGCGGCGACCGCGGAGCTGGAGCAGACGGTCCGCGCGCGCCTGGAGGCCGACCCCGCCGTGCGTCGGCTCGTGTCGCTGCACACGATGCATCTCGGGCCGGCAGCCGTCCTGGTCTCGGCGCGCGTCTGGTTCCGTCCCGAGCTCACCGCGACGCAGATCGAGGACGCCGTGCGACGGCTGGAGGATGCGGTCGGCGCCGCGGTGCCTGGCACCTCGCGCCGCATGATCGTCATCGAGCCCGCCCGGCCGGATACAACCGAGCGCGCGGCCTGACCTTCCTCCTGTGCCGCCTCCGTAAATGCTTTCCCGGCCTGGCGCGTCGAACCTGGCAGACCGAACAATCGCTCTCAACCAGGGAGGACTCGCATGACGCACGTAAAACGTACGATCGGCCTCATCGCGGCCGTGTTCGTCGTGGCGGCGACGACCATCGCCGCGCAGGCCCAGCCCCAGTTCACCGGAACGTGGACGCTCGACCGTTCACAGAGCCAGTTCCCGGCGCACGAGGGCGGACACGGACATCGCGCGCCCGACGCCAGCGGCGACACCGGACAGCCGCCCGTCGTGAAAATGACCGTCGAACAGAACGGCAGCAACTTCAAGGTGACACGATCGATGGCCCGCGGCGACCGTGAGCGCTCGTACAGCCAGAGCTTTGTTGCGGATGGCTCGGAGAGCACTCGGCCGGGCCGGCACGGCGCGACGACCGTCACGAAGGCCACTCTTGGAGGCGACCGGCTGGTGACGACATCGACGACCACGCTGGCCGCCAAGGACAATGGCGCGGCCAAGACCTTCTCCCGCGAGTCGACGTGGACGGTGTCGCCAGATGGGCGAACGCTGACGATCGACACCGTCATGCACACGCCGAACGGTGACAAGACGATGAAGACCGTCTATCTCAAGGGCTGACGACTAACCGCTCGCCTCGGGGCGCCCTTCGTCTTGCCAGGGACTCTTGGTCTCCGGCGGCTCTTTGAAGCCGGGATCATAGCGCCGGCCGATCGCAGGGGCGCCCCGCAGCGGGCGGACCTCCCGCATCTTCCGCGACACGTTCCCCGGCTGCGCCTTTCGGATCCGTCGTTTCGGTGTTCGAGCCATGCCTCGTCGTGATGCGAAGATGATGCCCGCGACCGGAGGACCGGCGAACGCGTCATGAGCGAGACGGTGGGCGCGCTGTGCGCGCTGGGTTCGGCGTTGGCGTGGTCGGTGACGAGTCTGCTGGTCAGCGCGCTCGCTCCGGGGATCGGAACGCTGACGATCAACGCCGTGCGGACGACGCTGACAGCCGGCATTGTCGTTGCCTGGATGCTCGGCGTCGGCGGGTTTGGCGCGATCGCCGCACTGTCGATGACGAGCGTCGCGCTTCTCGGTGTGTCGATCGTGTTCGCTGTCGCAATCGGCGACACGATTTTCTTCGAGAGCGCGCAGCGGTTGGGCCTCGGCCGCGCGATGACGATCTCGATGTGTTACCCGGTCATCGCCGCCTCTCTCGCCGCGGTGCTGCTCGACGAACGTCTGAGCGCTGCGATCGTCGTGGGCGGACTGCTGACGCTTGCCGGTCTCGTCCTCATCGTGACCGCGCGCGTCGAGCCACCCGGCGAGCCGCGAGCGTGGCGGGGCGTGATCGAGGCGCTGCTCGCGGCCGTGGCGTGGGGCGTGTCCGTGGTGGCGCTGCGCGTGCCGCTACAACAGATCGACGCCGTCACCGCCCAGGCCGTCCGGTTGCCGGTCGGCGCGGTCCTGCTATGGGTCACGCCGTGGGCGCTTCGCGGTGTCCCCGCGCTGCGACGGGGCGGGTGGTCGCTCTGGCTTCGTTTGATCGCCCTCGCCGCGCTCACCGCGATCAGCTCGGTGATGTACAGCGCGTCCGTGAAGTACGCCGGCGTCGCGGTCGCGACGGTGTTGTCGTCGACGGCGCCGCTGTTCGCCGTGCCGCTCGGCGTCGTCTTTCTCGGTGAGCGGCTGCCAGGGCTCGCGATGCTCGGGGCGCTCGTGACCGTCGCAGGGATCGTCGTGCTGAGACTGTGACGTGTGCGGGTACGGGCGCGTCGTCAGGCGGCGCGACGCGCGCGACCGACGTTGGCCGCCCACCCGCCGGACAGCACGAACCGTGGGAACGTCACCCACTGCTCGACGACAAACCGGCTCACGAAGTCCGCCACGCCGTCGAACGGCGTGGGCGCCTCCGCTTCGCGCTGATGCCCGCAACCTTGAACGACGAGGGCGACGATCATGCCGACGACGGCGACGATCGCGCCGGTGATCGAGCGAGCCGCGAGCGCGATGACGAGCACGAGCGTGGCGAGCTGAAACGCCGGCACGGCGACGAGGTGCGCGAGGAGGTTGCCCCGGTCCCGGTGCTTGTCCGCGTAGTCGCTCCACTGCCAGGCGAGCAGGTTCGGGCGAATCATGCCGGCTAGAAGCGGCGGCGGCCGCCCATGGCGCGCTTGCGCAGGCGAAGCGACTTCGGCGTGACCTCGAGCAGCTCGTCCTCGCGGATCCATTCCAGGCATTGCTCGAGATTCATGGTGCGCGGCGGCGTCAGCTTGATCCCCTCGTCGGCCGTCGACGCGCGCATGTTGGTGAGCTTCTTTTCCTTCGTGATGTTCACGTCCAGGTCGTTGTCGCGCGAGTTCTCGCCGACGATCTGCCCCTCGTAGACCGGCTCGCCCGGCGACACGAACATCGTGCCGCGCGCCTGAAGATTGTCGATCGCGTAGCCGGTCGTCTTGCCGGCCCGGTCGGCGACGAGGGCCCCGTTCTGCCGGTGGGCGATGTCGCCCTGCCATTCGTCCCAGCCGTCGAAGAGGTGGTTCAGCAAGCCCGTGCCGCGCGTGTCCGTCAGAAACTCGGTGCGATAGCCGATGAGGCCGCGTGACGGCAGCCGGTATTCCAGCCGCACGCGCCCCGTGCCGTGGTTGACCATCTTGGTCATGACGCCACGTCGCGGGCCGATCTTCTGCGTGACGGCGCCGATGAACTCCTCGGGCACGTCGACGACGAGATGCTCCATCGGCTCGAGCGTGCGCCCGTTGTCCTGATGCGTGATGATCTCCGGCTTACCGACCTCGAGCTCGTAGCCTTCCCGTCGCATCATCTCGATGAGGATCGCCAGCTGCAGCTCACCGCGGCCCGAGACGCGGAACGTGTCGGGCGAGTCGGTCTCCTCGACGCGGATGCCGGGGTTGAGCTTCTTCTCCTTCATGAGCCGCTCCCGCAGCTGCGGTGAGGTCACGAAGCGGCCTTCCTTGCCGGCGAAGGGCGAGACGTTCGACGAGAACAGCATGGAGACGGTCGGCTCGTCGATGCTGATCAGCGGCAGCGCCACGGGGTTCTCGAGGTCCGCGACCGTTTCGCCGATGTCGATCGACTCGATACCGGCGATGGCCACGATATCGCCGGCGCTGGCCTCGGGGATCTCGATGCGCTTGAGATCTTCATAGCCGTAGAGCACGGTGACCTTCGCCGCCTCGACGGCGCCGTCGCGGTGGACGACCGCGATCCGCTCGGCCTGCCGCACGCGTCCATTGACGATGCGCCCGATGACCAAGCGGCCCACGTAGTCGTCCCAGTCGAGCATCGTCACGCGGAACTGGAGGCCGGCGGCCGGATCGAAGCTCGGCGCCGGGACCGTGCGGACGATCGTCTCGAACAGCGGCTCGAGACTCTGGCCGTCGATCTTCAGGTCGGTCGTGGCGGTGCCGGCGCGCGCGTTCGTGTAGAGCACGGGGAAGTCCAGCTGATCCTCGGTCGCGTCGAGATCGATGAACAGGTCGTAGACCTCGTCGAGGACCTCGGCCGGCCGGGCGTCGCTACGATCGATCTTGTTGATCACGACGATCGGCGGCAGACCCGCCTCGAGCGCCTTCTTGAGCACGAAGCGCGTCTGGGGCAACGGACCTTCCGCCGCGTCGACGAGGAGGAGCACGCCGTCGACGAGCGTCAGCGTCCGCTCGACCTCCGAGCCGAAGTCGGCGTGCCCCGGCGTGTCGACGATGTTGATGTGCACGCCCTTGTACGTCACGGCGGTGTTCTTCGCCATGATCGTGATGCCCTTCTCGCGCTCGAGGTCGATCGAATCCATGATCCGCTCGGGGACGGCCTCGTTCTGACGGAAGAGTCCCGACTGCCAGAGCATGGCGTCGACCAGCGTGGTCTTGCCGTGGTCGACGTGGGCGATGATGGCCACGTTACGAATCGTTTCGCGCTGTTGCATCTGCCCACTGTACCACGCCATCGCGCGCGATCCGCCCAACGACGACGATCGGCAGCGGCGCGAGATCGCGCTGCTATAATGACCGGCACTGTGTCGCACCATCGCGCCGTTCGCGCTCTGTGGCCACTGCTCGTCGTGGCGATCGTGATGCTCGTCGCGGATGGCGTCGCCGCACAGAACCGCGCGACGCGCACGCCGACCGCGGTCATCACGATGGAAAAAGGCGGCGAGATCGTTCTGGAGTTCTATCCAGGCGACGCGCCCCGGCACGTCGAGAACTTCACGAAGCTCGCGCGACAGGGGTTCTACGATGGCCAGCGCGTCCACCGCGTCGAGCCCGGGTTCGTCGTGCAGTTCGGCGATCCGCAGTCGAAGACCAAGCCGATGGACGATCCCGCCATGGGAAGCGGCGGTCCGGGCTACACGATCCCCGCGGAGTTCAACAGTCGAAAGTTCGAGCGCGGGGTGCTCGGCATGGCGCGCACGCAGGATCCCAACTCCGCGGGCAGCCAGGTGTACATCATGCTGGGGCCCGCGCCGTTTTTGAACGGCAAATACACCGCGTTCGGACACGTCACGAAGGGTATGGACGTCGTCGACAAGATCCGCGTCGGCGACCGAATCACGTCGATCAAGGTGGTCGAGAAATGACGCAGACGGCAATCATCACACTCGAGAACGGCAACGAGATCCACCTGGAGTTCTTTCCCAAGGACGCGCCCAAGACCGTCGAGAACTTCGTCACGCTGGCGAAGAAGGGCTTCTACAACGGGCTCACGTTCCACCGGGTCGTCCCGGGCTTCGTCGTCCAGGGCGGCTGTCCAAAGGGCAACGGCACCGGCGGCCCCGGCTACACCATTGCCGCCGAGTTCAATCAGAACAAGCACGTGCGCGGCTCGCTCGCGATGGCGCGCAGCCAGGCCCCCGATTCCGCGGGCTCGCAGTTTTACATCACCTACGGCGCCCAGCCGCATCTCGACAACAACTACACCGTGTTCGGCAAAGTCACGAGCGGCATGGAGCACGTCGATCGCATCAAGCAGGGCGACCGCATGAAGTCAGTCGCGATCGTCGAGCAGTAGCCATGCCGTGGTCCCTGCTCGTCCGCGGCGGTACGGTCGTCGACGGCACCGGCGCGTCGGGACGCGCCGCCGATGTCGCGGTCGAGGGCGACCACATCGTCGCCGTCGCGCCCGGTCTCACCGGCGCCGCCGAGCGCGTGATCGACGCCTCGGGACACGTCGTCGCGCCGGGCTTCATCGACATGCACTCGCACTCCGATCTCTTCTACTTCGCGTGCCCGTCGGCGGAGTCCAAGATCCGCCAGGGCGTGACGACGGAGGTGGTCGGCATGTGCTCGTTCTCCCAGGCGCCCGTGCGGGCGGGGCAAGAGGGCCTGGTGAAGGGCTGGGTCGGCGGGATCGGGCTCACGCCCGACCTCCGCTGGGAGACGTTCGGTCAGTACCTCGACCTGCTGCGCGCGGTACGTCCGTCCGTGAACGTGATCCATTTCGTCGGTCACGGCGCGCTGCGCATCGGCGCGATGGGCTTCGAGGCGCGACCCGCCGGCGCGGACGACGTGCGCGCGATGGAGCGCGGCCTCGGCGAGGCGATGGATGCAGGCGCGTGGGGATTTTCCACAGGCCTCGTCTATCCGCCGAGCGCCTATGCGGAAACCGAGGAGCTGATTGCGCTGGCGCAGTCCATGCGCGCGCGCGGCGGCCTGTACTTCTCACACGTGCGCGGCGAGTCGTCGATGCTCCTCGATTCGATCGCCGAGGCCATTCGCATCGGCGAGGCCGGCGGCGTGCCGGCGCAGATCGCGCACGTGAAGGCCTCCGGGCGCGAGAACTGGACCAAGCTGGACGCCGCCCTCGGTCTGATCGACGACGCGCGCCGCCGTGGCGTCGACGTGGCCGGTGACGTCTATCCGTACAACGCCGGCGCGACGAAGATGGACAATCTCATGCCGGCGTGGGCGCACGAGGGCGGCGTGGGCCGGCTGCTCGAGCGGCTCGCGGACCGCGCCACGCGCAAGCGCATCACCGATCAGTGCCTCGTCGACGGGGAGCGTTGGGGTACCGTCTCGCAAGGCCACGTCGGCTTCGACCAGGTCTTCGTGGCGGCGTGCCGACGGCGCGAGCTCGAGGGGCTCAACCTCGCGCAGCTTGCGAGACAAACGGGGAAGCCGCCGGCCGAGGCGTTGATGGACCTGCTCCTCGAGGAGCGTTGCACGGTCGCGATGGTCTCGTTCTCGCAGTCGCTCGAGAACGTCGCGAAGGTGCTCGCGCACCCCGCGCTGATGATCGGCTCCGATTCCATTCCGCTCTTCGAGGGGGAGGGTGACCGCCCCGGCAAGCCGCACCCGCGCACCTACGGGACGTTTCCGCGAGTGCTCGGCGAATACGCGCGCGAGCGAAAGCTGTTCACGCTCGAGACGGCGGTCCACAAGATGACCGGGATGCCGGCGGCGCGCCTGGGACTTCGCGACCGCGGCGTCGTGCGCGCCGGCGGGGTGGCCGATCTCGTCGTCTTCGATCCCGGCACCGTGAAGGACGAGTCCACCTACCCCGATCCGCACCGGTATCCGAGCGGCATGCCGTATGTCGTCGTCAACGGCCATGTGGCGGTCGACCGCGGCCGGCTCGTGGGCCCGGGCGCCGGGCGCGTACTGACGCCGCCGCGGTGATGTAGAGGCGTGCGCCGCGGCGGGTGCTACATTCCGCCGCCTCCGCCGCCGCGGGCCCCCCATTCGAACGACAGCACGCTGACGCGCGCCGACGCGGTCCCGTCGGGGACTCGCGCCTGGAACAACGCACGGCCGTGCGCTGGCACGTCGAGAGGCACGAACACCACGCGTCGCTCCAGGAGCCGCCCGGACGCGTCCAGCGCGTCGAGGTTGAGGCGAACGCGGAGGGCCTGCGCGTCGTAAAGGTTGTAGACGTATCCGTCGATCTGCGGGCCATGGCGGCCCGTGCCGAGCGTCGAATCGATCCGGAAGTACCGCGCCTCCGGCGTGTTAGCGCCAAAGTCCGAGGTTTGGGCCGCTACCCCCGCTACAACCGTCAGCGACAGTGTCAGTCCCGCAAGCATTCCGGCCGCTTGCCGCATGGACGTTCCCCCTTGCGCGTTGAAACGGCGATCCACGGGTCAGTGGTTCCGCCGTGTACACTTGCCGCCACACTCGAGCGTCTGGAGGAACGGACCCATGCTGGATCTCGGCCTGACGGGAAAGGTGGCGATCGTGACGGGCGGCAGCGTGGGTTTGGGCCGTGCGGCGGCGATGCGGCTGGCGCGCGAGGGCGCGCGCGTGAGTATCTGCGCGCGACGCAAAGAAGTTTTGGAGCGGACCGCGGCCGAGATCCGCCAGGGCGGGGGCGACGTGCTCGCCATTCCAGCGGACGTCACCCGGCCCGAGGACATCGAGAACGTGGTGAAGGCGACGACGGATCGCTTCGGGGGCATCGACATCCTGCTGAACAACGCGGGGACATCGTCCGCGGCCGCGTTCATGGACGTCGACGACCGCGCCTGGCAGACGGACATCGAGCTCAAGCTGATGGCCGCCATCCGCTTCTGCCGGCTCACCATTCCGGTCATGCAGCGCCGCGGCGGAGGTGTCATCGTCAATGTAACGACGATCGGCGGCAAGGCGCCCGCCCCGCGCGCGGTGCCGACCGCGGTGACGCGAGCGGCCGGCATCAATCTGACGAAAGGCCTCGCGAACGAGTACGCCGGCGCGGGCATCCGCGTGAACACGATCTGCCTCGGGCTCGTGAAGAGCGAGCAGTGGGAGCGTCGCGCCAAGAACGGCGACGTCGAGGCCGTATATCGCGAGGCGGCCAAGCGGGTCCCGCTGGGCCGCATGGGCGAGGCCGAGGAGTTCGGCGATCTGGTCGCCTTCCTCGTCTCAACGCGCGCGGGCTTCATCACCGGCACGTCGATCAACTTCGACGGCGGGATGGGCGCCGTCGTGTGACGTTTCGGTGTCGTCGCGACCCTTGGACGCGGCGGCGCATCTCATGGACATGGATACGCTGCGTCTCGCGCGCTTCGATCGTGTGCTGGCGCTCCCGACCGGCGAGTGCGTGCGCCTTCGACCCATCCGTCCCGACGACGCGCCCCGCCTGACCGAGCTCTACGACCGACTCAGCCAAGACACCCGCTACCAGCGCTTCTTCACGGTGATGCGCCGGTTGCCCCCCGACTGGGCGCACTTTCTGGCGAACGTCGACTACGATCGGCGTCTCGCGCTCGTGCTGGAAGATCTCGCCGCGCCGACGACCACGCTGATCGGCGTTGCGCGGTATGAGCCGACCGACGCCGGCGTGCCGGAGATCGCGCTCGTGGTCGAAGACCGCTGGCAGCGCCGCGGCCTCGGCACACTCTTGCTGGCCGAGCTGTTCCGCGCCGCGGCCGACAACGGCATTACGCAGCTCCGCGCCTGGGTCCTGGCCGACAACCGTCGGATGCTCCATCTGCTCGCGACGCGGGCCGACATCCTCGAGCGCAGCGTGGAGCAGGGCGTCGTCGAGCTGCGGCTGGCGTTGAGAACCGCGCGGCCGAGCCCGGCGAACACCACACCGTAGGCACGCGAACACCACACCGTAGGCGCGAGCGCGGCCACACGGCCAATTATGCTCGTTGAGGCATAATAGGCGCGTGGATCTACTCCTCGCGGGGATGCGCGAGGCGCTGCGCTTGCTCGTCACCGGCGACGCCGAAGTCTTCGCGATCCTCTGGTTCTCGCTGCAGGTCTCCGGCCTCGCCACGCTCGTGTCGCTGGCGCTCGGTATTCCGTGCGGCGCCGCGCTCGCGCTCCTCCGCTTTCCCGGGCGCACACTCGTCGTCGCCGCCGTGAACGCGGGCATGGGCTTGCCGCCCGTCGTCGTCGGGCTCTTCGTGACGCTGCTGCTCTGGCGCAGCGGCCCACTCGGCGCATGGGAAATTCTGTACACCCCCGCCGCCATCGTGATCGCGCAGGCCGTCATCGCCGCGCCGATCGTGACCGGCATCACGCTCGCCGCGGTGCAGAACGTGCCCGACAAGTTTCGGCTGCAGCTCCTCGCGCTCGGCGCGTCGCGAGTGCAGATGGTCGCCGTCGTCTTGCGCGAGGCGCGGCTGCCGATGCTGGCCGCGGTGATGGCCGGATTCGGCGGGATCATTTCCGAGATCGGCGCATCGATGATGGTCGGCGGCAACATCAAGGGCCAGACGCGCACGCTCACGACGGCGACGGTGCTCGAGACCAGCAAGGGCAACTTCGAGGTCGCGATCGCGCTGTCTGTGCTGTTGCTCGTGCTGGTCCTCGGTGTCAACTGGGTGCTGACCGCGATCCAGCAGCGCCGCGTCTGGTGAGACACCGTCGTCCGGCGATGTGTGCGGTGCTGCTCGCTCTGCTCTGGCTGCTCGCGGTCGTCTCACCGGCCGCGCCGGCGCAGGAGCTGACGCTCTCGGTCGCGATCAGCATGAAAGAGGCGCTGGAAGCAATCGGGCGCGGCTTCGCGGGCAGCCGCGGCGGCGTCGTGCTGCGCTACAACTTCGGCGCCTCGGGTGAGCTCGCGCGACAGATCGAGGCCGGCGCGCCGGTCGACGTCTTCATTTCGGCGGCCGAGCGCCAGATGGACGAGCTTGCCGCCAAGGGCCTCGTCGAGGCCGACACCCGCCGCGTGTTCGCGCGCAACGTCGTTGTCGCCATCACGCCGGCGGACGCTTCGATCGCGCTGACGCAGGCCGCCGATCTGCTGCAGCCGCGCGTGCGCCGCATCGTCGTCGGTAACCCGAAGACCGTGCCCGTCGGCCAGTACTCGGAACACTGCCTCCGCGCACTCGGATTGTGGGACCGGCTGCAGCCCAAGCTCGTGTTTGCCGAGAACGTCCGGCAGGCGCTCGACTACGTCGCGCGGGGCGAGGTCGACGCCGGCTTCGTGTACGCGACGGACGCGGCGATCCGTCCCCGCGACGTGCGCGTGGCATTCCGCCCCGCGGAAGAGACGTACGGGCCGGTGACATACCCGGCCGCCGTCGTGCGGGGCAGCCAACACGGCGCGCTGGCTCGCGCCTTCGTGGAGGCGCTCGCGGGCGCGGACGCCCAGCGGGTCCTGCAGCGCCTCGGCTTCGTGCCGCCGCCCTCGGGCGCCCGCTGAGCGTTCGCGTAAAATCGCCCCGTGACGCCTGAAACCGTCAGTGCACTGGCCCTGTCGCTGCGGGTGGCGGTGCTCGCCACGATCCTGAACGCGCTCGTCGGCGTGCCGCTCGCGTATCTGCTGGCGCGTCGACGCTTTCGCGGCCGCGCCCTCGTCGACCTGCTGGTGACGCTGCCACTCGTGCTGCCGCCCACCGTCACCGGGTATTACCTGATCGTCCTGCTCGGCCGTCGCGGCTGGCTCGGTGCGCCGCTGTACGCCGCAACCGGCTGGACGATCGCGTTTACGTGGTATGCCGCGGTCATCGCGGCCACGGTGATGGCGCTGCCGTTGCTCGTGCGGACCGCGCGCGCGGCCATCGAGTCCGTGGATCGCGACCTCGAAAAGGCGGCGTATACGCTCGGCCGCTCGGAATGGCGCACGGCGCTCGAAGTCACATTGCCGCTGGCGCGCAAAGGCATCATCGCGGGCCTGGTGCTGGCGTTCGCTCGGGCGCTCGGCGAGTTCGGGGCCACGCTGATGCTCGCCGGAAACATTCCGGGCAAGACCCAGACGGTCCCGCTCGCGATCTACACCGCGGTCTCGACGGGTGAGCAGACCGCGGCGCTGGCACTGGTCGCGATGCTGACCGTCCTGTCGTGCGTGGTGCTCGTGGCCGCGGGCCGGCTCGGGGCGCGTGCCGCGTGAGCGCCCGCCTCGATGTGCGGATCATCGCTCGGCTGCCGGCGTTCACGCTCGACGTGACGTGGACGGCGGGCGATGGGGTGGCCGTACTCTTCGGCCCCTCGGGCGCGGGCAAGACGCTGACGCTCGCGTGCCTCGCCGGGCTGCTGCGTCCCGATGCGGGCCGCATCGTCGTCGGGGATCGCGTGCTGTTCGATGCCGCCTCCGGGATCGACGTCCCGCCGCAGGCGCGCCGTGTCGGCTACGTGTTCCAGGGCTACGCGCTGTTTCCGCACCTGAGCGTCGCCGACAACGTCGCCTTCGGGCTGCGCGATGCGCCGCGCGCGCAGCGTACCGACAAGACGCGTGACGTGCTGCGCCGCCTCGGGCTCGCGGAACTCGCCGATCGACGGCCGCAGGAGCTGTCCGGCGGGCAGCAGCAGCGCGTCGCGCTCGCGCGTGCGCTGGCCATCGACCCGACCCTGCTGCTGCTCGACGAGCCGCTGTCCGCGCTCGATGCTCCGCTCCGCCGCGCGCTGCGCGACGAGCTGCGGACGATTCTGCGCGACTGGGGCACGGCGGCCGTGCTCGTCACGCACGACTTCACCGAGGCGTACCGCATCGGCGACCGCATCGTGGTGTACGACGCCGGTCGAGTCGTGCAGTCAGCGCCCCGCGCGGAGCTGCTCTGGCGGCCGGCGTCCGAGTCCGTCGCGCGGATCATGGGGATCCGCAACGTCCTGCACGGCACCGTCGTCAAGGCGACCGCGGACCGCATCCAGATCCGCTGGCGCGGTCAGCTTCTCGAGGCCGTGAACTCGCCGACGCGCTCCTATCTGCCGCCGCCGGAGAGCCCGATCGCGTTCTTCATCCGTCCCGAATACGTGCGGCTGATCCGCAAGGACCGTGGAGCGGCGGATCCGTCGCATCACATGAACCTCATGGACGGCGTGATCGTCGGTGAGGAGGACTTCGGAACGACCTGGAGTCTGCGCGTCCGCCTGTCCGAAGCCGGCGAGCCGGCACAGGGCGATCACGACCTCGAGGTGGAGGTGCCGCACCTCGTGTACGAGATCCTCGAGATCGACCGCGATCGTCACTGGCAGTTCTCGATCCATCGCGGCTCGATCCACGTCCTGCCGGCGTGACCGCGCCGCCCGAGAAAGGCTCGGCGATCGTGCTGGCGCTGCGCGACGTCCGCCGCCGCTATGAGGACGGCTACTGCCTCGATGTGCCCGCGCTCGACGTCGTCGCCGGCGAGGTGCTGGGCGTCATCGGACCGAATGGCGCGGGAAAGTCGACGCTGCTGCGCATCCTCGCGCTGCTGGAGCGGCCCGACGAGGGGCGTGTCGTCTTCGACGGCCGCGTCGTGGACGCGCGCAACGCGCTCCGCGAGCGGCGCCGCATGGCCACGGTGTTCCAGGAGCCGCTGCTCGCCGACACCACGGTGACCGCCAACGTCGCGCTCGGCCTGCGCTTCCGCGGGCTTGGGGGCGAGACCGGAGAGCGCCGGGTGGCGCGCTGGCTCGATCGGCTGGGCAT
>JBKOUQ010000020.1:0-13854 GCA_046723475.1 Candidatus Methylomirabilota bacterium
AGCCAGCACTGCACGCGCTTGCCGGTCGCCCAGCGATACTCCCGATCCGTTCGGAGCTGCCGATCCAGCCCCGGCGATGAGACCTCGAGATCGTACCCCTCCTCGATCAACGCCGATGCGTCGAGCACGTCGCCGAGCTCGCGGCTCACCCGCTGACAGTCGTCGATGCCGACGCCCCCCGGCTTGTCCACGAACAACCGCAGCACGCCCCGGGGACGGCGCGGCCGCCACTCCAGCTCGACGAGGGTCAGCCCGTGATCGCGGAGCACGGGCTGCACGACTCCCTCGATCTCCAGGCCCTTCTCGTCGTCCTGCATAACCCGTCACTTCAAAGTAAAAAAGTGGGCAAGGCCCACTTTTCCGAGAGGTTAGCACGGGGGAACGACACGAGCAAGTTCGCCGCGGCGTAAACTGACGCGGCGACGTTTCGCTGCGTCAGCGCGAACGCTGCTCCGACAGGCCGAGCCCACGAATCGTCTCGACGACCGCCCCCGGCGCCACACGCTGCTCACGCCGCGGGGCTCGGCGCTCTTTGATTTCGACCACACCGTTCTTGGCGAGCGCATTGCCGACGGTCACGCGCACGGGCACACCGAGCAAGTCGGCGTCCTTGAACTTCACGCCAGGCCGCTCGTCACGGTCGTCGAGCAACACCTCGAATCCCGCCGCGCGGCAGGCGCCGTAGATCGCCTCGGCGGCCGCGACCTGACCGGCGTCGCGGAGGCTCACGAGCACGAGGTGGACGTCGAAGGGCGCGATGGTCGCGGGCCACACAATGCCGTCGGCGTCGGCGCCTTGCTCGATCGCGCTCGCCGCGATACGTGCGGGCCCGATGCCGTACGACCCCATGACGATCGGCCGCTCCTGTCCCGATTCGTCGAGATACTTCGCATTCAGGCCCTCCGAATACTTGGTCCCCAGCTTGAAGATGTTGCCGATCTCGATGACGCGCTCGACCTCCAGCGCCTTGCCGCATTGCAGACACGCCTCGCCGGGGACGACGGTGTGCAGATCGACGAAGCGCGGCTGAAAGTCGCGTCCCGCGGTGACGCCGCGCAGATGAAAGCCCTCGCGGTTTGCGCCGACGACGTACGTACCTTCGCGCAGGCCTTCATCCGCCAGGACCGTCACGCGCGCGCCGACCGGCCCGACCGAGCCGACGGGCGCGCCGAGGTGCTGGCGAACCTCGTCGGGATGCGCCGCCCTCGCCTCCTCGCCGAGCGCGCGTGCGAGCTTGCGCTCGTGCAGGTTGTGGTCGCCGCGCACGAGCACCAGCACGGGCCCCGCCTTCGGCGCCACGAACAGCAGCGACTTGATGGTCAGCCGCGGATCGATCTTCAAAAAGGCAGCGACGTCGGCGATCGTCCTGACGTTCGGGGTCGCCACCTCTTCGCGCGTCCATGACGGAAAGGCCGGCGCCTCCGGCACGCCACGCGCGAGCTCGACGTTGGCGGCGTAGCCGCAGCCCTCGCAGATCGCGATCTCGTCCTCTCCGGCCGCGCTGGGCGCCATGAACTCGTGCGCGCCGAGCCCGCCCATCATCCCGGTGTCCGACTGCACCACGCGGAAGCGCAGCCCGCAGCGCGCGAAGATCTTGCGATAGGCCTGCTCGTGCGCGCCGTACGAGCGGTCCAGCGCTGCCACGTCCGGATCGAGCGTATAGGAGTCCTTCATGACGAACTCGCGCGTGCGCAACACGCCCGAGCGGGGCCGCGCCTCGTCGCGCTCCTTCGTCTGAATCTGATACCAGATCTGCGGCAGATCGCGATATGAGCGGATCTCGCGTGCGGCGAGCCACGCGATGACTTCTTCGTGTGTCATCGCCAGACACATGTCGCGATCGTTGCGATCCTTCAGCCGGAACATCTCCGGACCGATCGCGTCCCAGCGACCGCTGTCGCGCCAGATCTCGGCAGGATGTAGCACGGGCATCGTCATCTCCTGCCCGCCGATCGCGTTCATCTCCTCGCGAATGATCGCGTTGACGCGCTCGAGCACGCGCTGGCCGAGCGGCAGCCATACGTAAATGCCCGCGGCGAGCTGACGCACCAGGCCCGCGCGCAGCATCAGCTTGTGACTGAGCGCCTCCGCGTCGGCAGGATCCTCACGCAGCGTGGGGACGAGCGACTTCGACAGCCGCATCTACAGCGCGTCTTTCGTCTTGTTCGCGCCCTTCACGCCGGGATCGTAGACGAGCCGCGCGACTGGCTTACCACCGAGGATGTGCGATTGCGCGATCTCGGGCAGATCCTCCTGCTTGAGCCCGGCGTACCAGACGTTCTCCGGATAGACGACCATCATCGGCCCGTGGCCGCACTGCGAGAAGCAGCCCGCCTTGTTGATGCGGACCTGCTGCTGCCGGCCCGCCTTGACGACCTCGCCGCGCAGGTACTTCACGAACGCCTCGACGTCGCCGCGGTGCGGACAATCGTCGCCGCTCGTGCACACGAACACGTGGGTTTCGTACTGGCCCATCAGCTCGCCGCTCCCGCCGCCGCCTTCGCGGCTTTCCGCTCGGCGACGAACTTGTCGACTTCCTCGCGCATGGCGCCCACGATCTCCGCCTCCGGGACCTTGCGAATCACTTCGCCGCCCTTGAAAATCAGTCCAATCCCGCGGCCGCCGGCGACGCCGATGTCCGCGGCGCGCGCCTCGCCGGGTCCATTGACCTCACATCCCATCACCGCGATGTGGATCTCCTCGTTCAGACCGCGAAACTCGTCCTCGACTTGCTTGGCGAGTTTCACCAGATCGACGTCCGCGCGGCCGCACGACGGACATGACACGAACGTCAGCCCGCCCTTGCGCAGACCAAGCGACTTGAGGATGTCGATGCCTACGCGAACCTCTTCTGTGGGATCCGCCGAGAGCGACACGCGAATCGTGTCGCCGATGCCCTCCGACAGCAGCGCGCCGAGCCCGACCGCCGACTTGATCGTGCCGACGCCCGGCGTCCCCGCCTCGGTCACGCCGAGGTGGAATGGATACTCGACCTGATCGGCGAGCATCCGATAGGCCTCGATCATCATCAGCGGATCGGATGCCTTGAGCGACACCTTCATCTCGGGATAGTTACATTCCTCGAGGATCCGGATGTGTCGCAGCGCGGATTCGACCATGCCCTGCGCGGTCGGCCCGCTGTACTTCTCGAGCAGATCCTTCTCGAGTGAGCCGGCATTCACGCCGATCCGGATCGGAATCTTCCGATCCTTGGCGAGATTCACGACCTCGAGCACGAACTTCTTGCCCCCGATGTTGCCGGGATTGAGCCGGAGGCCATCGACGCCCTGCTCGAGCGCGATGAGCGCCAGCTTGTAGTTGAAGTGGATATCGGCGACGAGCGGGATGCGGATCTGCCGCTTGATCTCCCCGAGCTTCTCGGCCGCCTCGCGGACTGGGACCGCGCACCGCACGATGTCGCAGCCGGCCGCCTCCAGCGCCCAGATCTCCAGCAGCGTGGCCTGGACGTCGCGCGTGTCCGTCTTCGTCATCGACTGCACGGTGATCGGCGCGCCGCCACCGACTTTCACGTTGCCGAGCTGGATTTGTCGCGTCTTGCGCCGGTTGATCATTCGCCGCCTATCCTCCGAAGAACTTGAACCAGCCGAGCCGGTTGAGATCGTTCCACAGCGCGTACACCATCAGCAGCATCAAGAGCACGAAGCCGAGCTGCTGCGCCGCCTCGCGCTTCTTGAGCGACAGCGGCCGTCCAAGCACCGCCTCGATGACGAAGAAGAAGAGATGTCCGCCGTCGAGCATGGGCACCGGCAGAAGGTTCAACACCGCGAGGTTCACGCTGATGAAGGCGGTGAAGATCGCCAGCGGCCCGAGACCTTCCTTGGCCTGGCGCCCGGCCTCGGTCGCGATCTGGATCGGCCCGCCGATGTTCGAGGAATCGATCTGCCGCGACACGAGCTTCCAGAACCCCTTGAGCGTCAGTACCGTAACGTCCCACGTCCGCGCAGCGCCGTGCTCGACCGAAGCGATCGGTCCGTAGGCCTCGAAGCGGACCGACTTCGTCGCGATGCCCGCGTCGATCTTGCCGACGGTCGACTCCTGACCGGTGGTGGGCGACTTCTCGGGCACCGCGCGCGGCGTCACCGAGACGGTGAACGTCTTCCCGCCGCGCTCGACGGTCACGGGCAGCGCCTGCCCGGGCCGTGTTCGGATCGCGTCGACGAGGTCCTCCGGCGTGTACACGGCCTGACCGCCGATCGCCTGCACGACGTCGCCGGGCTGCAAGCCGCCGCGCTGCGCGGGCGAGTCGGGCAGGACGGAGCTGATCTGAGGAACAAGCTGCGGTCCGACGCCGATGTCCCAGACCTCGCGGCGCTCGCCGAAGACGGGATCGGTGGTGGCCTTGCGCCGTGGCGTGACGGTGATCGTCTCCTCGGTGTTGCCTCGCTTCACGCGCGCGGTGATGGGCCGGCCGCGCGAGTCGGCCAGCAACCGCTCGAAATCCTCCCAGTACGTGATCGCGCGGCCGTTGGCGTTCACGACCATGTCGCCGGTTTTCACGCCCGCCGCGGCCGCGGGGCTCCCGTCGAGCACACGACCGACAACCGGCGCCGCGACCGGCCTGCCGAACGTGGCGAACACGATCGTGAAGATGACCGCGGCGAGGACGAAGTTCATACCCGGCCCGGCGAACACGATGAGGAAGCGCGCCCACAGCGCCTTGAGCGCGAATGCCTTCTTGGGGTCGTACGGCAGCATCTCGCCGCTCTCGATGGGACTCTCCTCGCCCATCATCTTCACGTAGCCGCCCATCGGAATCAGCGAGAGGCAGTACTCGGTCTCCCTGCCGCGCCAGCGCAGAAGCACGGGGCCGAAACCGATGGAAAACCGCTCGACGCCGACGCCGGTGAGCCGTGCGACCGCGAAGTGTCCCAGCTCGTGCACCAGGATCAGCACGCCGATGACGACGATGAACCGCAACACCATGACGAGGAGATCCACTGTGACTGTCACGACGTGCCTCCGGAGCGCGTCGCGATCCACTGGCGCACGCGGCGTCGCGCGCGCGCGTCAACCTCGACGCACTCCTCGATGGATCCGAGCTCGCCCGGCGGCTCCGCCGCCAGCGCACGCTCGATCGATTGCGTGATTTCGCCGAATCCGATGCGCCGCTCGAGGAACGCCGCGACGGCGATCTCGTTGGCGGCGTTGAGCACCACCGGCGCGGCGCCGCCCTGCTCGAGCGCAGCCCGGGCCAGTACCAGCGCCGGGAAGCGGGCGCGATCGGGGGGCTCGAAGGTCAGGGGCCCCGTCCGTGTCAGATCGAGGCGTGCCGCCGGCGTCGGCCGGCGCTCGGGAAACGTGAGCGCGTACAGAATCGGGATTCCCATGTCGGCGACGCCGAGCTGGGCGAGCACCGAGCCGTCGATGTACTCGACCATCGAGTGCACGATGGACTGCGGATGGATGATCACCTGCACCTGGTCGGGCGCCAGATCGAACAGCCAGCGCGCCTCGATGATCTCCAGCCCCTTGTTCATGAGCGTGGCGGAGTCGATCGTGATCTTCGCGCCCATCTTCCACGTGGGATGGCGAAGGGCGTCCTCCACCGTCACGGACGCGAACTTCTCTCTCGGCAGCTCGCGAAACGGGCCTCCCGATGCGGTGAGAAGCACGCGGTGCACCTCGCCGCGGTTGTGACCCACGAGGCACTGAAAGACGGCGCTGTGCTCGGAATCCACGGGGAGGAGCGACACGCCCCGCGCGCGCGCGGCGGCCGTCATCAACCGCCCCGCCATCACGAGGGTTTCCTTGTTCGCCAGCGCCATCGTGCGGCCCGCCTGGATGGCCGCCATCGTCGGCAGCAAGCCCACACCGCCAACGAGCGCGGACAGCACGACGTCCGCGTCGACGTCCCGCGCGAGCGCCACGAGGCCGTCGATGCCCGACAGCAGCTCGGGGCGTGGCGGCGCGAGCAGACGCGCCAGGGCATCGACCGCCTGGGGCTCCAGCAACGCGACCGCCTGGGGTGCGTACTTGCGACACAGGTCGGCGATCTTTTCGGGATTCGAGCCGCGCGCCGCCATACCGGCCACGGCGAATTCTTCGGGAAAGGCGGAGACGAGCTCGAGTGTGCGGAGCCCGATGGAGCCCGTCGCGCCGAGGAGCGTCACGCGCTTCATGCACACCCCGCGAGATGCGAGAAATAGTAGAACGCGGGCAGGTTGAAGAGCAGGCTGTCGATACGATCGAGGATACCGCCGTGGCCGGGAATCAGCGCGCCGGTGTCCTTGGTCCCCACGCTGCGCTTGATGGCCGATTCCGCAAGGTCGCCGAACTGCCCCACGACGCCGAGGACCGCGCCCGCCCCGACCCACACCGCAGCGCCACACGCCGGGAGCATCCAGGCGCCGATGGCGGCGCCGGCGACGACCGAGGCGACGAGCTGCGCGAGCGCGCCCTCCACCGATTTCTTGGGGCTGATCACGGGGGACAGCTTGTGGCGGCCGATCGAAGAGCCGACGAAGTAGGCGGCGGTCTCGCCGAGCCACGTCACGCCGACGACGTAGAGGATCAGCTCGTCACCGAGCGGCGACGTGTGATGCAGCAGGATGCCGAAGCCGAGCAGCCAGCCGACGTACAGGACCGCGAGCAGCGTGTTGGCCGAGCGCGCCGCGTCCGGCGTGCCGCGCCACACCGGCGCGGCGAAGACCGCGACGACCGCGATCAAGAGGCTGAACATCGGCAGTGCGAACGGATCGAGCAGCCGCCCAGCGGCAAAGGACGCCGTCACGCCGACGCCGGCCACGAGCGCCAGGCCACGATCCATGGGCAGCGCCGCGTGCTCGAACATCCGGACGAGCTCCCACAGCGCCATCGCGCTCGCCACGACGACCAGCGTGTTGAACATCCAGCCCGGCGCCTTGATCACGATGACGAGGAACACCGGCAGCAGCACGAACGCGCTGGCCAGACGCTTCAGCACGCCCGAGCGCCTCGGCGTGTCGAGCACGACGCTGCTCGGAACCGCCATGTCACACCCCACCGAAGCGCCGGTCACGGCGCTGGTAGTCGGCGATGGCGCGATACAGGTCGGCTGGTCCGAAATCCGGCCACAGCGTCGGCGTGAGCCACAGCTCGGTGTAGGCGATCTGCCACAGCAAAAAGTTCGAGATCCGCATCTCGCCGCTCGTGCGGATGAGGAGGTCCGGATCGGGCACATCGTACGTGTAGAGCGCGTGGCTGACGTCGGCCTCGGTCACCGCGTCCGGCGCGAGCTCGCCGGCCTGCACGCGCCGGGCGAGCGCGCGGAAGGCATCGAGCAGCTCGTCTCGCCCGCCATAGTTGAAGGCGACGAGAAGCGTCAGGCCCGCGTTGCCACGCGTCTCGCGCGCCACGGTCTCGAGCCCCCGGCGCACCGGCAACGGCACTCCGGCCATGCGACCGATGACGCGCAGCCGTACCTTGTGCTCCATCAGATCGGGCAGCTCGCGGTAGATCGATTCCTCGAGCAGCCGCATCAGCATCGTCACTTCGTTCTCGGGCCGGCTCCAGTTCTCGGTCGAGAACGCGTACAACGTGAGATAGCGCAGCCCGGCCGAGTCGGCGGCGCGCACGATCGCGCGCGCGGCCTTCACGCCCTCGCGATGTCCCGCCACGCGAGGCAGGCCGCGCTGCGTGGCCCAGCGGCCGTTGCCGTCCATGATGACGGCCACGTGCGCGGGCACCGGCTGCGCGCGGACGCGCTCGAGCAGCGCAGACTCGGCGGTGACGGCCATCAGAACGACATGATCTCCTGCTCCTTCTTTTTCAGGAGCTCGTCGATCTTCGCGATGAACCGATCCGTCGTCTTCTGGATCTGATCGTGGCCGCGGCGCTCCTCATCCTCGGTGATCGGCGCCTTCTTGTCCTTCGCCAGCGCCTTCAGCTTGTCGTTCGCCTCGCGGCGCACGTTGCGAACGGCGACCCGCGCCTCCTCGGCCATCTTGTGCACGGTCTTCGCCAGCTGCTTGCGCCGCTCTTCCGTCGGCGTCGGCATCGTCAGCCGGATCATCTTGCCGTCGTTGACGGGCTGGATCCCGAGGTCCGACTTCATGATCGCCTTCTCGACTTCCTTGAGCTGCGCGGCCTCCCACGGCTGGATGACGAGCGTGCGCGCGTCGGGCACCGACACCGACGCCATCTGGGTGACCGGCGTCGGCGTACCGTAATAGTCGACGCGGATGGTCTCGAGCAGGGCGGTGGACGCACGTCCGGTCCGCACGCCGGCGAACTCGCGCGCAAGCACCTCGAGGGCGCTGTTCATCCGCGTGTCGAGATCCTTGAGCACCGTCTGCATGCCGTCTCCTCCTTACTCCGCCGCCGTTACGATC
Organism: Candidatus Methylomirabilota bacterium; assembly: GCA_046723475.1. Lineage (GTDB taxonomy): Bacteria > Methylomirabilota > Methylomirabilia > Rokubacteriales > CSP1-6 > AR12. Next base: position 8,331 of record JBKOUQ010000020.1, read on the forward strand.
GAGCCAACCCGCTCCCCGAGCACGAGGCGCTTGATGTTGCCGGGGCGTGTGAGGTCGAACACGACGATGGGCAGCTTGTTGTCCATGCAGAGCGAGATGGCGGTGGTGTCCATCACGCCGAGCCCCCGATTGAGGACCTCGATGTAGTTCACCTTGTCGATGCGCCGCGCGGACGGATCCTTCTGAGGATCGGCGGAATAGATGCCGTCCACCTTGGTGGCCTTCACGATCGCGTCGGCACCGATCTCCACCGCGCGGAGCGCCCCCGCGGTGTCGGTAGTGAAGAACGGATTGCCCGTGCCCGCCGCGAAGATCACCACACGGCCTTTCTCGAGATGGCGGATGGCGCGTCGGCGGATGTACGGCTCGGCGACCGCGCGCATCTCGATCGCAGAGAGCACGCGCGTCTGCAGGCCCGCCTTTTCCAGCGCGTCCTGCAACGCCAGCGCGTTGATGATGGTGGCCAGCATGCCCATGTAGTCGGCCGTGGCGCGGTCCATGCCGGCGGCGCTGGCAGCAATGCCGCGAAAGATGTTGCCCCCACCAATGACGACCGCGACCTGGACGCCGAGCTCGAGCACCTCACGGATGTCCGCGCTCACGCGATCGAGCACGGGCGGGTCGATGCCGTAGCCCTGCGTGCCCGCGAGCGCTTCACCCGAAAGCTTCAGCACGATGCGGCGATACACGGGGCGTCCGGCGGCCGCCGCCGCCGTCACCGGCTCAGCCTCCGATCCGGAAGCGGGCGAAGCGCTTCACGACCACCCGCTCACCCGTCTTGGAGTTCGTGAGGTCGACGAGGTCCTTGATCGTGGTCTTGCCGCTGGCGTCCTTGATGAACGTCTGCTCGAGCAGGCACTGCTCGGCGAAGAACTTCTCGAGCTTTCCCTCGACGATCTTGTCGATCACCTGCGGCGGCTTCTTCTGGTCCGCCATCTGCCCGCGGTAGATCTCGCGCTCCTTGTCCAGCATGGCCGCTGGCACGTCCTCGCGCGCCACGTAGGAGGGATTGGTCGCCGCGACCTGCATGGCGAGGTCGCGGACGAGCTCGCGGAACGCGTCGGTCTTGGCGACGAAGTCGGTCTCGCAGTTCACCTCGATCAGCGCCCCGAGCTTGCCGTCGGGATGCAGATACGCGTGCACGACGCCTTCCTTGGCCTCGCGGCCCTCGCGCTTCTTGGCGTCGGCCAGCCCCTTCTTTCGCAGGTACTCCGCGGCCGCCTCGAGATTGCCGTTCGATGCGGTCAGCGCCGCCTTGCAATCCATGACGCCGGCACCGGTGCGATCGCGGAGCTCCATGACCGTCTTGGCGTCGGCGGCCATCAGGACACCTCCGCCTCGGCGCTCGCCATCTCGCTGTCCTCGTCGCCGTCGGACGGCTCGCCGGCGCTTTCGTCCTTGCCCAGCGTGCCGCGCCCCTCGTTCACCGCGTCGGCGATGCGGGAGGTGATGAGCCGCACCGCGCGGATGGCGTCGTCATTACCGGGAACGGCGTAATCGATCCCGGTCGGGTCGCAGTTGGTGTCGACGATTGCGACGATCGGGATGCCGAGCCGCTGCGCCTCGGCGACCGCGATCTTCTCCTTGCGGGGATCGATGATGAACACGGCCGACGGCAGCGTCTCCATCATCTTGATGCCGATGAGGGCCTTCTCGAGCTTCTCGCGCTCGCGATCGAGCTCGAGCGCCTCCTTCTTCGACACGCGCTCGAACTCGCCCGTCTCCTTCATTTCCTCGAGCTTCTTGAGGCGCGCGATCGACTTGCGGATCGTCGCGAAGTTCGTCAGCGTGCCGCCCAGCCAGCGCTGGTTGACGTAGAACCCACCGCACCGCGTCGCTTCTTCCAGGACCGTGTCCTGCGCCTGCTTCTTCGTGCCGATGAATAGCAGGCTGCCGCCACCGGCCGCGAGGTCACGCACGAACGCGTACGCCTCACGGAACTTCTTGAGCGTCTTTTGTAAATCGATGATGTAGATGCCGTTGCGCTCACCGAAGATGTACTTCTGCATCTTCGGGTTCCAGCGCTTCGTCTGGTGGCCGAAGTGCACCCCGGCCTCGAGCAGCTCCTTCATGGTCAATGCTGCCATTCGTCCCCCTTCGGTTGTCCTCCGCCGCGCGGCGACGCCTCCCAGGCGCCGACCGACAGGTGCGCGGCGTGCGTGATAACTGCCTAGGTCGTGTACTTGCCGTTGATCCGCACGTACTCCTCGCTCAGGTCACAGGTCCACACGCGCTCCTCGCCCCGCCCGATGCCGAGATCGATGGTGATGTCGTACGCCTGCCTTCCCATGATCTCGCGAACCCGTGGCAGAAGCACGCCGTCGCGCAGCATTCCCCGCTCGACGAGCCGCTCGCTCTGGCGCTCGTCGCCGAACGCGATGGAGATCTTGTCCTGCTCCACCCGCGCCGCGGACTTGCCGAGGGCCATCATGATGCGGCCCCAGTTGGGGTCCTGGCCGTTGATCGCCGTCTTCACGAGCGGCGAGTTTGCGACGCTTCGTGCGGCGATCAGCGCGTCCCGCCGACTCGCGGCGCCGCGCACGGTGATCGAGACCAGCTTGGTGGCGCCCTCGCCATCCTGCACGAGCATGCGGGCCAGCCGCTCGGTCAGCGCCTCGAGCGCGACCGCGAAATCGCGGGTGCCGCGGCCGCCGCGGTCGACGGGCGGGTTCTCCGCCAGGCCGTTGGCAATCACGGCGACCGTGTCGCTCGTCGACGTGTCACTGTCGACCGTAATCCGGTTGAATGAGCGATCGACCGCCCGCTTGAGGATCGGATCGAGGGCGCCCCGCGCGACCGCGGCATCCGTCGTGATGAAGCAGAACATCGTCGCCATGTGCGGCTCGATCATCCCGACGCCCTTGGCGATGCCGCCAAGGGTGACCGTCCGGCCGCCGACGTCACAGCGCAGGGCTGCCTCCTTCGTCCGCGTGTCCGTGGTGAGAATCGCCTCCGCGGCGGCGCGGCCGCCCTGCGGCGACAGGGACTTGACGAGCTTCGGGATGGCCGCGCGGATCTTGTCCATGGGCAGCGGGTGGCCGATGACGCCGGTCGAGCCGATGAGCACGTGCGAGGCCGGCACGCGGAGCAGCTCGGCCACCTGCTTGACGATCTCCCGCGCATCCCGCAGCCCGCGCTCCCCGTTGCAGACGTTGGAGCAGCCGCTGTTCGCGACGATCGTCTGCAGTGCGCCGCCGCGAGCGTGCTCCATCGACACCTGCACGGGTGCGCCCTTGACCTGGTTGGTCGTGAAGACGGCCGCCGAGCGCGTCGGCGACGGCGAATGAATGAGGGCCAGATCCTTCTTGCCGCTGGGCTTGATGCCGGCCGCCACGCCGGCGGCCAGGATGCCGGGGACGGCGCTCACGCCGCCGTCGAGCCACTCGATGTCCCCGGTCATCGCCTGCTCGTGACGCCGCTCAGGGGTACACCGGCGGAGCCTCGAGGCCGGTGCGCTCGTGCCAGCCGAAGAGGACGTTCAGGTTCTGCACACCGTTGGCCGAGCCGCCCTTGCCCAGGTTGTCGATCGCGGAGACGCACACGGCGCGGCCGGTGCGCCGGTCGGCCACGACAGCCACGTCGCAATAGTTCGAGCCGACGACCGTGCGCGTGGTCGGGCGCTCGCCATCGCCGAGCACGCGAACGAACAACTCCCCCGCGTAGAATTCCCGGTACGTCGCAAGCAGCTCGGGGGTGTCGAGCGGCGTCGTGAGCGGCACGGACGCCGTCGTGAACAACCCGCGTGTCAATGGCAGCAGATGGGGCGTGAACGACACGCGCAGCGGCGCTCCAGCGAGTGCCCCGAGCTCCTGCTCCATCTCGGCGGTGTGCCGATGCACGCCGCCGATCGAGTACGCCTGAACGTTCTCGTTCGCCTCGGTATAGAGATACATGGCGTCGACCTTGCGCCCCTGGGCGCCGGCGCCACTGACCCCCGACTTGCCGTCGACGACGATGCCGTCGAGCCGCGCGAGTCCGTTCTTGAACAGCGGCGCCATGGCAAGGATGGCCCCCACGGGATAGCAGCCGGGCGATGCCACCAGGGAGGCGCCGGCGATCGCTTTGCGATGCAGCTCCGGCAGACCGTAGACTGCCTCAGCGAGCCGCGCCGGATCGACGTGCGGCGTCTTGTACCAGGTGGTGTAGTCGGCCGGATCGTGTAGCCGGTAGTCCGCGGAGAGATCGATCACCTTGCGGCCCCGCTTGCGGAGCGTCGGCACGGCCTTCTGCGACTCCATGTGCGGCAACGCCAGAAATGCGACGTCGCACACGTCGGCCAGCCACTCCGCGTCGAGGTCGTGGAAAGCGAGACCGGTGAGCCCGCGGAGATGCGGATACGCGCGCGCGAGCGGTTCGCCGGCGAGACGCTCGGATGTCACACCCGTCAGCGTCACCCGAGGATGAACGAGCAGCAAACGCAACAGCTCGGCGCCCATGTACCCACTGGCACCGGCCACCGCGACGCGGATGGAACCCGAGGCGGCCACGCTAGCGCTTGCTGTACTGGAATTTCTGGCGAGCACCCGGCTGGCCGTACTTCTTGCGCTCGCGCGCCCGTGGGTCTCGCGTGAGCAGCCCAGCTTTCTTGAGCGGCTGTCGCAGCTTATCGTCGAAGCGCGCGATCGCACGCGCGAGACCATGTCGAACCGCGCCGGCCTGTCCGGTGGGTCCACCGCCCCTGACCGTCACGAGAATGTCGAACTGACCGACGGTGTTCGTGATCGCGAGTGGCTGCGCGATGATCATGCGCAGTGTCTCGCGTGGGAAGTAGTCCTCGAAGGCGCGGCGGTTGATGATCATTCGCCCGGCGCCTGGCTTGATCCAGACGCGCGCCACGGACGTCTTGCGCCGTCCGGTGCCATAGAACCGGTCGAGCACCGCCGCCATCTATCGTCCCTCCGCCGATTTCGATGTTCGAGACGTTCTCAGCGTCAGCGTCGTCGGCTGCTGGGCGCCGTGCGGATGCTCGGCGCCACGGTAGACCTTCAGCTTCTTCGCCATCGCGCGGCCCAAACGATTCTTCGGCAGCATGCCCTGCACCGCCCACTCGACCACCCGTTCCGGGTGCTTGTCGAGCATCTGCTCGGCCGAGATGTCCTTGAGACCGCCGATGTAGCCGGTGTGCCAGCGATATCGCTTGTCCTTCAGCTTGCGACCGGTGAGGTGAACCTTCGCGGCGTTGAGGACCACGACGTGGTCGCCGACGTCCAGATGGGGCACGAAGGTCGGCTTGTGTTTGCCTCGAAGCACCGTCGCCACCTGGGTGGCCAGCCGGCCCAGCACCTGCCCGTCGGCATCGACGACGTACCATTTCCGCTCGATCTCGCTCATCACGACCCTTTCGGCGTTAACCCGCGGCTGTAAATAGGCGTCCTACCGGGAGAAATCGCAACGTTGGATAATAGCGAAGCGCGCCGGGCCTGTCAATCTCAAGCGCCGGCGACTGTTGGGGATACGTGAAATGGCCGCAGCGAATTGATACGTGAAATGACCGCTCCAACCGCGCTGCGTGAAAGGACTAGCC
>JBKOUQ010000140.1:0-13625 GCA_046723475.1 Candidatus Methylomirabilota bacterium
GCCGTGAACCGCGCGTCCAGGCCGACCGTGTGACGGCTTTCCTCGGGACCGGTCGCACCGCCGCTCTTGATCGCAGGCGTGAACGCGGTGGCGACGTCGACGCCACCACGTCCCTGGCGCGAGTTCCCGGACGTCGGGCCCTGCGCCTGGAAGAACGAGTACATCGGCTTGATGTCGAGGCCCTTGAACGGCGAGAACCCGAAGCTCGCGATGACCGCCCAGTCCTCACCACGGATGAAGTTGTCCTTGGCGCCGGTGAGTGATTCCTCAACCTGGACGTAAGTCAGGTTGAGCTTCGCGGCGGGCGTGAGATTGAAGATGAGTGCCACGCCGGGGAAGTCACCGTTGGCGTAGACGGCGAGCTTGTCGTTGGCGAGCGTACCGAACGGCTGAGCGCCGATCCGCATGGTCGAGTCCAGCGGGATCGGTAGCGGGAACTCCGTATACAGCCACTTGATCTCGAAGATGGTCCGGGAGTCCGTGTTCAGGTCGAAACCGCCGGAGGCGCCGAAGCCCGCGGAGGTGGCGGTCCCCTGAATGTTGTTGTCGTTGTTCCCGGTCTGGCCGAGGTACATGTCGAGCTCGAGACCGAGGACAGCCTTGGCCTTGCCGACCTCACCGATGACGTCGAACCGGCCGCGGGTGCGGCCGTACGCCTGATTGTCGGTTTTTCGGCTGTAGTCGTCGTCGTACTGCGACATGTTGCGGGTGTACGTCCCGAGCTCATCGATGAACCCTGTGATCGTCACCTTCGGGGCCGGCGCCTGAGCCATCGCAGGCGGAGCCAGCATCCCGAGGACGGCCACGAGGGCGACTGCGAGAACCAACAGTCTCCTCATTACTGCCTCCTCATGAGAGTGAGCTGCAGCAACGAACTGCTGAGCCGCCAAAAACCGACAGCCACAACAGAAGCAGACTGCGGACAACGAAAGCTTTATAACGTCCGGCTGTTGCTATCGTCAACTAATAACGACATTCCTGGTCGCCTCAGCCTCCGTCCCCCAGGGCCTTCAGCCTCTCGACTGCCGCCTGCCCGAAGGTGGTTTCCGGCGCGATCTGCCGCGCGCGGCGGAACACCGCCTTGGCCTCCTCTGGCCGCTTCTGGGCCGTGAGGACGAGGCCGAGGTTGTAGTACGCGGCCTGTAGGTTGGGGTCGAGACTCAGGGCAAACCGCAGGGCCTCTTCCGCCTCCCGGAACCGGTTCAGGTGGAAGAGCGCCAGGCCCAGGTTCTGATAGGCCAGGTCCAAGACACTCAATGTCGGCAGCGAGATGGCCTTACGGTAGGCGGCAACGGCCTCCTCCCAGTGTCGGCCCTCGGCAAGCGCCGTGCCGAGGTGGAAATACGTATCCCCGCGGTTCGGATCGAGCTCGATCGCCTCCTTCAGCTCATTGACGGACGGCTCGACGCGGCCCAGATCGAGGAGCAGGAGGCCGAGGGCGTCGCGATACAGGCCCGATTTCGGATTGAGGCTCACCGCCTCCTGGAACGAGGAAAGTGCGAGCGCCGACTGCCCCTGGCTGGCCTGGGCCAGCCCGCGCTCGTACGAATTCTGGGCCTGAAGCCGCTGCATCTCGCTGATGCGGCCGAGCGAGCAGCCGCCGACTGCAGTAAGCATCAGAATGAGGGCAAACGCGCGCTTCATTGACACCTTAGCGCCTCCCATATACCTTTCATACCGTGCCGACGTACGAGTACGAGTGCGAAAAGTGCCGGCGCGTGTTCGAGGTCCGGCAGCGCATCACCGAGGCCCCGCTGACGACGTGCGAGGCCTGTGGCGGGCGCATCAAGCGGCTGCTGTCGCCAGCGCCGTTCATCTTGAAGGGCGAGGGCTGGTACGTCACCGACTACCCCTCGGAAGCCCGCAAGAAGGCGAAAGAGTCGGAGAAGTCCACGTCCAACGGCTCTACCGACAAGCCCGCCGCGGACAAGCCCGCAGCGGACAAGCCGACCGCCTCGTCGACCGGGACCACCGGGACTACGGGCGCCGCCGCACCCTCCGCACCGGCAAAAAGCGACTGACGACGACCGGCGTGCCGCGCCGGGCCCGGAATCGGCTGGCAGCGCTGCCTTCGCGCACCGCGACTTCGAGCCGCCCGCTGCTTCCGATCAGCGCGCCTGGCTGCCCGGGTTCCAGGTCACCGTAGGTCGTCACGAACGGCACCGACCGCCCCACGAGCCGAACCGTCACCTCCCCGAAGGCGGCGAAGGCGTTCGCCCTGATGGAGGTGACGAGGTTGCCGAACCGATCGACGTGGAGCACCGTCCCCGCGACGGCGCCATGTGTCTCGCGCACAGTCGGCCAGTGCAGGCGCACGGGGTCCTCGACCCGGGGCCCAAAGCGCTCGGGCGCGACGCCGAGCGCCAGGTGCGCCGCGGCCGGCGCGAAGACGTCGCGGCCGTGGAACGTGCGGCTCACCGTCGCGAGACGATATTCAGGCGCAATCAGCTCGAACGCTCGCCATTGGCCCTCGAGGAACGGGGTGAACAGGCCGTTGTCGGGGCCGACGAAGCGCGCACCCTCCGTGATGACGGCGAGGCCGCGCCGCGCGGTCCCGACACCCGGGTCGACAACCGCCACGTGCACGCTCTCGGCCGGGAAAAACGGCACTGCGGCTTCGAGCGCGAGCGCGCCTTCGGTGATGTCGTGCGCGGCCACGTCGTGGCTGACGTCCACCAGACGCGCCTCTCGCGCAATCCCCAGGATCACGCCCTTCATCGCCGCGACGTACGCGTCTCGGGTGCCGAAGTCGGTCGTGAGCGTGACGATCGGCGCGCCGCCCGTCACCGGTCGCGGTCGACGACAAAATCGGCGACGAGCGTGAGCAGCTCGCGCTCCTCGGACGGCGGGAACGCCTCCAGGTCGCGCTTGGCATCGCGCGCGTAGGCGTGAGCACGCTCCAGCGCGTACTCGACGCCGTCGTGCTCGAGGACGAGCCGGCGGATCTCGTCGATCTCCGCCGGCGCGAGCGCCCGACGACGGAGCATGGCGCGTACGCGCTCGGCGTCGGCCTCTCGCACGCGCTGGAGCATCGTGATGAGCGGCAGCGTGCGCTTGCCCTCGCGCAGGTCCGCCGCGATGGCCTTGCCAAGCCGCCGCTCGTCGGCGACGAAGTCCAGCGAATCGTCGGACATTTGGAAGGCCACGCCGATGTCGAGACCGTAGCGCGTGAGCGCCTCGAGCTGCTCGGACGGGACCTCGCCGAGGAGGGCGCCGATTCGGCAGCACGCCGACATGAACGACGCCGTCTTCTGCGTGATGATCCGGACGTAGTCCGCCTCGGAGGTGAGGCCGCTGCGCTTGAGCTGGAGCTGGTACACCTCGGCCTCGGTCATGGAGACGGTCGCGCGCGCCAGAGTCTCCATGATTGCGCGGTCGTTGTCGCGGACGAGCAGCGCAAAGGACTTGGAGTACAGGTGATCGCCGACCAGGACCGAGGCGTCGTCGCCCCACTGCGCGTTTGCGGACGGCTGTCCGCGGCGTAGCGGCGCCTCATCCACGACGTCGTCGTGGATGAGCGTGGCGGTATGGAGCAGCTCCACGCCGCACGCCAGCCGGACCGCGCGCGGGCCGTCATAGCCGCTCAGGCGCGCCGCGAGTAGCAACAAGATCGGCCGCAGCCGCTTGCCTCCGGCCCCGGCGATGTAGGCGCCCATCTCCTGGATCAGCCCGACCGGCGAGGCGATCTCGCGGCGGATCTCCGATTCGACGGCGGCGAGATCGCCACCGATGAGGGCGGTCACGCGCTCCTTGAGGACCTGCTCCAGCGTCGGCGTCGACACACCAGCTACTGCTTCAGGAGAACGCGGTCCCGCACCTGCACGTTTGCGCCGGGCACGATGCTCTGCACTTCGGCGACCGAGAAGCGGTCACGAATCTCCGTGACCCGCGCCGTGGCAACCTCCTCGTCGAGCTCGCCGAGCATCTCCCCGGTGACGGGATGCACGATCGGAATCCGGTCACGCCGCACGCTGAGCACGCTGCCGGGCTGCAGCCCGTCGAGGTTGGTGAGGTCCGTCACCATCCGGGTGGTGTCGACGTACACGACGAATCCGCGCTCTGGGGGCTTGGGGGCCGGTGCGGCGACGGGAACGGTGGAAGCGGCACGGATTGCAGCACCGCCGCCCGCGGCGGCGACGACGCGGTTACTCGCGGCCGGCGCATTCTTCGCGGGTTCCGCCGAGCTCGCCGTCTGATACATCGTTCCCTGCCGCGGGCTGATCTTTCCTCCGCCGGGCGGCGTCCCGTACTTGGCGACGATCTCGGGCTGCGCGATGATCGCCGACTGCCCGCGCAGCAGCGTGGTGATCGTCGTCGGGACCTTGTCCTCCTCGACCCAGATGTACTCCGGCTCGCTCGGCACGTCGCCGAAGCGCGGGTTCTTGATCAGGAGCCACCGCGTTTCCGCCGACTTGATCGTGACGGACGGCTCACCGACGTCCGCAATCCCGACGAGCTTTTTGGCGGTGCTGCAGCCCGTGAGGGCGATGCTCGGGACCAGCAGCCAGGCGAGCAGGCGGGCCTTCATCCGGCGAGGAGAATAGCACATCGACGCCGGCCGGCGGTCAGTCCTCGATCAGGGGCTCCCAGGGGAATCGCTGCTCTTCGGCCGTGCTGTTCGGTAAGACCGGGAGTCGCCGCGAGAATAATGCAAGGCCTGTAATCGCAGAGATATACGTGACGTCGAGCGTCACGGCGCCGCGCCGCTCGAGCATCACCGGGACCACCCAGCCGGCCACGTCGAGGTTCTTCGCCGAGCGCACCGCCCGCTCGGGTCGGGCCAGCATCTCGGCCACGCGCAGCTCGCCGCCGGCGAACATGTCGCTGACCGCGATCGGATCGACGACCTGGAAGCGTTTGCTCCGCTCGAGCACCGTCGCGATGAGATACGGCACGCGGCGGAGGTCGGCGCCGCCGGTCGTCATGTCGAGCACCGGGGCGACGGCGATCTTGATTCGGCCGCGCGTGATACGAGCGCCGTCCGCGGCCTGGGGGCGTGATCGATCGGGCGCGGCGCTGAACGCCGCGACGGCGAACTCGGGCTCGACCCGGCGGATCTGCGCCCAGCCCAGCACCTCTTCGTAGTGGCCCAGCGGCCTGCCAGTCAGCGGATGACTGAACGCGGCGCCCTTGCGAAAGATCGTGTACTCCTGACCCACCTGTCCGCCACGCAAAGCGCCGATATCGAGGAACATCTCGTCGCCCTCGAGCGAGACGACGATCCCCTCGACGGGGTGGAACGCCTGGATGAACTCATCGGCCATCAGGGTGAACGTCGCGCCGACCCGGTCGGCCATGCCCGCCGCGGCCGGACCGGCGGCGAGAGCGATGCTCAAGACGCTGGCAAGCATGCCGACGAGGAGCGTGCGGCGGCGCATCAGAATGTCACCGACGGCTGGTGTACGCCGAACACCGCGCGCAGCCGCTCGCAGATCTCGCCGAGCGTCGCCGCGTGCTCCACCGCGTCCACGAGCAAGGGCATGAGGTTGTCGCGGCCGCGCGCGGCGGACTCGAGCGCATCGAGCGCGCGAGCGACGCGGGCGCTGTCGCGATGTTTCCGCAGCCGTGCCACCCTCTCGGCCAGGGCGTCGCTGACGCCGGGATCGACGGCGAACAAGCCGGCCGGCGGCTGGTCGTCGGTGACGAACTCATTGACGCCGACGACGATCCGGCGCTTGTCCTCGACGTCGCGCTGCCAGCGGTACGCTGCCTCCTGAATCTCGCGCTGCATGAAGCCGATGGCCTGCACGGCACCTCCTTGCTCGTCGATCCGGCGGATGTACTCCTCGGCCGCATCCTCGATGTCGCGGGTCAGCCGCTCGATGGCGTAGGAGCCGCCGAGCGGGTCGACGGTGTCCGCGACCCCCGACTCGTGGGCGAGAATCTGCTGCGTGCGCAGGGCAATGCGCACAGCGCGCTCCGTCGGCAGCGCCAGCGCCTCGTCCATCGAATTCGTGTGCAGGGACTGGCAGCCGCCCAGGACCGCGGCCAGCGCCTGCAGGGTCACGCGGACGATGTTGTTCTCGGGCTGCTGCGCGGTCAGCATGCTGCCCGCCGTCTGGGCATGGAACCGCAGCGTCTGCGAGCGCGCGTCGCGCGCGCCGAAGCGATCGCGCATGGTGCGTGCCCAGAGCCGGCGCGCGGCGCGGAACTTCGCGATCTCCTCGATCAGGTCGTTGTGGGCGTTGAAGAAGAACGAGAGCTGCGGCGCGAACGCGTCGACCTCGAGCCCCGCGCGGCGGGCGGCTTCGACGTACGCGATCCCGTTGGCGAGCGTGAAGGCGACCTCCTGCACCGCGGTGCAGCCGGCCTCTCGCACGTGATAGCCGGAGATCGAGATCGTGTTCCACTTCGGCACGACGTCGCGACAGTAGGCGAAGACGTCCGTCACGAGACGCATCGACGGCCCGGGCGGGAAGATGTACGTGCCGCGCGCGATGTATTCCTTCAGGATGTCGTTCTGCGTGGTGCCCGATAGCTTCGCGGGGCTCACGCCGTGACGCCGCGCGACCGCGACGTAGAGCGCCAACAATATGGCCGCCGTCGCGTTGATCGTCATCGAGGTCGACACACGGTCGAGCGGAATGCCCTCGAAGAGATCCTGCATGTCCTCGACGGACGCGATCGACACGCCGACCTTGCCGACCTCGCCGCGCGCGATCGGCGCGTCGGGATCGTGGCCCATCTGCGTCGGCAGGTCGAAGGCCACGGACAATCCCGTCTGCCCCTGGTCGAGGAGGAAGCGATAGCGCTTGTTCGTCTCCGCGGCGGAGCCGAAGCCCGCGTACTGGCGCATGGTCCACAGCCGCGAGCGATAACCGCTCGGATGGATGCCGCGCGTGAACGGAAACTGTCCCGGCGTCTCCTCGGCGGCGTCGGCGGGGATGTCGCCGGCGCCGTACACGCGCTTGACGGGCGCGCCCCACGAGGTTTCCGGGTCGCGCTCGCTGCCGCTCATGGACGCTCCCTCACAGCGGAATGTTGCCGTGCTTGCGCGGCGGGTTGACGTCGCGCTTGGTTCGCAGGACGGCCAGCGCGGCGCACAGCCGCGCGCGCGTGTCACGCGGCTCGATGACCTCGTCCACGTAACCACGCGCCGCCGCCACATAGGGGTTGGCGAACTTCTCGCGATACTCGCGAATCCGCTCGTCGCGGAAGGCGGCGCTGTCGCCGGCGGCCTCGAGCTCGCGTCGATACAGGATGTTGACCGCGCCCTCGGGTCCCATCACGGCGATTTCGGCGGTGGGAAACGCGAAGTTCGCATCGCCGCGGATGTGCTTGGACGACATGACGTCGTACGCGCCGCCATAGGCCTTCCGCGTGATGACGGTCAGCTTGGGGACCGTCGCCTCGCAGTACGCGTAGAGCAGCTTGGCGCCGTGCTTGATGATGGCTCCGAACTCTTGCGCGGTGCCCGGCAGGAAGCCCGGCACGTCGACGAACGTCACGAGCGGCACGTTGAAACAGTCGCAGAAGCGCACGAACCGGGCCGCCTTCATCGACGCGGCGATATCCAGACAGCCGGCCAGGTGCGCAGGCTGGTTGGCCACGATGCCGACCGGACGGCCGCCGAGCCGCCCGAACCCCACGACGATGTTGGGGGCGAACGTCGAATGAACCTCGAAGAAGTAGCGGTCGTCGAGGACCGCGCGCACGAGCTCCTTGATGTCGTACGGCTTGTTCGGCTGCGCAGGCACGATCGACTGCAGCGCCTCGTCACGGCGCTCGATCGGATCCTGCGTGGGGCGCAGCGGCGGCTCCTCGAGGTTGTTCTGCGGCAGAAACGTCAGCAGCTCGCGGATCAACGCGAGGCATTCCTCCTCGCCGTCGGCGGCGAAGTGCGCCACGCCGGAGGTCGTGCCGTGGGTGCTCGCGCCGCCGAGCTCTTCGGCGGTGACCGTCTCGTGCGTGACGGCCTTGATGACGTCGGGGCCTGTCACGAACATGTACGACGTGTTCTTGACCATGAAGACGAAGTCGGTGATGGCCGGCGAGTAGACGGCGCCGCCGGCGCACGGTCCCATGATCGCGGAGATCTGGGGCACGACGCCCGAGGCCAGCGTGTTGCGCAGGAAGATGTCGGCGTAGCCGCCGAGCGACGCGACGCCGTCCTGGATCCGCGCGCCACCCGAGTCGTTGAGCCCGATGATCGGCACGCCCGTCTTCATCGCGAGGTCCATGATCTTGCAGATCTTCCGCGCGTAGGCCTCGGACAGCGAGCCGCCGAAAACGGTAAAGTCCTGCGCGAAGACGAACACCGGTCGACCGTGGATCCGCCCCGAGCCCGTGACGACGCCGTCGCCGGGGATTCGCTGCTCGGCCATCCCGAAGTCGTACGTCTGGTGCACGACGAAGCGGTCGACTTCGAGAAAGGAGTCGGGATCGAGCAGCAGCTCGAGACGCTCGCGTGCGGTCTTCTTGCCCGCCTTGTGCTGCCGGCGGATGCGCTCCTCGCCGCCTCCGAGCTCGGCGGCGCGGTTGCGTCGGCGGAGCTCCTCGAGACGCTCGTCGGGCGACATGGCTCAGATTATAATTCAGTCCTCCGATGCAACCCTGGGCGCAGGCGGTCCTCGTGGCATGCGCGGTGGTGCTGACGGCGGTGAGCGTGCCGGTGCTGCTCGCGCTGCGACGGACTGCCGGCCGTGCCGAGCGGGTCCTGACGATCGTGGAACAGGAGCTGCGGCCGCTCATCGGCCAGGCGCATGCGCTCACCGACGATGTGCGCACACTCACGCGCGAGGCCAGCGAAGAGATCGAGCGCGTGGCCGAGGTCACCGAGCGCGTCAACGCGGTGGCCGAGGGGGTGGGCCGGGCCGTCCACGGTCTGGCGGGGTTCACCCGGGCTGGCCAGCTCATCGGCATGGCGGCCGGACTCAAGAGGGGCCTCGATGTGTTCGTGGCCCGGCTTTCGAAGGAGCAAGGAGATCATCATGGCGGATGACCGAAACGACACGGGCGGATATTTGGGCTGGTTCTTGCTGGGCGGGCTGATCGGCGCGGCATCCGCGCTACTACTCGCGCCGAAAACGGGACGTGAGATCCGCGATCAGCTGCTGGAGCGCGGCAACGAGTTCGCGCGCCGGGCCCAGGAGATGGCGAACGACGTGCAGGGCCGCACCGGCGACTGGCTCGACAAGAGCCGCGAGCTCTTCGAAGAGCAGACGCAGCGGCTCATGAGCGCGTTCGAGGCAGGCAAGGACGCCATGCGCGAAGAGATACGCAAGGCGAACACGCCTCCGCGTGGCTGAGGTCGAGGTCCCGAATCCCGAAGAGCTGGAGGAGCGGCGCGACAAGCGCTTCAGCCGTCGCGTCGCTCTCACCACGGCGGTCTACGCCGTGATGCTCGCGATCGCCTCGCTCGGTGCAGGCAACGCGATGAAGCACATGCTGCTCGCGCAGCAGCAGTCCTCCGATCAGTGGGCGTTCTACCAGGCCAAGGTCATTCGCGAGCACCTCTATCGCGCGCAGGCGCTCGTCATGGACGCCGAGCTGGCCGATGTCGCCGCCGCGCGCGGCCCGCGCCAGGAAAAGCAGAAGGCGCTGGCCGCCAAGTTCTCGGAGGAAGAGCAGCGCTACAACGCCGAGAAAAAGGACATCGAGAAGGAGGCCAAGAAGCTCGAGGCGGAGCGCGACCATTTTCGGACGCGCGACCACTACTTCGAGTTCGCCGAGGTCTTCCTGCAGATCGCGATCGTGTGCGCGTCGGTCGCGATCCTCGCAGAATCACGCGCGATGTACGGCTTCTCCCTCGTCGTGGCCGTGCTCGGCGTGCTCAGCACGCTGAACGGCTTCTTCGTTGTCGTTCATCTCGGCGGGCTCGAGCACTAGCGCTTTTCGGTCGGCTTCTCCCGCTCCTTGTCGCTGTCCGCCTCCGACGCACCCTCGTTGATGCCTTTTTTGAACTCGTGCATCGACTTGCCGAGCGAACGGGCGATCTCCGGCAGCTTGCTGCCGCCGAACATGACGAGCACGATCACGAGAATGACGAGCAGCTCCTGTGTTCCAAGACCAAACATGATGTCCTCCTCTGTATCGGAGCTTTGCGTACGCCTCAGCGGTGGGTGGCCGGAGAGAGACGCACGGAGCTCCGCTCGTCCATGTCACGTGGAACCGAGCCGAGACGCTCAGCCGAGGGGAGGCGCGCGACTGACGGCGGCGCGCGGAAGAACCGGGGCGGCGTGAGGAGCGCGCCTCTGCACGGCGGGCTCGGCGCCGAGCGGCTCCAGCAGCGCGGGCGACGCCGCCACGACGGCGGGGGCGCTGTCCCAGACGAGCAGCACGAGCTCGTCGCCGTCGCCGCCGTCGTAGAGCCCCGCGATCCACGTGGGATCGGGAACGCTGGCCGCCGCGAACAGCGGGGCGAGGAACGCCACCACGATGACGAACGCCACGGCCGAGCGTTTCACGGGTTTACTGTACGGCGAAAGACGCCGCTCGTCCCGCCGTTATCGCCGCGCAGCCGCAGCTCGCCGTCGCGGACGCTGACAGCGCCATCGCCGTCGCTCCCCACATAACGGAGCTGCCCGGACGGCAGCGCAACAATCGCGCCGTGGAGCGGCCGGTCCACGCCCTCGAAGAAGGCCATCCCCTCGTACCGCCCGTCCGGCGCGATCGTCAGCCGCGCGACGGTGGCGCCGTCCGCGGTCACGACGCGGCCATGCCATTCGCCGCCGAGAGTCCCAATGTCAGCGGTCGTCGCCGAACAGCCGGCGAGCATCGTGATGAGCGCGAGCACGCTCGTGCGGGGTCTCACCGGTGTCGCGACTCGAGCGGCGTCGCCGGGGCCGTGCCGAGCGCGGCGAGCCGTCGTGAGACGTGGGTGGCGATCCAGAATGCGATGAGCGTCGCACCGAACGCGCACACCACCGTGGCACCGGTGGGCAGGTCGAGCGCGGCGGAGGCCACCATGCCGATAACGCTCACGACCGTGCCGAACGTCCAGCCGATGAGCAGGCGAGCGGCCACCGTGCCGCCGAGCATCACGCCGGCCAGCGCCGGCACGATCAGATACGAGAACACCAGCAGCACGCCCGCGATCCGGACCGAGCTCGCCACGACGACGCCGAACGACGCATAGAACAGGAAGTCCCAAAAGCGCACGCGCCAGCCCTCGGCGAACGCCGCCGCGGGATCGGTCGAGATCAGCAGGAACGGCCGACGGCACAGCCAGTGCAGGAGGCCGACGCCGGAATACAGCACGAACACTTTGCCGACCTCGAACGGGCCCACCGCGAGCAGATTGCCGACGAGCATCGTGCGCACCTGCTCGGCGCCGTGGGCCGCGCGGTCGGCGACGAGGACCGCGGCCGCGGACGAGACGGCGTACACGATGCCGACCACCGCTTCCTGCGACACGTGGCGCCGGCGGCTGCGGGTGATCGACAGCACGAACGCGCCGAGCAGCGTCGCGGCGAGGCTGTACCCGTACGATTCCCACTGATCGACGTCATGTCCCATCAAAAACGCGACGGTGGCGCCGAGCGCCGCGATCTGCGCCATCGCGATGTCGACGAAGATGACCTCGCGCGCGAGGACGTGCACGCCGAGATAGGCATGAATCCCCGTGAGGACGAGGCACATCAGGAATGGCGCCCACAGGATGCCGACGAGGTCGCCGACCACTACAGAAGCGCCTTCGCCAGCGTGTTGATGTTGTAGTCGATCGCGCCGATGTAGTTGTCGGCGCCCTTCACGGCACCGACCGACGAGGCGAACACGATGGCCTTCGCGCCCGCCTCCTCACCGACGCGGTTGGCAAGCTTCACGTCGTTCCACGGCTCGACGAGGATGACTTTGATCTTCTCGTCCTTGATCTGCCGGATGACGTTCACCAAATGCTGCGGCGACGGTGGAATGCCGGGACGGTCCTCGAGCACGGCCGCCTGGACCAGTCCGAATCGCGTCAGGAAGTAAATCATGTCGGGATGGTAGACGACGACCTTGCTGCCCTTCATCGGCTCCATGGTCTTCGTCCATTGCGCCATGTGACCGTCGAGCTTCGCCAGGAAATTCTTGCGGTTCTGCTCGAAGACGCCGCGCTGATCCGGCGCCAGGCGGGCGAAGCCGTCGACGATGTTCTGCGTGATGATCGGCGCCAGGCCCGGGTCGAGCGAGAAGTGCGGGTTCCCACGCGGATGGACGTCACCCATCGAGCGGTCCACGCGTGTGGTCGGCACCTCGAGCACCTCCACGCCGCGGGAGATCTCGATGCGTCCGCGCCCGCCCCGCACGATGTTCGGATTGTTTGCGCCTTCGATCGCCACGTCGGCCCAGGCATCGAGGTCGAGGCCGTTCTCGATCACCGCATCGGCGCGGCGCAGCTTGAGCATCATGCTCGGCTTCACCTCAGCCTCGTGGAAGTTCTGGGTGCCGCGCGTCAGGCTTTCCACGTCGACCAGATCACCCCCGACCGCTTCCGCGAGCGATTGCAGATCGGGAATGGTCGTGACCACTCGCAACTTGCGCGCCGCCTGCACGGGCGGCACCGACGCGATCGTGGCAACCACGAGGACGAGGACGGGGAGAGCGAACAGTCGCCTCATCACGATGAGTCTCCTTTAAAACGCGTGCGCCGGATGCGCGCCGAGAATGAACGTGGCCTGGAAGAACAGCTCGTCCATGATCCGCGCGCTCCCCCCGTTGACGTTCGGGTCGAGCAGGTCGCGGTGCGTGCGCTCCGTGTGCTTGTAGGCGAGACGGAAGCGCAGGAACTCGGACGGCAAGAACGTCAGGTACGGCTCGATCGCCCACTGATACCCGGGGGTGGCCGGGTACTGCGTGGAATCGTAGCGCGCGCCGAACGCCCAGCGCCGCCACGGCTGCACCTCGCCCCAGCCGTACCAGCCGAAGCTCTCGCGTCCTTGCCGGAGGGAGTAGATGCCCTCGCTTGCGAGCGTGAGCAGCGGGTGCAGCCAGCCCTCGGGGCGGAACTTGAACTTGAGATCGTAGCCGACGAGCGTGCTCTGCAGTCGTTCGTTCGTCTCGCCGTTCGCGACCGAGGCGCCCACCTGAAGCGCGAGCGTGTCGGTGAGATCGAAGTACGTCACCACGCGCCCGGTGGCGAGCGGATGCGTCAGCAGGCCGCGCCCGAACGCGGTTTCGTTGTCGCCGTTGAAGACACCGCCGAGCACTTGCACGTAGAACGGCAGGAAGTCGGGCACCCACGTCGCCTCGGCGCCTTTTTCGACGAGCCCGTTCTCGCCGAAGAACACGCGGTACACGTCCGGCCGATCCACCCACGGCAGATCGTGCTCGTGGACGACGTTCGACCAGCCAAAGCGGTTACGCATCTGACCGAGCTTGGCCTGCGTGCCGTACGGCAGCGTCAGCAGCGTGATCGTCGCCTCGGCGAGGCTCACGCCGGTCTCGGCACCCGGGGCGTCCTCGCCCGCCTCGATCCGGACGTCGGCGCGCGCGTAGGGATCGCTCTGCCCGAACAGGTTCAGCTCGATCTCGCGCGGGAAGAAGCGGTTCTCGCGGCCGGCGAACGTTCCGCCTTGTGCCTTCTGAACGTTGTGCTGGGTGATGTTCGCGACGAAGTCTCCCGTCACGCCCATGTCGAAGAGAAGCTGGCCGCTGCCACGTTGCTGGTAGAGGGCGAACGGCTGGCGCGGTCGGAGCAGATC
>JBKOUQ010000273.1:0-10495 GCA_046723475.1 Candidatus Methylomirabilota bacterium
GTCGAGAAGAACGCGGCGAGCGGCCACTCACCGTGCTCGCCGGCCACGGCGCCGAGGCCGACGGCGGCGACGGCCGCCTGCGCGATGGCGGCTCCCGCCGCGCCGAGCCCGCTCACGCGGAGCGCCAGCTGCGTCGACGCGTCCGGTTTCGCGTACGGCTCCGCGCGCAGCACGAAACGCAGCCATGCGACGCCGCCGAGCGCCACGCTCGTGAGCACGAGGATCAGGCCACGCAGGAGGACGTCGACGAACCCGGCCATGGCTCAGGGCGCCAGACGGAACCGGTAGCTACCGCTCACCACGTGGCCGTCGGTCGAGAACACCTGCCACTCCACGCGCCACGCGCCGGGCACCAGCGACGGCACGGACGCGATCAGGGTCTCGGCAGGGCCGTCGGCGGCGCGCGTCGTCGCCGCGGCCGCGGTGCCGTGCTCGTCGACGAGACGCACGCGCGACAGACGCTTCTCGATGCGGTTGTTGAAGCGCAGCACGATCTGCGACGGAGCGCTCGTCAGCACGGCGTCGGCACGCGGATCCGACGCGAGGAGAAGCGAATGCGCGGCGGCGGGGCGGGCGGCGAGCATCAGGCTCACGGCAAGAACGGCGACGCGAACCGCGGTCACCGCCAGTCGTCGAGGACGAGATGGGTCGGGTCCTCGTAATCCTCCTGCTTGCCTTTCTGCATCCGCAGCATCGTGAACTCGATCTGGTAGCCGCACCTCACCAGAGTGCTGTAGGCAAGCCAGTAGCGCAAGTAGACCGGCAGTGCGACGCGCTGCACGCCGAGCTCATAGCCGACGTCCTCGACGGCGGCCACGAGCTGCTCGAGGTGCTCGACGCGCTTCTGCGCGGGGTCGATCGCGAGGTATTTCACGTACAGCGTGCCGGCCGGCGCCTCGCTGACCCCGGGCGTGTGCATGACCGCGAAGCCGACGAGGTCGCGCTCGCGCTCGAGGACGAGCGTGTCGCCGAGCGCCAGACCGTCGACGATCTCGACCTCCTTCGACACGTCGAGCCCGCGGTAGATTCCGTTCGTGATGCGGTGTGCGCGCGCGAGCGCCGCCTTCTTCCTGGTCTCCTCGAGCTGCGAGAAGCGCCGGACGACGAGCGGTCCGCGCGCCAGCTTGGTCGCCGGCCGCGGCGCAGCGCGATCGAGTACGCGGCTCATGAGCGCGGTGAGCGCCTTGGGGCGATATCCGAACTTGTGATAGAGCGCCAGGTGCTTGGGGCTCGTCGGGTACGTCATCACGCCTTGCAGCGTCGTCTTGTTCTCGTCGAAGAATTCCTGCGTGGCGCGAATCAGCTGCTGCCCGATCGTCTGGTTGTGGTACGTCGTGAGCACCGCCACCGGACCCAGCAGGCCGATGGAGCCCCAGGCGACCGCGAGCGCGGTGCCGACGATCTTGGCGTTGTCCTCCTCGGCCACGAAGCAGCCCCACGGCTCCATGAGCCAGCGGTGGTGCACGTACTGCGCGCCGCCGAACGCCTGACGCGGGCGCGTGCCGAGCTGCCGCTCGAGAAAATCGCCGAAACTCTGCTCGAGGACGTCCTTGACGCGGGTGAGGTCGCCCTTGCGAACGCGTCGAACCTGAACCTTGGGGACGCGCCCCTGCGGATCCAGGCCGGCGCGATCGACCGTCGCCCTCACGACGCGCCTGCGAGATCTTCCAGCAGCGTGATGATGCCCGAGTGATCGAGGCCGCCGCGTCCCTTGGCACGCATGGCGTTGAAGAGCTCCTGCACCACCGCCGTCGTCGGCAGCGGCACGCCGAGACTCCGCGAGGCCTCCATGATGAGCCCGAGGTCCTTGAAGTGCAGATCGATCTTGAATCCCGGATTGTAGGCGCCGGCGATGTAGTTCGGCTTTTTCTGGTCGAGACACTTGCTGCCGGCCAGCCCGCCCGCGAGCGCGGTCAGCAGCAGCTCGCGATCCAACCCCGCCTTCTTGCCGAGCGTGAGGGCTTCGCCCAGCGCCGTCAGATTTACGGCGACGATGATCTGGTTGGCGAGCTTGGTGAAGCCACCGAACCCGAGTGGCCCGAGCAACGTGATCGTCTTGCCCATCGCTTGCAGAATCGGCAGGACGGCGTCGAACGTCGGCTTGTCGCCACCGACCATGATCGACAGCGCCGCGTCGATTGCGCCCTTCTCACCCCCCGAGACCGGCGCGTCGAGCATCTTGACGCCCTTCGCACCGAGCGCCTCGCCGACCTTCTTCGAGACGATGGGCGAGATCGTCGACATGTCGACGAAGATCAGTCCCGCGCGCGCGCCCTCGATGATGCCGTTCTTGCCGAGCGCCACCTGCTCGACGTCGGGCGAGTTCGGCAGCATCGTGATCAGCACGTCCGACTGCGCGGCAACATCTTTCGGCGACGACGCCGCTTTCGCGCCCGCCTTGACGACTTCGTCGACGGGGCCACGGCTCCGGCTGTGCACGACGAGCGAATAGCCGGCCTTGATGAGGTTCTTCGCCATGGGCCGGCCCATGATGCCAAGTCCGATGAATCCGATGGTCTGTGCCATGACTCCCCCGGGGAGTGAGCCGCTGTGCAGGCGAAGCCCGCGTGAGAATTGGGCTTTATTCCGCGCGCGCCGGAGAGAAGTAACACAGGGCGCGCGAGAGGGTCAAGGCGGATCGACTCGAACGCCGCCGACCCAGCTCTGGAGCACGCGGATCGACGCGAGCGCCGTCGACGGCGTGTCGAGCGGATTGGACGACAAGACAAGCAAATCCGCGCGCTTACCGACTTCGAGGCTGCCCGCGACAGCGTCGATGCCGGCGGCGCGCGCCGCGCCGAGCGTATACGCTTCGAGCGCGGCCGCAACGGAGATCGCCTCGTCGGGCTCCGCCACGTGTCCGTCGCGGCTCGTTCGCGTCACGGCGGCCGCGATCCCGAGCAGTGGGGCGTTCGTACCGCACGGGTAGTCCGATGAGAACGCCTGCTTCACTCCCGCGCGGGCCGCGCTCGCGAATGGCCGCGTGAGAATCGCGGGATCCGGTGCCGGCGCCGCCGACGGACCACGCCAGTCCCACAGAAACGACGGCTGCGCGACCACCCACACGCCGAGGTCGGCGATGCGCGCGATCAGCTCGCGCGTGAGGAAGATGGCGTGGTCGATCCGCACGCGCGTGCGTCCCTCCGGCATGGCGCGCACGGCGGTCTCGATCGCGCCGACGACGGTCTCGATCCCGACGTTGCCGATCGCGTGACACACCACCGTGCGCTCGGCGCGCCACGCGGCGAGAAGCATCGCGGTCAGCTCGTCGGTCGTATAGAACAGGAATCCGCTCGTGCGCGGCACGCCGTCGCGCGTCAGGCGCATCGCGCAGCGGTAGCCGCCATCGACGAACAGCTTGAGCGGGCCCGGCTCGGCATCGTGGGGCTGCTCGAACCACCCGGTCGAGCCGACCATCACCTCGCCCACGTCGATGCCGAGCGCGCTGCCCGCCCGCGCCACGGCATAGCGACGACTCATCATGGGCGTGACGGCGGTGTCCTGAATCGCCGTGATGCCGACGCCGGCGTAGCGCCGACATGCCGCGCGCACGACGTCGGTGAAGCGCGCCTCCCACGCCTCGCGCGATGCGGTCTCGACGCGGCTCATCGCGCGCTCGAACAAGAGCCCGGTCGGCTCGCCCGCTTTGTCTCGCGCGATCTGGCCGCCGGGCGGGTCCGGCGTGCCGCGCGCGATGCCGGCCTCGGCGAGCGCGTGCGAGTTGACCACGCACTGATGATGCGAAAAGTGCATGAGCAGCGCTGGGCGGTCGCGCACCGCGGCGTCGAGGTCGCGCCGCGTGGGGTGCGAGCCGAGCAGATGGTGATCGTAGCCGACGACGCGGACCCACGCGCCGTCGGGCGTGTCGCGCGCCGCGGCGGCGAGCGTCTGTTGCAGGTCGGCGAGCGAGCGCACGCCGCGGCAGTCCGCCCACAGCGTGTCGAACGCGCCGATGGACAGGTGATTGTGCGGATCGACGAAGCCCGGCACGACGGTCCGTTCGCCGAGATCGATGATCTCGGTGTCGCGCTCGCGAAGCCACAACACCTCGTCGGTGCCGCCGACCTCCACGATGCGGCCGTCCTGCACGGCGAGCGCCTGCGCCACCGGCAGCGTGGCGTCCATCGTGAGCACGGTGGCGTTGACGAAGAGGCGGATCTTTACGCCTTCTTGCCCCAGAGCTCCTTGCTGAGCGAGTCGAGGCCCAGATCCTTCAGCGTCTGTGGTAGCGGCTTGCCCGTCTTGCGGTCGTAGCCGATTTCCTTGTACCAGGTGTCGACCATCTTGTCCCACTGCGCGGACACCGCGTGGCCGGCCGCGGGGCCGTTCTGCGGCGTCGAGCCGTAGCGGAACGAGGGCACCTCCAGCTCGGGGCCGAGCCCGCAGCGCAGCGCGGTGGCGCGGTTGAGCGCCGCGATGCGACGCCCGAATCGCATCGCCTCGGACACGGTGTAGTACCAGCCCGTCGCCGCGGACAGCGCTCGACAGACGTTCTCGAGGCGCGTGCGCGTGGTGAAGATGCAGATGCCGAGCGAATCCTCGAACGCGCGACGTCCGCGGCACCCGGCGACCAGCTTCGCGACCTCCACGCCATCGAAGGGATTGATGCGCGCCGGCAACCCGAGCTCCGTCTGGTGCACGGGGTTGCCCGTCTCCATCGTGCCGATCGACGACGTCGCCGTGTCGAGCATCTCTTCCCAGCGGCCACGATGATCGTGACCACGGGGCGAGGCGCCCTTGCCCGTGTAGATCGACGCGCGCGCGGCCTCGCCACCGAGCTTTTCGGAAGCGCGCTTGACACCCTCGGCGAGGAGATCGCCGAAGCCCTCTCGCTTGCTGATCATCTGCAAAAGCCGGTTGGCGCCCTCGACGTCGCCCCATTTGAGATCGACGCCGACCTGCTGCTTGGTGAGCCAGCCCTTTTCGAGGCCTTCCATGACCCAACCGATCACCCAGCCGAATTCGTTGACGTCGACGCACGCGCGATCGGTCTGCGTGTTCAGCCACGCGACGCCCGTCTGGTCGGTGGCGCCGATCGTCCACCCGCAGCCGGACCAGCCCTCGTACTCCGGCTCGTCGATGATCTGGCCCTTGTGCGCGCCCTCGCGGATGACGGACATGTGGCAGTGGTGCATGCCGCACGCGTTGCACTGATGGCCACGATGATCGAAGCCCTCGCGCAGCCGCGGCGCCTCCCACGACTTCATGTCGACGTCGCCCGTGAGGTTGGTCGTGTAGTTGCGGATCGGCAGCGCGCCGAGCTTGGAGAGGTTGACGACGCCCGGCAGCGTTCCGTACTCGTAGAGCGAGCGCGCGGACGGGTCGGTCTTGAGATCGTGCGCGATGTCGTCCGCGGCCTGCACGAGACCGCGCGGGTCGTTCGCGCGCAAGGCCTTGGTGCCCTTCACCATCGCGACCGCCTTCAGCTTCTTCTTGCCCATCACCGCGCCCACGCCGTTCTTGGACGCGACGTGGCCGTAATCACCCTGGATTGCGGCCCAGCGCACGAGATGCTCGCCGGCGGGACCGATGGAGTACACGGAGAGCTGGTGTCCGCTCAGCCCCAGGTCGCGGCTGAGCGCGTCCTGCGTTTCCCAGGTGTCCTTGCCGACGTAGGTCTTCGCATCACGGACCTCGACGCGGTCGTCGTCGATGTAGAGATAAACCCAGTCCTTCGCTTGCCCCTGCACCACGATCGCGTCGTAGCCGCAGTATTTGAGATTGGTCCCGAAAAATCCGTTGGCCTGCGTCGACGTCGGACCATTGGTGAGCGCACCGATGGTGCACACCGTGAGGCCGCCCGTGCCCCACACGGGAAGGCCGGCCAGCGGTCCGGTTCCGAGCACCAGCCGGTTGTCGGGGTGATCCCACGAGACGTTGCCTTTGCCCTTCCGCGTCTCGCGGAAGAGGATCATCGCGCCGAGCCCGGCGCCGCCGATCAGCTCGCGCATCTCGTCGGGCGTCCACGGCTCGCCCCACGCTTTGCGCTTCGTGAGGTCTACGCGGAGAATCTGACCGGCGTAGCCGCCGGGCAGTGCGGGTTGCGGCTTGCCGACCTGTCGGGGAGCGCTCAGCGTCACAGGACTCATACGGCCACCGGGGTTTCGCCGGGCGCTTTGGACGGGCGACCCAGCACGGTTTCGGGAAGCAGCGTGCCGGCGGTGCCGGACGCGATGTACGCGGTCTTCACGTCGAACGGGTGCGTTTTCAAATACTCCTTGAAGCGCCCGAGCGGCACGCCGGTCTGAACCAGCCCCTTCAGCATGCCGACGTCGTTGGTCGTCCACACGTCACCGGAGCGGCCGATGATGATCGCGCCGGTGAGCCGGTCGCCGGTGAACAGGTATTTTCGATAGGCGGACCGATCGCGCTTGTGGCCGACGATCGTCTCGGCCTTGGGGTTGTCCCAGGCGCCGAACGACGCCGCGTCGAGGTGACAGACCTCGACGATGTTGATGATGAGCGACCCTTTGTACGCGACGTCCTTGCCCGCCATGTTGGCGCCCACCACCCGGCCGTGCTCCTGCGCCGTCGGTTCGATCGCATGGACGGCGGCGCCGCCGGAGATCAGATCACGGCCTTCGGCGACAACGCCCGCCGCGTACACGTTCGGGACGTTCGAACGCAGATGATCGTCCACCACGATGCCCTGCTTCATCTGCACGCCGGAGCCCTTGAGCCATTCGAGATTGGTCTTGATACCGGTCGCCATGATGACGACGTCGCACACGACGTCTGCGCCGGACGCGAACTTCAAGCGCTTCTTTCCGCGCGCGTCCTCGATGCGCGTGACCTTGACGTTCGTCCGGACCGCGACGCCGTGCGCCTTCAGCCACTCCTCGATGACTTTCGCGCCCGCGTCGTCGACCATGCGCGGCAGAAT
The DNA here is from genome assembly GCA_046723475.1 of Candidatus Methylomirabilota bacterium. Lineage (GTDB taxonomy): Bacteria > Methylomirabilota > Methylomirabilia > Rokubacteriales > CSP1-6 > AR12. The sequence continues at coordinate 6,884 of JBKOUQ010000273.1, forward strand.
GCGCGGCGCGACCTCCACGATCGTGAGCTTCGCGCCCAGGGCCAAAATCGAGTTGAGGATGGTGAACGAGATGAACCCGGCCCCGATCATCACGACGTGGCTGCCCGGCTTGACCGATCCGATGACGCCGCGGCATTCGTCGAGGGTCCAGAACGAATGCACGTTCGCGCCGTCGGCGCCCGGGATCGGGGCGCGCACGGCGGACGATCCGGTGGCCACGAGGCAGTCGTCGTACTCGAGCCTCGTGCCATCGTCGAGCGTGCACACGTTGGCCTTGCCGTCGAGGGTCGCCGCGCGCCGGCCGACGTGCGTCTTGACTTTCCATTCCGCGAGCAGCGCCGCGCTCGTCGTGAACACGTGCTGCTCGGCGATGGAGCGGTCGAGATAGTACGGCAGGACCATGCGCGCGTACGGCCGCTCCGCGCTCACGAGCGTTATCTCGGACGGCTCCCGCTCTTCCTCGCGGATCGTGCGCATGGCGTTCATGCCCGCGGTACCGCCGCCGATGATGAGATGTCGGCGAGCCATCAGCGGCCTCCGCCGTTCATCGCGAGCACGTGCGACGCGCGCTCGCGCGCGAAGTCGTGCAGCCAGTCCACCGTCGGGACCTCCGCATACTCGATCGCGGCCGTCGGGCAGGCGTGCGCACACGCGGGATCACCGCCGCACAGGTTGCACTTGAACGCCTTACGCGTGGACGGATCGTAGAACACCGTTCCGTACGGGCACGCGATCGTGCACAGCTTGCAGCCGACGCAACGGTCGTCGAGAACGTCTTTGGCGCCGGCGGCGTTGATCGTGATGGCGCCCACGGGACACGCCGTCATGCACCAGCCCTCCGCGCACTGCGTGCACGTGTAGGGCGCGTACGACGTGTGGCCCTCGAAGGGCGAGACGCGGATGACGGACTTCGCCGGCTGGAACGCAGCGACCTGCGTGTAGGAGCACGCGATCTCGCAGCGCAGGCAGCCGGTGCAGCGCTCCGGCGTGATCTTGAGAACTTTCACCGTTTCTTTTTCCCCTGTCCCTTGTCGCCACGCTCCAGTCGCCCGATGAACTCGTCGAGCGGGATCGCAGCCATGGTCATTCCCGCCGAGCCGCCCCGCGCCCCCAACTCGACCGACACGCGCGAGATGGTGGCATTGTCGGGCGCCTCCACGATCGTCACGAAATCGTACGGACCGAGGACCGCGTACTGCGCCACGACGCGCGCGCCCATCCGCGCGACGTCGGCGTTGACCTTGCGGATCCAGCCGGGACGCTCGCGGAGCACCTTGCGCCCAGACTCCGACAGGGTGCTCAGCATGACGTACAGGCTCACCGCAGGTCCTCCTTGATCCTCGCGGCCGCGCGAACGCGGGCCAGTATAGCACCGCTTTTTTACCGCTTCCGCGACGCCGGCAGCCGTGAACCGCGCGGCCCTCTGGGTTGCAGGCACTTTCTCGATCCGGGTAGCGGGGTGGAGACGCTGCGTGCGAGCAGGCGTGATTTGGGCATGGCACGTCGCTTGCCGCTCTCGTCGGCATGGTCACTCGCCGCATTCCGGTGCTCGTCGCGATCCTGGTCGTACTCGGTGGCTGCGCCGTGTCGACGCGAACGGCTCGGATGGGTCCGCTGCCGTTGGGCCCCCTCGTCACGCTCGTCGTCAGCGACGATCGCGCCGTCGTCGCCCGCGAGTGCCAAGAGGTGCAGGCGCCCGGCCCCGTGCTCGGCTGCTCGATGTGGCATACCGTGCAGCTCGAGGACCGAACCGAGGTCAAGGTCATGAAGGTCGTGCGCTACACCGATGCCGTGCCCTCGGCGCTCACGCTCGAGATCGACGCGCACGAGCTCTGCCATGTCGTGGCGGCGCTGCAGCCGATCATCGACCCCTGCCACGTCGGCAACGGCGGCGTGGTGCGCTCCAGCGGCGTCAACATCAGCGGCATGAGCCGCTAGATCGTTGGGGCCGGGCCGCCCTGCGGCTTCCCCAAACCCTGTCATTGAGTTGGGGGACCCCTGCGGCTTCCCCCAAACCCCGTCATTGAGTTGGGGGACCCCCGCGGCTTCCCCCGAACCCCGTCATTGAGTTGGGGGACCCCCGCGGCTTCCCCCGAACCCCGTCATTGAGTTGGGGGACCCCTACGGCTTCCCCCAAACCCCCTCACTCACGCGTAGGCTGTCACCGTGACGATCAGACGGGCGCGTCGCCGGCCGACGGTTTCAAGAACGTGTAGACGCTGGTGAAGTCCCGGCGTCCCAGCCCGTGCGACGACGCCAGACGCAGCACCTGCTGCGCCGCCGGCGCGACAAACAGCGGCACGCGCAGCTCACGCGCGGCATTGACGGCGAGGCCGAGATCTTTCGCCATCAGGTCGGTCATGAAGCCCGGCGCATAGTCGTTCGATGACGCCGCCTTCGCGACCAACCCGGGAACCGGATGCATGAACTGCATCACCCACGTGTTCCCCGACGACTTCGCGATGACGTCGGTGAGCACCTTGGCGTCGACGCCGAAGCCGTCCGCGATGCGAAACGCCTCGGACACCGCCACCGCTGACACGCCGGCGATCAGGTTGTTGCACAGCTTGGCCACCTCACCGCTGCCGACCCCGCCCACGTGAATCACGTTCGCCCCCATCGCGGCAAGGGCCGGCCGCGCTTCCTCGACGTCGCGCGTCTCGCCACCGACCATGATGGCGAGCGTGCCGTCCTCGGCGCGCGGCACGCCGCCGGACACGGGCGCGTCGATGAAGCGGACCCCGCTGGCCGCCAACCTCTGCGCCACGCGACGCGACACGGCGGGATCGATCGTCGACATGTCGACGCACAAGCGGCCCGGCCGCAGGCCTTCCGCGATGCCGTTCTTGTCCAGGTACGCCTGCTCGACGTGCGACGACGACGGCAGCATCGTGATCACGAGCTCGCTGCGTCGCGCCGCATCGGCCGGTGACTCCGCGCGACTCGCCCCGCGCTTCTCGGCATTGGCGAGCGCCTCTGGCGAGATGTCGTACGCGATGACGGCGAAGCCTTTTTTGATGAGGTTGCCGAGCATCGGCGCACCCATGGTGCCTGTTCCGACGAATCCGACATTCATGCGAGGTCTCCTTGTGCCGGCCGAATGGTGTCAGGCATGATCACGGCCCATGTCCGTCGCGTCAAGTCCCGCGCATCTGCGCGGGCTCGCGCTGATCGCGCTGGCCGCCATCTCATGGGGCACGACGGGGTCGGTGTCGACCGTGCTGGCCAGCCGTGCCGGCACGACGCCGCTCGTCGTCGGCGCCGCGCGCATGCTGGTCGGCGCCGTGCTGCTGGTGATCGCCGCGCGCGCGGTCACGGGCTCGGTGCGACCGGCCGCGGGCGACGTGCGGCGCTGTCTCGCGCTCGGCGTGTGCATGGCCGCGTATCAGGCGGCGTACTTCGCCGCCGTTATGCGCGCCGGCATCGCCGTGACCGCGCTGGTCGCGATCTGCTCCGCACCGATCATGATTGCCGTTCTCGCGGCGGCTGCGCTCGGCGAACGACCGACGCCGCGGCTCGTGCAGTCGCTGGTGCTCGGCGTGCTGGGCACGGCGCTGCTGGTGGGCGCGCCGACCGGCGGCACGATGCCCACGCGCTCCGTCGGCGGTGTGC
>JBKOUQ010000100.1:0-33742 GCA_046723475.1 Candidatus Methylomirabilota bacterium
CTGAATCCCAGTCCGACCGAGATGTTCGACGCGATCGCCGCCGGATGTCGGCAGACGTTGCAGACGCTCTATGCGCGCGACCTCGCCGCGCTGCCCTCCGAGTCGGCGTCGCCCGGCTGCGTCTCTTGCGCGGCGCTGATGCGTCGCCTGCGCCGCGAGCCCGCCTGCCCGCGGCCGACGCCCGGGCTGCCGGAGGTTTGCGAGCGGTGCACGCAGCAGCTGCCGCGGCCGGCCACCGAGCAGGCGACCAGTGACGCAACCTCGTTCACCGTCAAAGCCACCGACCTGAAAGTCGCGGACTTCCCCGGCCTGTCCGGCGAATCGCCGCGCGTGATCTTCGTCGCCAGCGGAGGCGTCTTCCGCGGCGCCTTCCACGTCGGCGTGCTCGGGGCGCTGCTGCAGCTGCAGATCCGACCGCAGCTGGTCGTCGGCACCTCCGTGGGCACGCTCATGGGCGGGGTGCTCGCCACGATCTTCACGCGTCCGACGACCAGCGAGGCGCAACGCTGTCTGCACACGCTGGTTCAGGTCTCGCTCGACGTCGATACCGAGATCGCGCTGACGCGCCGCCTGAAGGCCGCGCTCCGCGAGCTCGGCGTGCGCGGTCAATCGATCGGACTGTCGCCGCCGCAGATCCGGCGCGCGGTCCAGCGGGGCAGCCGCTCCGATCCCGGTTACGCCGCGGCCGGAGCGCCACCCGTCCTCATCGACGCGATCTCGAGCCTGTTCCTGCTGCCCCATCGCGTCACCGCGGACATCGCGGCGAATTTCATGGCCGGGCACGTCACGGACGCCACGCAGCAGTTCCTGCGCGCGCTCAAGAGCGAGACGCTGTGGCGGCTCGACGTGGAGCAGGCGCTGGTCGGCTCGGCGTTGCTGGAGCGCGCGGCCGCGAAGCTCCTCGTGGTCGACGGGCTCATCGCGCAGCGGCGGCCACGCCAGCCCTTCATCGGCGTGCCGCCACGCGCCGACGGCATCGCGTTCTTCGCCACCACGACCGATCTCGGCACGGAAACGCCGCTGCTTCTGGGCGATTCGAGCCGCTACCCGGACGCCCCGTACGATCTCATCGAGGCGGCGCTCGCCTCCAGCGCGTTCCCCCTCGTGTTCGCACCACGCCGCGAGAGCGACGTCTTTCCGGGCCACGGTCGTCGCGACGTGCGCCTGGCCGACGGCGGCATGTTCGACAACGTGCCGTTCTTGCCGGCCATCGAGGTGCTGGGCGCCATCCAGCGTGACCATGCCGCCACGCATCCGGGGCTGGTGCCCATCGAGTTCCTGGCCACGCGTCATCGCAACCCGGACCTGTTCATCGCGGGGGCCCTCGACGTGAATCCGGAGACGAGCTCGCCGGAACACTTCGACGATCTCGTCGCGATCGGTGATCGAGCGGGCTCGCTGCAGAACAACGTGAAGATCCGCGCTTTCGAGCGCGGGACGACGCGCATCCACGCTCAGATCGAGCGCCTGCTGCGCGCGCCGGCGGCGACGAGCGCTCGCCTCGATCCGGGATTCCTCAACGGCATCGTCGACGCCGGTGTGCTGCCGATCTTTCCCGCCGACGATCACCATCTCAATCCGACGTACGCCTTCTGCCGCACGCTCGGCTTGACGCGCGAGCGCGTGCTGCGCTCGATCGCCAACGGCTGCTTTCAGTCGTTCGCCGCGCTGGCGGACATGCAGCGTCCGGCGGAGCAATCCGTCGCCGCCACGAGCGTGCAGAATCTCGTGCGTCTCAAGCGCCTGCCGCGCGTCGACGTGACGACGAGCCCGGCGGTGCAGCCGCCGACGTGTCCGTATTTCCGTGTGGATCCGGCGGGCGCGGGCGCCTGGGCGGCCGTCACCTGCCCGTTCGCGGCCATCACGACCGGCGACGCGTCGCTCGGCGTGTACGAGACGTGCACGGCCGACGCGCTCCATCGAGGCGAGCGCGCGGCGCGGTGCGGCTGAGCGTATCAAAGGCATTGCCCCACCGCGCTCGTCCCGGCTACCATCGATCGCCCGACGCAATCCGGACGACCGCAACCTCGAATGAAAGGTGACGACGTGTTCCTGGAAAAACTCGTGTGGCTGCCCGTCAAGGCGCACGACGCGCGAGCGCTGGTGGAACGAATCCTCGGCGAAGAGAATCCCGAGCTGGCGCCCGGCGAGATCGTGGCACGCACGGCCGGCCTGTGCTTCTACACCGACACACGGCTGGCGTGGCTGCTCGCACCGACGAAGGCCGGCCCCGTGGTCGACGTCTTTGCGCTCGTGAGTGATTCCGACGTGTACGTCCTCGACGGAAGCAGCGCGCCGATCCATGCCGCCAACGCGGCCGAGGAGCTGGCACTCACCGCCGAGGCGGCGGCGGACTATCTCCGGTTCTTCGTGTTCGCCGTGCGTGGTGACGCCGGCCCGTTCATCCTCGTCGAGCAGCCGCTGCCGGGCATGCCGTCGGCGGCCGCGCCGGCGCTCGAGCCCGACGGTGTCGACGCCCAGGGACGGTTTCGCTTCCGCGCGGTCATGGCGTACGAGAACTCGGCCTTCCACTGCACGCTCGCCGTGTCGTCGAGCGGCGAGGCCGAGATGCTCGACGACAACCCGATCGCGCTCGATGCGCCGCTCGACGGCTTGCCGACCCTACCCGAGCTCAAGCCCGGCGGACGCCTCGCGGCGGCCGGCGGCGACAAGATCGCCGCCCCCGCGGGGCCGGCCGCGACGACAACGGCCCCCGCCGAAGCCTCGGTGCTGCGCGTGCTCGTTCAGCTGCTCCTGGAGCAGGCGGTGGCCGCGCAGGCGACGCACACGCTGCTGCAGCACTTCAACGCGACGACGTCGGCATCGTCGCGTCTCGCCCAGTTCGCAAAATTCGTGCTGACGGCGTCTCCCGTGGTCGCCATCGAGAGCGCGATTCCGTTCGTCGAGGAGGAGGTCGCGCAGATCGTGCTGGCCGAGGCGGGCGGCTTCATGGCCTCGGCGCCGATCGTGCGCGGCCGCGCGCACATCGAAGGCGGCGACGATACCCGGCTGCTGCTCAAGGTGCCGGACGACGGGCCGGCCATCGTATTGATCCCGTTTCATTCGTATCGCAGCATCGTCGACGTCGAGCGCGTGGCGCACGAGATCGCGTCGCGTGACGTCGGCGTCTTCATCGGCTGCGAGCGCGTGCGCGACCTCCCGGAGTCGTTGCGCAGCGCGGTCGACCTGACGCTGCGGCTTGTCGAGCTGACGCCGGCGAGCTTCGAGACGCTGTTCCGGACCGTCATGGGCGCCCCGCCGCCGGCCGACTGGACCGCGAGCGAGACGTTCTGGGTCGCCCACGTGTTGCACACCGATCTGCAGCAACCCAAGCATCTGGGCTTGCGGCCGGCAGAGGCCTTTGCGTACGTTCGCGACCGGGTCACCGACCGTCTCCGCTCGGTGGATCCGGTGCGGGGCCCGGGCCTCGCGGAGCTTCACGGTCTCGGCGAGGCACGGCAGTTCGCGCAAGACCTGATCGCCGACATCCACGAAGCGCTGGCCGGCCGGCTGGCATGGCGGGATGTCGACCGGGGCGTGCTGCTCGTCGGTGCGCCCGGCACGGGCAAGACGACGCTGGCGCGCGCGATCGCCAAGGACTGCCGCGTGAAATTCGTGAACGCGAGCGCCGCGAGCTGGCAGGCGGCCGGGCATCTCGGCGACCACATCCGCGCCATTCGGGCCGACTTCGCGCACGCGCGACGACACGCGCCGGCCATCCTGTTCATCGACGAGATCGACAGCGTGGGCAATCGCGATCAGTTCACCGGGTCCAACGCCCAGTACAGCGTGCAGGTCGTCAACGCGGTGCTCGAGCAGATGCAGACGCTCGATCCCGAGGCGCCGGTCGTCGTCATCGCGGCCACGAACGACGCGAGCCGCGTGGACCCGGCCCTGCGGCGTGCCGGACGTCTCGACCGCTTGATCCACATTCCGTATCCCAACGTCGACGGCCTCATCTCGATCTTCGAGCATTACCTGCGGCTGCACGCGACCGATGGTCAGGTGCCGGCGAACATCGACGTCCGGCTGGCCGCCCAGCTGTCACTGGGATCGAGTGGCGCGGACGTCGAGCTGATGGTGCGCGGCGCCGTGCGGCGCGCGCGCAAGGCAGGCCGCACGCTCACGCAGGCCGACCTGATCGCCGAGATCACGGGCAAGCCTCGCGACGCCTCGATGTCGCTGCGACTCACGACGGACGAGGTCGAGCGGTTGTCGGTTCACGAAGCCGGACATGCGCTCGCGCGGTGTCTGAGCGCGACGCGTGGCGCCGACATCACGTTCGTGTCGATCGTGCCGCGCGGCGACGGCACCCTCGGCTTCGTCGCGTCGGCGGCGTCGGAGCGCAGCTTGATGACCCGCCGTGAGTACATGGAGCAGCTCGAGGTCGTTCTGGGCGGGCGCGCCGCCGAGGAGCTGCGATTCGGCGAAGACGGCGTCACCGGTGGCGCCGGCGGCAACATGCCGAACAGCGACCTCGCCGTGGCGACGCGCATGGCGACGCGGCTCGTCGGGCAATACGGCCTGGGCGCCGACCGCAAGCTGCTGTGGACCGAGAACCTCACGGCATCGCAGGTCGCGCAGGTCGAGCAGATCCTGCGTGATGCCTATAGCTCCGTCACGACGAAGCTGCGCGGCAACGAGTCCCGTCTGCTCGCGCTGGCCAGCGAGCTGCGCCAGCGCCAGGAGCTGACGGGGGCCGAGGTGCGCGCCATCGTCACCGGTCGTTCATCCCAGCCCGACACGCCGGGCTACGAGGGCTGACGCATGGATGGTATCGGACAGTGGGTCTACGACCACGTCACAGGCGTGGTCCAGCCGTTGGTGGTCGGCATCGCATTCGCAGCCGTGTTCGTCGTCGGCTGGCGGCGCCTGCGCGACACCGCGCGGCTGCTCACACGCTTTCAATTCGACGAGCGCTCGTTCAGCGGGACGCGGGCGTGGCTCGCGACGCTCTGGGCCCTGCGCAATCCGCTCAAGGCCAAGGATCTCTATCAGCAGATGCGCTTGCGGGTGGAGCGTCATCTGATCCCGCAAGATGGCCACGACTACGAGGACACCCGGACGCTCAGCGTGGCCACGATCGGCGACATCTACCAGCGGCGCGAGCAGCTCGCCGACTATCTGAAGGAAATCGCGCCGCACCAGCACCCGCGCCTGCTCTCGACACTTCGCATCGAGGGCGGCTTCGTGGTGCCGCACCATCTCCTGAACGGCTTGCTGGCGGCGTTCAACGAAGACTGGCGCCCATTGATCGCGGCGTACCGCCAGGCGGAATTCCCGAGCCACGATCCGCTGGCGGCGTGGCGTCAGCCACAGGCGTCCATGTTCCTCATGTGGCTCATCTGGGGCCCGAGCGTTCCCATCTGCACGTGTCGACGCTGGAAACAGGGCGCGCTGGTGCTCCAGTACGGCTATGGCGACGAAGCGAACTCGATTCCGCTGCTGGTGTCCGAACAGTGGCGTGACGAGGTCATCAAAAAGCTCTCCGAGGACGCCACGACTCGTGCGCCCGCGCTGCCCTGGAGCGTGACGGGCACCCTCACCTTTGGCACGCAGGGATACGCCAAGGGACGAGCCGATCGCGCCGTCACCGAGGAAGGGCGGCTCGCCCACGCGCAGCAGCGGCTCGCCCGAGCGCTGGTGCTGGAGTACGACTCGCGCGAGCACGACCGCACCAATACCGCGCCCCCCTACTACACGGCGTACGTGTGGGTCATGTTTCGGATCTGCGACAAGGATGGCCGTCCGCTCCTACCGCCGGGCCAAGATTCACGGCTGGCCGAATGGCCGAACCTCCTGCCGTTCTTCGAGCACGCCAACCTCGCCGACCGGACGGCGTACGAGGCGGCCAAGCGCCAGCTCGCCATCAAGGTGCTGCCCACGCTGCAGAGCATCATCGAGACGGTCGACCCCCGCGGCGAGGGTCGCGTGCGGTTTCGGTACGCGTGCGCGATCGACGACCCGATGTGCAAGGACCACGATGTGGCGTTTCCCATCGGAGGCGAGCGCATCCGCGACCTGCTCGTCGGCTACAAGAAGAGACAGCCGAGCGAGATGACGTTCGTCGATCTCGAGCCCGAGCCCGATGCCGACTTCTCGGCGTGTCATCTTCCCGACCTGATCGGCGAGTTCTGCGACGCGATGACCGAGCTGGCCGGAATCGCGAAGACGCCGCCCGCCGGGCGTGGCTGAGTCCGCCCCCGCGACGCTGCGCGAGCTGACGGCATCTGCCGAGGATCGTGACCTCCTCGGCCGTTTCTACACGGAGCTGTACGCGCCCGAGTTTCCCGACCCCGACGAGCGCGAGTCGCTCGCGAACATGGCGCGCTATCTCGAGCTCAAGGCGGCCGGCTGGTACGGGCCGAACAACTATCACATCGCGCTCATGATGGATGGCGACGTCCCGGTCGGCGGCGTCATCGCCGATTACCTCGCCGAGCCCAACGCCGGCGTGCTCGAGTTCGTCGTCGTGGCGAAGTCGCATCGGCGAGCGGGCGCGGGCACACGCGTGATGGACTGGGCGGCGACGGCGCTCGCGGCGGATGCGGAACGTGGCCGCGGAATGCCGCTCGACTGGATCGTGGCGGAGGTCAACGATCCCTTCCGGCCTGCGCCGGTTCAGGACAACGTCGAGCCGTTCGCGCGACTCGCCGTCTGGAGCATGTGGGGCTTCGCCAAGCTCGACTTCCCGTACGTCCAGCCGGCGCTGTCCGCAAATCAGAAGCCCGTCGGACATCTCCTGCTCGCAGCGAAGATCCTGCGGCGCGAGTTTCGCGACGCCGTGCCGGCGGCGCTGGTCGAGGCGATGGTGCGCGAGTACATGCGCTGGGCCATGCGCATCCAGCAACCCGAGCGCCGGCCAGAATTCCGGCGGATGCAGGACTATCTGCGCGCGCGCGAGACGGTGCAGACGATTGCGCTCGCGCGCTACGTCGGTCGCGACCCGGCGCGGCCGCTCGACGTGCACGAGATCGCGGACGCGAACGACCCCGACGTACGCGCCACGCTCGACGTCTACCAGCGCGCCTTCCCACCCGGGCCAACGACCGTGGAGCCCAACGCCCTGCGGCAGGCGCTGCGACGCCACGCCGCCGGCGGCGACCGGTGCGCCTACCATCTCTGGGCGCTCCGCGCTGAGGCCGACGGCCCCGTCGAAGGCATGGCGTCGTTCTTTACCTTCCCCGCGGCGGGATTCGCCGGCTATCTGACGCTCGGCGGCTCGCTGCGCGGGACCGGGCGCCTGCGTCCGCTCCTGGCGCGCATCGAAGAACAGATGCTCCGTGACGATCTCGACGCGCGCGGCTGGTACGCCGAGTGCCGGCGCGGCAGCCCGGAAGCTCACGCGTTCTCCCACACGGGCTTCTGCGAGATCGCGCTCGCATATCATCAGCCGACGCTCACGCCGGCCCCACATGCGGCGGCGGACACGCCCGAGCTCGCGCTGCTGTACAAGGAATTCGGGCGGAGCTACGAACCGCCCCGGCTTGCACGCGAGGTTTTTCTCGACACGCTCGCGTCGATCCTCCGCATCGTCTACGGTGTCGAGCCCGAAGCGGATCCGGGCTTCGCCGACGTGCGACGTCAGGCCACGGCCTGGTCGGATGGCATGGTGCGCTGGGTGGCCTGAATCACACGGTCTACAGCGCCATCACATCTACGACCCGTCCTTCAGCGAGACTCCGGGCGACCGCGTCGGTGAATTCCATGTAGCGGACGCCGTCCTCGAACGTCGTATGCGAAACCTTCTCTCGCCCGCGGATCGCGTTGACGAATTCTTCCTCCACGCGCCAGCCAACCCGGCGCTCGGGCGGGATCGGAATCTCCCGTAGCTCGCGGTCGCCGCGGCGCGCGCCGGACACGCGCTTGGCGTCCGCCTCGACCCGCAGCGTGCCGTCGGTGCCGAAGATCCACACCTCGTTGCCCGGGCCCAGCGCCGTGACGCCGCTGAATCGCAGATGCGCCACGGCGTCGCCGGCGAGCGTGGCCAGGATGTCGACGTGGTCGGGAACCTTGACCTCCTGCAGCGCGCCGCTCTCGTCGCGGCGGCGCGGGACGGCAATCTTCGCCATGGCCGTCACCCGACGCGCCGGCCCGAGCCAGCGGATCATCGCCTCGTACCAGATCCCCATGTTCAGGATGTTGTGGCCGCTGCGCGTCACGTCCTGGCGCCAATGCAGCGGCGCCTCGCGATCGACGAACGACGGCTGCCGCGTGGCGGCGAGCTCGACGGCGAGAACGTCACCGACGTAGCCGTCGGCGAGAAGCGATTTCAGCGTCGCATCGACTTCGAGCGTGGGCGGCGACGGCACGAGCTGGGCGACGAGGCTCGGCGCCTTGTGAGAGGCCTCGAGCATGCGCCTGCCCTCCGCGGCGTTCATCGCCATCCGCGCCTCGCACAGCACGTGCTTGCCGGCGGCGAGCGCGGCCACCGTCATTTCGCAGTGGGTATACGGCCACGTGCCGATGCAGATCGCGTCGACGTCGCGCGCCGACACGACGGCGCGCCAATCGTCCTCGACACGGCGGATGCCGAACTGTTTGGCCACCCGCTCGCCGGACTCGCGCGAGCGATTGGCGACCGTGACGAACTCGACGCCGGGCTGCTTCTGGAAGCCCGGAATGTGCCGGTCGCGCGTGTTCCTGCCCGCGCCGATGAAGCCCAGACGAATCGGTCGCTCGGTCATCGATACCCCCCTGCCCCGGATCGCGTGCGTGCCGCGCCGGCGCGCATGGTACCATCCGCGCGCACTCAAGGAGGAGCGCATGCGCCAGCCTCGTCGGCCGCACATCCTTGTAGCCGCCGTCGCCGTCGTCGCCCTCGTCGTCGGTGCGCTCGTGCCGATTCGGGATGGCGCGGCGCAGGGACCGATCACGATCTCGTTGGTCGACGTGTCCGGAGACCTGTCCTCGACGCGCCTGATCATCGAGAACTACCAGAAGGCGAACCCGGGCAAGGTCAAGGGCGTCAATTTCCAGCGGGCACCGGCGCCGGAGCTGCCCGCGAAGATCAAGGCGCAGCAGGATGCCGGACGCGTGGACGTCAATTTGCTGCTCGTCGGCCAGGACGCGGGGTCCGTGCTCGCGCACAACGGCCAGCTCGTGAAGCTGTTTCCGCAGTATGACAAGACGTTTCCGAGCGACGAGCTGACCGACGCAGGCAAGGTGCTGCAGAACGAGGGCGAGGGCTCGCTGCTGCCGTCGGTCGTGAGCAACGGCGGCCCCGTGTTCATCTACAACCCGTCGAAGGTAAAGTCGCCGCCGAAGACCGTCGACGAGCTCAAGGCGTGGGTGAAGGCCAATCCCGGCAAGTTCATGTACGCGCGTCCGGCGAACTCCGGGCCCGGGCGGTCGATTCTCTGCGGCCTGCCGTACATCCTCGGCGACAAGAAGCCGACGGACCCCGTCGGGGGCTGGGACAAAACGTGGGCGTTCCTGAAGGATATCGGCGAGTCGGTCGAGTACTACCCAACCGGCACCGCGATCACGCTGAAAGAGTTCGCCGAAGGCACGCGCTGGATCATCGCCGGCATCATGGAGTGGGACATGAAGCCGCGCGCCGAGGGAACGATCCCGCCGGACTCGAAGATCTTCGTCCTGCCGAACACCGCGTTCGTCATCGACGGGCACTATTGGGCGATCCCCAAGGGCGTGTCCGCCGCCGAGCAGGACGTCATCATCGACCTGATGAAGTTCATGCGCCGCCCCGATCAGCAGGTGCTCACCTGGAAGGCGTTCATTGGCCCATCGATCAAGGCCGCCACGCTCGACAAGGCACCGGCGGACATCCAAAAGCTCGTGCAGGACCACTGGCGCCCCGAGTACACCGACATGGAAAAGAAGTACAAGATCGTTCCCCAGCTGCCCGTCAAGGAGCTGGTCGCGGCCATGGATCGCTGGGACAAGGAGGTCGGCGCGCAGCGCATCAAGAAGTTCTGAACCGATGATCGGGCGCCTGCGCTTCCGGCTGAGCAAGCACTTCGGCGCGAAGAACGTCCTGGACGACTTCACGCTCGAGGTGCGCGGCGGCGAATTCGTCACGTTCCTCGGCCCCTCGGGGTGCGGCAAGTCCACCGCGCTGAATCTGCTCGCGGGACTGTTGCAGCCCACCGCGGGCGAAATCTGGCTCGACGACGAGCGACTCGACACGTGGCCGCCGGAGCGTCGCGGCTTCGGCATGGTCTTCCAGAACTACGCGCTGTTCCCGCACCTGTCCGTCTTCGACAACGTCGGCTTCGGGCTCGCGGTCCGCCGTGTCGCGCGCGCGAGCGTCGTCGAGCGTGTGAGTCGCATGCTCGCGCTCATGAAGCTCGATGGCTTCGAGGCGCGCTACCCCGCACAGCTGTCCGGCGGTCAGCAGCAGCGCGTGGCAATCGCGCGCGCGCTCATCATCGAGCCGCGCGTGCTCCTGCTCGACGAGCCGCTGTCCAACCTCGACGCCAAGCTGCGGCTCGAGATGCGCGCGGAGATCAAGCGGCTGCACCAGTCGCTGGGCCTCACGTCCATCTATGTCACGCACGACCAGACGGAGGCGCTGTCGCTGTCCGACCGCATCGTCGTCATGCGCGAGGGGTGTGTCATGCAAGTCGGGACCCCGACCGAGATTCACGATCAGCCGGCGAACCTGTTCGTGGCCGATTTCGTCGGCTACCGCAACATCATCCCGTTGACCGTCACCGCGCGCGGCGCGGACGGGATGGTGACGGCCGAAGGCGCCGGTCTGCGACTCCGCGGGCGCGGCGACATGGTGCCGGGCACCGCGGTGCTCGGGGCGCTGCGGCCGGAAGACGTCACCATCAGCGACGAGGCGACCGGTCCGGGCGTCGCGCAGGGTCGCGTCCGTCTCGTCGAGTATCAGGGCCGCGAGCACGACGCCGAGATCGCGCTCGATTCCGGGGCTGTGCTGCGCGCGCGCCTGTCGACGGCGCCGAAGATCGGGTCTGCGGTGGGGGTCAGCGTCGAGCCGGGACGCGTGGTGATCTTGCCGGCCCCGGAGCGGCCATGAGCCTCGATCCCAAAGCCCTCACGGCCGCCGTCGAGGAGTTCTGGACCGAGCGACAGCGCGGCGTGTACTTCCCCGCGGCGTGGCACGATCGGCTCGATCTCGACGACGCCTATCGCATCCAGCTGGCCCTCGTCGACCGCCGGGGCGCCGCCGGCGTGCGCCACGTCGGCTGGAAGGTCGGCCTGACGGCGAAGGCGATCCAGCAGCAATTCGGCTTTCACGAGCCCGTGTTCGGTTGTTTGCTCAGCGAGGGCCGGATCGCGAGCGGCCATGTCTTCCGGCACGACGCGCTGATCGCGCCGGGCTTCGAGAACGAGATCTGTGTCGTCCTCGCCCGCGATCTCGTCGGCGACAATCTCTCCCTCGCCGACGTCGCACGCGCCGTCGACCGCTGTCATCCCGCGCTCGAGATCATCGAGACGCGGGGCGAGTTCACCCGCCAGATCACGCTGGCCCTGGCCGACAACGCGCAGCAGAAGTACTTCGTGCTCGGGGCGCCCGTGCGGCTCACGGAAGATCTGGACCTCTCGGCGATCGGAGCCCGCGTGTTCGTGAACGACACGGAAGTCGGGTCGGGTCGTGGCGATGCCGTGCTCGGTCATCCACTGCGCTCCGTGGCGTGGCTGGCCACGAAGCTGCGCGCCTACGGGCGCGGCCTGCGCGTGGGCGATCACATCATGACCGGCTCGTTCACGCGCCAGTTTCCGATCGCACGCGGTGACCGCGTGCGGACCGAGTTCGAGCGCGTCGGCGCCGTGGAGGCGACATTCGCGTGAGCCGCCGCGGCGTGCTGCTGCTCCTGCTGCCGTCGGTCATCTACCTTCTCGTGCTGTTCGTCTATCCGTTCGCGTACGGACTCGTTCTGTCCGTGCATCCGACGAAAGGCGCGCCGGCGGTGTCGCTGGCGAATTATCTCGCCTTCTTCGGCGATCCCTGGCAGCTGCGCACGATCGCGGTCACGGCGTCGATCGCCGTGCCGAACACCGTGCTCACCGTGCTCCTGGCGCTCGTCGTCGCGTATGCGATGCGTCGAGGCATCTGGGCCGAGCGCACCATCACCGCGCTCCTCGTCCTGCCGATCGCGCTCGGAACCGTGCTCGTCGCCGAAGGGATCAATGGGTTCTACGGGCCGAAGGGCTGGCTCAATCAGACGCTGCAGGCCGTCGGCGTTCCCGACCCGCCGCGCCTGACGCACAACTACACCGGGGTGATGATCGCGCTGTTCGTGCAGCACTTTCCCTTCTGCTTTTTGATGCTGCTCGGCTACATCTCCGGTATCGACCCGGCGCTCGAGTCGTCCGCCCGGGTTCTCGGCGCGGCGCCGCGGACCGTGTTTCGCCGCGTGATGTGGCCATTGATCGCTCCCGGCGTGGCCATCGCGTTCGCGCTCGTCTTCGTCATGAACTTCGGCGTGTTTCCGTCCGCCGTGCTCGTCGGTCAGCCCGCGGGCGCGACGCGGACCATCGCCATCGCGGCCTACCAGCAGGCCTTCGAGCACTACGACATGTCGATGGCCTCGGCCATCGCGGTTGTCATGGGGCTGTGCCAGCTGCTCGGCCTGGCGATCGTCATCGGACTGCGCGGACGGCTCGCCGCCACGGGCGTCGCCACCGTCGGCGTCGGTAAGCGCTGATGCGCCCCATACACTGCGGTGACGACGCTGCGCCCGGCGCGGCGGCGCTCCGCGCGCGGCCGGGATGGCTCGCCTGTACGCCGCACCTCGCTCGAGCGCGACTCGCGCGCCCCCCCATCCCCCAGTGGGGGTGGCGCGGCATCCAGCCGACCGCCGATCGCGCGCTCGTCGCGCTCTGCGCTTCGGGCGGCGACACGGCTCGCCATACGGGTCGCGCGGAGCGCCGCCGCGCCGCGCACAGCGCCGTCACCGCAGCATCCGGGGCGCCCTAGATGCGTGGGCGCGTGTGGAAAGTCGCGGTGTTCCTATTCATTCTCGGCTTCACGATGAATCTGGTCGGCATCGTCTCACACGTCGTCGTGTCGTCGTTCGCGCGGCGCTGGTTCTCGACGCCGCTGCCCGGCGCCTTCACCGCGGAGTGGTACGCGTACGCGTGGCACGAATTCCAGTTGGCGGACGTGCTCGGCGTGACCGCGACGGTGGCCGGCGTCGTCACCGCCCTGGCGCTGCTGCTCGGCTTCCCGGCCGCGTATGTGCTGGCGCGCCATCGCGTTCCCGCGAAGAACGCCGTGCTCCTGCTCTACTTCCTGCCCCTCCTCATCCCCCAGATGACGTACGGCATTCCTCTGGCGACGGCGCTGTACCGCTATCGCATCGGCGGAACGATTGGTGGCGTGATCCTCGCGAACCTCGTGCCGATGCTGCCGCTCGCGATCTTCGTCCTGCTGCCGTTCATCGAGCAGATCAGCGAGAATCTCGAGTGGGCCGCGCGGGTCCACGGCGCCGGCCGCTGGCAGGTCGCACGCCGCGTGATCCTGCCGCTCGCGCTGCCGGGCCTTCTCACTGCGGGTCTCCTCGTGCTCGTCAACACGGTCGCGAATTTCGAGCTGACGTTCCTGCTCTCGGGCGCCGGCTCGCAGACGCTGGTCGTCGCGCTGTACTACGCGGTCTTCGCGGCAGGGATGCGGCCGATCTACTCCGTTGACGCGATGGCCGTCATCTACATGGCGATCGTGCTGCTGATCCTCGTCGCGGCGCTGTACTTCGTGCGTCCCACCCAGATGGTGTTCCGCCTCGGCGGAAAATAGGAGGCTTCATGACGCTCTCGCGACGCGACTTCCTCGCTTCCAGCACGCTCGCGGCCGGCGCAACGCTCGCCGGCTCTCCGGCAGCCGCCGCTCCGGTGATGGTGGCGCAGGCCGGACCGACCTCGCGCGGCTTCGATCCGGCCGACCCTTCACTGAAATACGATCTGGTCATCGCCAACGCCGACGTGCTCGATCCCGCGTCACGCCTGCGGGGCAAGCGCGACCTCGGCATCAAGAACGGTCAGATCGCCGTCTTGTCGTCCACGCCGATTCCGGCCGAGCGAGCCACGCAGCGCTACGATGCCGGAGGGCGACTCACGACGCCCGGCCTCGTCGATCTACACACACACTACGGTCCGCTGATCTCGGGCATCGGCCTGCCCTCGGACGAGCTCGCCGCGATCACGGCCACCACGACCGGCGTGTCGGCCGGCGACGCCGGCGCGAATACGTACGGCGCACTGAAGCACTGGGTGATCGGCCAGGCGCGCACGCGGCTCTACGCGTTCGTGCACATCTCCTCGATCGGTCTGGCCGGCGGGCCGGCGCCCGGCGAGATGCTCAACATCGATTACGCCGACGTCGAGCGCTGCGCCAAGACGCTCGCCGAGAACGCCGACACCGCGCTCGGCGTGAAGGTGCGCATCACCGACAACGTTGTCGGCAACAATGGGGTAGAGCCGCTTCGCCGGGCCCGGCGGGCCGCGGAGATGGCGGGCAAGGACTTCCGCGTCATGTGTCACATCGGGGCGGCACCCGGCAACCTCGCCGACGTGCTCGATCTGCTGCGGCCCGGCGACATCCTCACGCAGTCGTACAGCGGCGCCGGGAACAACATCGTGCAGAACGACCAGCTCATTCCGGCCGCGAAGGCTGCCAAGCAGCGCGGCGTGATCTTCGATGTCGGTCACGGCGGCGGCTCGTTCGACTTCACGGTGTGCGAGCCTGCCATGATGATGCAGGGCTGCCACGTGGACACGATCTCGAGCGACATCCACGCCGTGTCGATCAACACGCCCGGCTATCCGACCCTGCCCTGGGTCATGTCGAAGACATGGCCATGGGACTCTCGCTCGAGGAGGTCGTGCAGCGCGCGACGGTCGAGCCGGCGAAGATCGTCGGCCACGTGCCCGGCCTCGGCACCCTCGCGGTCGGCGCTCCGGCCGACGTCGCGGTGTTCGACTACTTCGACGGGCCCGCGGTGGAATTCGTCGACACGCGCAACAACCGCAAGAGCGGCACAAAGAAGCTCGTCCCGGTCCTCACCGTGAAGGGCGGCCGTCCGTTCGGCCGCCCCTACGCCGCACCGCTCGTCTGGTAGTCCGGCGGGGAGCCGGCAACGGTTCCCGCTCCATCCATCGCGCGGCGCAGCTCGGTCTGGCATCGCGTCTGCTAAGCACGATAGGGGCTTGGCCGAAACGCCCATTCTTGCTCGCTTGATCGCGAGATGGTGGAGGGGCACCGTGCAGACTTCTTTCCGCCTCGCAACGGCTTGCGCCCTCCTCGCCGCGCTCCTCAGCGCCTCCGGGTGTACATCGATCCGAGGCGACCAGCCCTCGGCCTCGCCGGTCGCATCGCGTCTGCCCGCGGTCGAGACGCCGAGGCCGGCGCCGACACCGATCGGTATGCGCCCGAGGATCGAGCGCCTGCCGCTCGGCTTCGAGCCAAATGTCGGTCATGCCGCCGCCGACGTGCGCTTCGTCGGCCGCGCGGCGAGCATCCGCGTCGAGCTGACCGAGCAGGGCGTGCGTCTCGTGGCGACGCGGACGGGCGCCGAGCCGCGGGTGGCCGCCTTGCGCCTGATCGGGGCGAGCGCGACCGCGAGGATTGCGGGCGAAGACGAATTGCCTGGCAAGGTGCAGTATTTCGCGGCCAGCGACCCGTCCGGCTGGCGCACGAACATTCCGACGTACGCGCGTGTCGTCTACCGGGACGTGTATGCCGGCACCGATCTGGTGTTCCACGGCGCGGAGGGCGCGCTCGAGTTCGACTTCGTCGTCGCGCCGGGCGCGGACGCGCGGGCTATTGCGCTCGATATCGCCGGCGCGGACACGGTCACGCTCGATGGCGGCGACGTGCTCTTGCGGCTCGGGAACGACACCCTCCGCCTGCACCAGCCGGTCGTGTATCAGCAGTCGGCGGCCGGCCGCGCGCCGGTCGTCGGCCGAATGCGGGTCGACGGCCGCCGCCTCGCGTTCGAGGTCGGCGACTACGACACCACGCGGCCGCTGGTCATCGATCCGGTCGTCACGTACTCGACGTATTACGGCGGCAGCGGGTCGGACACCGGCTACGGCGTCGGCGTCGACGCCGGCGGAAACATGTACCTCGCGATCGGCGACTCGGGCGGCAATCGTCTCGTCAAGCTGAGCGCTGATGGCAAGACGCTCTTGTACTCGGCGGTTCTCGGCGACGCGAGGCCCGCGGGGCGCGGTCTCGTCGTCGACGCCGCCGGCAATGCGTACCTGCTGGCGAGCTGTCCCTATCCGCGCTCGGGAATCACCTACTCGTGCCCGACGCTGAATAGCCTCACGACCGGTCATGCGCAGGCGCAGGGAGACATCGGCTCCTACGTCCTGAAATTCAGCCCGAGCGGGTCGTTGGTGTTCGGCACATCGATGGGCGGCTTCGGCTCCGCCGTGCCCGGCGGCATCGCCATCGACGGCGCCGGGAATATCTATGCGACTGCGTGGGACGTCTATGGGGGCTTCCCGTTGACCGGCCCGGCCTTCGCGACACCCGCGGGCGCCGGGGGCTTCCACACGGTCGTGGAGGCGATTGCCGCTGACACGTCGAGATTCCTCTACGTCAGAGAGTTCCAGACCGGCAACTCGTTCTTCAACCCCCGAGGCATCACCGTCGATCGTACCGGCGCCGCCTATGTGACCGGCACGATCGGTGGAACGGGGTCGTTTCCGACGACGCCGGGAGCATTCCAACCGGCGGATGCGGGCTACGGCGGGGGCGTGATCGCCAAGATCGTGCCCGATGGCTCGGCGCTCGCGTATGCGACCTACTTCGGCACCAACACCTCGGCCACGAACACCATCAACCCCACCGGCATCGCGGTGGACGCCGACGGCGACGCCTACATCGCGGGCTGGGTCACTCCGGGGGCAAATCTGCCAATCGCCAACGCGATCCAGCCCGCGATCGCCGGCGGTGCCACCGACACGTTCGTCGCCCGCCTGGATCCCGCCGGCTCCTCGCTGGTCTTCTCCACGTATCTCGGCGGCAGCGGCGAGGATGGTTACGGCGTCGCGATCGGGCTCGACGCATCGGCGAACGTCTACGTCGCCGGTACGACGAGCTCGACCGATTTTCCCCAGGTGAATCCGCTGCTGTACCCGTTCGCCAGTCCGGGGGGCAACTTCGTCGCCGAGATGACGTCCGACGGCCGCTCGCTCGTGTACTCGACCTACTTCGCCGACTCGGGGACAGAGATCTTCGCGCTGAGCGTGACCGCGACCGGCACGGTGTACCTCACGGGCGGGACGACCACGACCGGATATCCGACCGTCAATCCCTACCAGCCTGGCTACGGCGGCGCCGGCGACGCGTTCATCGCCAAGCTCGAGCCCTCCGAGGTGCGCGTCTTCATCACCAGTCCCGACGCGGGCACGACGGTGAGCGGGACGGTGTGGACGGACATCTGGGCGGAGAACTACGTCGGCAGCTCGAACACGTTCACGCTCAGTGTCGGCGGCACCGTCCTGGCCACCGGGACCGCGAACAACCACGCCACGCTCGCGTGGGACAGCCGCTCGATTCCCGACGGCCCGATCACGCTCACGGCGACCGTGCGCGACTCGGCCGGTCACGTCGGCTCGGCGACACGCGATTTCGTCGTCAGGAACGGCACGGCCCCAACGCTGACCGCGGCGTTCACGAGCCCGGCCGCGGGCGCGACGGTGAGCGGCGTGGTCAGCGTCGGCATGAGCGAGACCGGCGCCAGCGGCACCCCGATCACGTTCACGCTCACCGTCGATGGCACGCAGGTGTTCACGGCAGCCGGCACCGCGACCACTGCCGCGTTCAACTGGGACACGTCCACCGCTGCGCCAGGCGGCCACACGCTCGGGCTCACGATCCGTGACGGCGCCGGACGGACGGCAAGCGCGACGCGTACGGTCACCGTCACCGGCGCCACGCCGACGCTCACGGCGGCGTTCACGGCGCCGGGCGACGGCGCGACCGTGACCGGCACCGTCACCGTCGGGATGTCGGAGTCCGGCGCCAGCGGCACGCCGATCACCTTCACGCTGACGCTCGACGGCGCGCAGCTCTACACGACATCCGGGACGGCGACAACGGCGTCGTTCAACTGGGACACGACGACCGTCAGCACGGGCCTGCACCAGCTCGCTCTGACCGTGCGTGACGGCGCGGGTCGCACGGCCGGCGCGGTTCGCAACATCACCGTCGCGCGTGCCAGCACCCAGACGCTGGCCGTGTACATTACGAACCCGAGTGCGGGCTCGACGGTCAGCGGCACGGTCTGGTCGGACATCTGGGTCGAGAAGGCGGTGGCCGGCTCGCGCACGTTCACGTTGTCGATCGGCGGCACGACGCTGGTCACGACCACCGATTCGGGCAATCACGTGACGCTGCCCTGGGACTCCACGCGCGTGGCCAACGGCACGCAGACGCTCGTGGCCACGGTCACCGACGCGGCCGGCAACCGCGGCACCGGCACGCTCTCGCTGAACATTCAGAACGCCGGCGGCGGCCCGGCGCCGCTCACCGCCTCGTTCACCGCGCCGACCGAGGGCGCGAGCGTGAGCGGCAACGTCACCGTCGGGATGTCGGAAACCGGCGCCAGCGGTACGCCGATCGCGTTCACCCTGACGGTGGACAGCACCCAGGTGTTCGCAACGTCGGGCTCGGCGGCCAGCGCCTCGTTCACCTGGAACACGACCTCCGTCGCGGACGGCGCCCACACGCTCGGTCTCACCGTGCGCGACGGCTCGGGCCGGGTGGCCACGGCCACGCGCACCGTCGGCGTGCAGAACGCGACCCCACCGCCTCCGCCGCCCGGAGCGATCAGCGTTTACATCACCGAGCCGCGCAACGCCGCCACCGTCAGCGGCACGGTGTGGTTCACCATCTGGATCGAAAACGCGGCGTCCGGCAGCAAGACGTACACGCTGAGCGTCGGCGGGCGAACGGTGGGCACGACGATGACGGATAGCAACGGGCCCGTCTCGATTCCCTGGGTGACGACGGCGTCCGACAACGGACCCCGGACGCCGACGGTGGGCGTGCGCGACTCCGCCGGCGCCACCGGTTCGGGCTCAATCAGTGTGACGGTCGCGAACTGATTGATGCTACGGTAGGGCATGACGCCCTTCCGAGCGATCGCGGTCGTCCTTGTGGTGGTGCTGCTCGTCATGGCGGCGGCCCCGGCACGCGCCGAGGCGATGGAGCCGACAACCATCCTCCTCATCGCCGGCGCGGCGGTCGTGGTCGTCATCCTCGTCGCCTACCTCATCGTCGCGAACATGAGCGACCGGAGGCAGGCCGGCGCCGTACCCACCGAGGGCGCCGTCGACGGTTTACCGATCGGCGGCACGCGGGCGGAGGGCCTCGCCGGCACGCCGGTGGACGACGCAGCGATCAGCGGCACGCCCGTCCCGGTGACGTCGTACGTGCTCGCGCCCGCAGCGCCGGAGCCTGTCGCCTCGCCCTAGCGGGCGTGGATCTCGAGCGCGCTGAAGAAGTACGGGATCTCGAACGCGGCCGTTTGCGGCGCGTCCGAGCCGTGGACGGCGTTGGCCTCGATCGACGCCGCGAACTCTTTGCGAATCGTCCCCGCCGCCGCCTTGTCAGGGTCCGTCGCGCCCATGAGGTCGCGCCATTTCTGAATCGCGCTGTCCGCCTCCAGCACCATGGGCATGCACGGCCCTTGCGTCATGAACGCGCAGAGGCTCTTGAAGAACGGTCGCTCGCGATGCACCGCATAGAAGCCGGCGGCGTCGTCGGCCGACATGTGGATCAGCTTGGTGGCCAGAACCTTGAACCCCGCCTGCTCGATGCGGCTGAGGATCGCACCGGCCTTCCCTTTGGCCACCGCATCAGGCTTGATGATGGCCAACGTTCGCTCCGTCATGCCCCGATCACCTTGGCCACCGTCGCTCCCATGTCCGCCGGACTCTTGACCATCGTCACACCCGCCTCCTGCAGCGCCTTGATCTTCTCGGCCGCCGTCCCTTTGCCGCCCGCGATGATCGCCCCCGCGTGACCCATGCGTCGCCCAGGGGGCGCCGTCTGCCCGCAGATGAAGCCGACCACGGGCTTCTTCACGTTCGCCTTGATGTACGCGGCCGCCTCTTCCTCCGCCGTACCGCCGATCTCGCCGATCATCATGATCGCGCGCGTGCCCGGGTCATCGTTGAAGAGGCGCAGCACGTCGATGAAGCTCGTGCCGTTGACGGGATCCCCCCCGATGCCGACGCAGGTCGACTGGCCGATACCACGACGCGTGAGCTGACCGACGACTTCGTACGTGAGGGTGCCGCTGCGCGAGAGCACGCCGACGTCGCCGGCCTTGTGAATGTGGCCCGGCATGATCCCGATCTTCGCCTGGTCGGGCGTGATGACGCCGGGACAGTTGGGTCCGATGAGGCGGCTCGTCGTGCTCGCCAGGAAATGTTTCGCGCGCACCATGTCGGCCACCGGAATTCCCTCGGTGATGCAGATCACGAGCGGGATCCCGGCCGCGGCGGCTTCCATGATCGCGTCGGCGGCCGCCGCGGGCGGCACGAAGATGAGCGCACAGTTCGCGCCCTCGCGCGCGACGGTCTCGGCGACGGTGTTCCACACGGTGAAGCCCTCGTGCGTGGTGCCGCCTTTGCCCGGTGTTACGCCGCCGACGATGGTCGTGCCGTACTCACGACAGCGCGCGGCGTGGAACGCCCCCTCCTTGCCCGTGATGCCCTGTACGACGACACGCGTGGACTTGCCGACGAGGATGCTCACGACGTCCGTCCCCGTCTGGCGAACTCCACGGCCTTGTTCGCGCCGTCGGCCATGTCGTCGGCCATCGTGAGCGCGAGGCCGGAATCGGCGAGCATCTTCTTGCCCTGCTCGACGTTGGTGCCCTCGGCCCGCAGCACGACGGGCAGCGTGAGGCCCAGCTTCTTCACGGCCGTGATGACGCCTTCGGCCAGCCGATCCACGCGCAAGATGCCGCCGAAGACGTTGATGAAGACGGCCTTGACGTTCCGGTCCGACGACAAGATGCGAAACGCGTTTTCGATCTGCTCCGGCGAGGCGCCGCCGCCGACGTCGAGGAAGTTCGCCGGCTCACCACCTGCGAGCTTGACGATGTCCATGGTGGCCATCGCGAGGCCCGCGCCGTTGACCATGCAGCCGACATTGCCGTCGAGCTTGATGTAGTTCAGCCCGTACTTCGACGCTTCGACGTCGAGGGGGTCCTCCTCGTGCACGTCGCGGAGCGCGACGACGTCCGGATGGCGGAAGAGCGCGTTGTCGTCGAAGTTCAGCTTGGCGTCCAGCGCGAGCACGCGGCCGTCCCTGGTGACGACGAGGGGATTGATCTCGGCCAGCGAGCAATCCTTGGCCAGATAGAGGGCGAACAGCTTGCGGATGAGCGTCACGCCCTGCTTGAACGTCTCGCCCGCCAGGCCGAGCGCGAAGGCGACGCGGCGCGCCTGAAAGTCGCCCACGCCGAGCGCGGGGTGCGTCCACTCGCGCACGATCTTGTCCGGCGTTTTCGCGGCGACCTCTTCGATCTCCATGCCGCCCGCCTGGGACGCCATCACCACGTGCGTCGAGCGTGCACGGTCGAGCGTGATCGACAGGTAGAGCTCGCGCTCGATCGCCGACGCCTCCTCGATCAGCACGCGGCGTACCTGAATGCCCTCGGGCGGCGTCTGCGGGGTCTTGAGCCGCATGCCGAGGATCTGCGCCGCGGCCTGCTCGGCCGCCGCCGCGTCGTCGGCCAGCTTGATGCCGCCGGCCTTGCCGCGACCGCCCGCGTGCACCTGCGCCTTCACGACCACGCGGCCGCCGATCTGCTGCGCGATCGTCCGCGCCGCGGCCGGGGTGTCGGCGACCTCGCCCTTCGGCACCGCCACGCCGA
Source organism: Candidatus Methylomirabilota bacterium (assembly GCA_046723475.1). Lineage (GTDB taxonomy): Bacteria > Methylomirabilota > Methylomirabilia > Rokubacteriales > CSP1-6 > AR12. Next base: position 21,831 of record JBKOUQ010000100.1, read on the forward strand.
ACTCGCGCAGGAGTGCCTTGGCCTGGTACTCGTGGATCTTCATTTATTGTAGCGAGGGCCGCGAGACCGCTTCCGACCGCGGGTGGCCTGCGCTAGACGCGCGTGGCTCCGTTGGAGCGGGGTCCGCGAGATCGGCTCGAACCGCGGGTGGCCTGCGCTAGACGCGCGTGGCTCCGTCACGCGGGCTGCTTCGGCTTGTGGCCGCGGAATTTCCGCAGCAGCCAGACGACGGGATCGAAGAACTGGTCCGCCATGCGCTCCTTGAGCGGGATGATCGCGTTGTCGGTGATGTGAATGTGCTCGGGGCAGACCTCGGTGCAGCACTTCGTGATGTTGCACAGCCCCACGCCGGCGTCGTCCTTGATGAACGCCGAGCGATCCATGGTGTCGAGCGGGTGCATGTCCAATCCCGCCAGCTTGATCAGAAAGCGCGGTCCGGCAAAGGCGCGCTTGTTGTCCTCGTGATCGCGAATGACGTGGCAAACGTCCTGACACAGGAAGCATTCGATGCACTTGTGGAACTCCTGAATGCGATCGATGTCCTCCTGCATCATCCGATAGGTCCCGTCCGGCTCCGGCGGCTTGATCCGCAGCGGCGGCACCTGCTTGGCCTTCACGAAGTTGTACGAGACGTCGGTCACCAGGTCGCGGATCGACGGAAAGCCGCGGATCGGCGCCACCGAGATCGGCTCGTTTTCCTGAAACAGGTCCATGCGCGTCATGCACATCAGGCGCGGCTTGCCGTTGATCTCGGCGCTGCACGACCCGCACTTGCCGGCCTTGCAGTTCCAGCGTACGGCGAGGTCGTTGGCCTGGGTGGCCTGGATGCGATGGATGAGATCGAGCACGACCATCCCGGGCTCGGCCTCGACGCGGTACTCCTTGAAGTCGCCGCCGCGCGCGTCGCCGCGGAAAACCTGCATCGTGAAGGTCGCCATCACTTGCGCTCCTGAAACAGCGCCTTCAGCTCCGCGGGCATCTCCGGCAGGGGTTCACGGGAGACCTGAAGGCGACCGTCCTTGAGGCGGAGCACGACGTTGACCTTGCCCCACGTGTCGTCCGTGTAGGGATGGTCGTCGCGGGTGTGGCCGCCGCGGCTCTCCTTGCGCTCGAGGGCGGCCATCGCGGAGCACTCGGCCACCGTCAGCAGCGATTCGAGGTCGAGGGCGGTGTGCCAGCCTGGGTTGTACTGCCGCTGCCCCTCCACGCGCACCTTGTGCGCGCGGTCCTTCAGCTGCTCGAGGCGCTTGACGGCTTCTTTCAGCTCGTTCTCGTTGCGGATGATCCCGACGAGCGCCTGCATCGTCTCCTGAAGATCGGACTGGATCGTGTACGGATTCTCGCCGCCGGCGCGCTCGAACGGCGCTTGCATTGCGCGCGTGGCCTGCTCGATCTGCCCGGAATCGACGGCGAGCGCGCCACCGTAGTTCTTGGCGTAGAGCGCGGCGTGCAGCCCCGCGCGACGGCCGAACACGAGCAGGTCGGACAGCGAATTGCCACCCAGACGGTTGGAGCCGTGCATGCCGCCCGCAACCTCGCCGGCGGCGAAGAGACCTTTGACCGTCGACTGCGTCGTGTCGGCGTCGACGCGCACGCCGCCCATCACGTAATGGCAGGTCGGCCCGACCTCCATCGGCTCTTTGGTGATGTCGACGCCGGCGAGCTCCTTGAACTGGTGGTACATCGACGGCAGGCGGCGCCGGATGTAATCCGCCGAGCGGCGCGTGCAGATGTCGAGGAACACGCCGCCGTGCGGACTGCCACGCCCCGCCTTGACCTCCGAATTGATCGCGCGGGCGACCTCGTCGCGGGGCAGCAAATCGGGCGTGCGGCGGTTGTTCTTCTTGTCGTCGTACCAGCGGTCGGCTTCCGCCTCGTTGTCCGCCGTCTCCCCTTTGAAGAATTCGGGGATGTAGTTGAACATGAAGCGCTTGCCTTCGTTGTTCTTCAGCGTGCCGCCGTCGCCGCGCACCCCTTCCGTCACCAGGATGCCGCGCACGGAGGGCGGCCACACCATGCCCGTGGGATGGAACTGCACGAACTCCATGTCGATGAGATCGGCCCCGGCCCACAGCGCCAGCGAGTGGCCGTCGCCCGTGTACTCCCACGAGTTCGACGTGATCTTCCACGCCTTGCCGATGCCGCCGGTGGCGAGCACCACCGCCTTCGCCTTGAAGACGACCAGACGGCCCGTCTGCCGCCAGTAGCCGACGGCACCGCACACGCGATCGCCATCCTTCAGCAGGCGCGTGATGGTGCACTCCATGTACACGTCGATGCCCTGATGGATGCCGTGATACTGCAGCGTGCGGATCATCTCCAGGCCCGTGCGATCACCGACGTGGGCCAGCCGCGCATAGCGATGACCGCCGAAGTCGCGTTGGAGAATGCGGCCGTCCTTCGTGCGATCGAACAGCGCGCCCCAGCGCTCGAGCTCGAGCACGCGCTCGGGCGCCTCCTGCGCGTGCAGCTGCGCCATGCGCCAGTTGTTCAGCATCTTGCCGCCGCGCATCGTGTCGCGGAAGTGCACCTGCCAGTTGTCCTCGGGCCACACGTTGCCGAGCGCGGCCGCGATGCCGCCTTCGGCCATCACGGTGTGCGCCTTGCCGAGGAGCGACTTGCACACGAGGCCGACCGAGACACCCTGGGCGGCGGCCTCGATGGCCGCGCGGAGTCCCGCGCCCCCGGCGCCGATCACGATGACGTCGTGCTCGTGGGTCTCGTAGTCCGGATTCGCCATTAGAGAATCCTCAGGTCGCGGATGATGCCCATCGCGACCAAGCGAATGTAGAGATCCGTGAGCCCCACACCGAACAGCGACAGCCACGCGAACATCGGGTGCCGCTCATTGAGCCGCGAGATGAAGTGCCACACGCGATAGCGGCTCGGCGCCTTCGAAAACACGTCGACGTGTCCGCCGCAGACGTGCCGGCACGAGTGGCACGAGAACGTGTACCCCGCGAGCAGGATCACGTTGATCCACATGATGAGCGTCCCGATCCCGATACCGAACTGCGTCCCGCCGCCCGGACTCGGGAATCGGAAGGCGAGAAGCGCGTCCCACGTGAGGAACACGATGAAGATCACCGCCACATACCAGGTGTATCGATGGTAGTTCTGCAAAATCAGCGGGAATCGCTGCTCGCCCGTGTAGCCGCCTTTCTGCGCGTCGGGCAGCGCGCACGCGGGCGGCGACAGCCAGAACGACCGGTAGTACGCCTTGCGGTAGTAGTAGCACGACAGCCGGAACAGGCCGGGCCCCCACAGAATCAGGAACGCCGGAGACAGCACGCCGATGATCGGCAGCTGGATCTCCGGCAGGCCGTACCCGAGCGTCACGTGCAGGCACTTCGACGACAGACACGGCGAGTAGAACGGTGACAGATACGGCGGCGCGAAGTAGTACGCGTTCTGCAGCGCCGCCCACGTCGAGTAGACGATGAAGCTGCCGAGCACGAGCACCACGGTAGCCGGCAGCGCCCACCACCCGTCCTTACGCAGATGCGCCGCGCGGATCGGTGGCCGGGCTGCCTGGACCTGAACGCTCACTTGCGTGACCCTCCCTGGGGGTGTCCTTCTTCGTGTTCGCGCGCGTAGACCTTCTGGCCGTCCTGGTAGAGATCGCCGCCGTGGCAGTCGTACAGCACGATCGCGGGAAAGCCGTCGACCTCGAGCCGCCTGATCGCTTCGGTACCGAGATCCTCGTACGCGACGACCTGCGCCGCCTTCACGAATTCGGAGAGCACGGCGCCGGCGCCGCCGATGGAGCCGAGGTACACGCCGGTGTGCTGCCGCAGCGCATCCTTCACGGCCTGCGCGCGGTAGCCTTTACCGATCGTGCCCTTCAGCCCGAGCGCCAGCAGTGCGGGCGTGAATTTGTCCATGCGGCTCGCCGTGGTGGGGCCGACGGAGCCGATCACGCCGCCCGGTCGCGCCGGCGATGGGCCGGTGTAGTAGATGATCTGGCCCTTGACGTCGATCGGCAGCGACTCGCCCTTTTCGATGAGTGGCAGGAGCCGGCCGTGCGCGGCGTCGCGAGCGGTATAGACCACGCCCGAGATGCGCACGCGGTCGCCGGCCTTGAGCGACTGCACGTCGGCGTCGGACAGCGGCGTGCGGATGTCCTTGATGCCGTCGCTTGACGTGGAAACGCTCACAGCGTCACCTCTTTGTGGCGATGCGCGTGGCATTCGATGGTGACGGCGACGGGGAGCGACGTGATGTGGCAGGGATACGTGAGGATGTGGATCCCGAACGACGTGGTATCGCCGCCGTAGCCCTGGGGGCCGATGCCGAGCCGGTTGGCGCGCGCGAGCAGCTCGTGCTCGAGCGCATCGAGCGTGGGATCCGGATTCGACGAGCCGAGCTCGCGGAAGAGCGCGCGCTTGGACATGATCGCCGCCTTCTCGAAGGTCCCGCCGATCCCGACGCCGAGCACGAGCGGCGGGCATGCGTCGGGCCCTGCGGTCTTCACGCACTCGATCACGAAGTCTTTCACGCCCGGGAGCCCGGCGGCCGGCGTGAGCATCATGTACTTGGAGCGGTTTTCGCAGCCCCCGCCCTTGGCCATCACCATGATCTTGAGCGTCGCTCCGGGGACGACGTCGACGTGGACGACGGCCGGCGTGTTGTTGCCGGTGTTCACGCGATCGAACGGCGAGCGCACGATCGACGCGCGCAGGTACCCTTCCGTGTAGCCCTGGCCCACGCCCTCGTTGATCGCGTCGATGAATCCGCCGCCGGTGACGTGCACCTCCTGGCCGAGCTCGACGAAGCAGATGACCATGCCGGTGTCCTGGCAGTAGGGAATCTGCCGCGTCCGCGCCATCTCGGCGTTCTGCTTGAGGATCGTCAGCACCTGCTTGCCCGCTGCCGAGCGCTCCGAGGTGAGCGCGCGGTCGAAGGCGCGCAGCATATCGGGCTCGAGGCTCCAGTTCGCCTCCATGCAGAGCTTCTTGACGGCGTCGGAGATGGCGGAGACATGGATGTCGCGCATCAGGCGGCCCCCCACATCGGCGTGGTCATCGCGCGCCCTACAGCTTGAGCTTGTCGACCAGCTCGCGCACGGCGGCGGCGGACTTGTCGAAGGCCGCCTGCTCCTCCGCGGTGAGCTTGATCTCGATGACCTGCTCGACACCCTCGCGCCCGAGCTTCACGGGCACGCCGACGTACAGCCCCTTGGCGCCATACTGGCCGTCGAGATACGCGGCGCACGGCAGGATCTTCTTCTTGTCCTTCAGAATCGCCTCGACCATCTCGATGGCGGCCGCGGCCGGCGCGTAATACGCGCTGCCCGTTTTCAGCAGACCGACGATCTCGGCGCCGCCGTTGGCGGTGCGCTTCACGAGCTCCTCGATCTTCGCTTTCGACATGAGCTCGGTGATCGGAATGCCGGCCACCGTCGAATAGCGCGGCAGTGGCACCATCGTGTCGCCGTGCCCGCCCAGCACGAACGCCGTCACGTTCTCCACGGAGACATTGAGCTCGCGCGCGATGAACGTCCGGAAGCGGGCGGAGTCCAGCACGCCCGCCATGCCGACCACGCGTTTGGCCGGAAAGCCGGACTTCCGCCACGCCAGCTGCACCATCGCGTCGAGCGGGTTGGTGACGAGCACGAGAATCGCGCTCTTGCTGCGCGCCGCGATCTGCTCGACGACGGAGCCGACGATCTCCGCGTTCTTGAACAGCAGGTCATCGCGCGTCATGCCGGGCTTGCGTGCGAGCCCCGCGGTGATGACGACGACGTCGGAGTCGGCGGTGTCGTCGTAGCCGTTGGCACCGATCAGGCTCGAGTCGTACCGATGGATCGGACCCGCCTGAAGAAGGTCGAGGGCCTTGCCCTGCGGCACGCCTTCGATGACGTCCACGAGCACGACGTCGCCGAGCTCTTTTTCGACCGCATACTGCGCGACACTGGCGCCGACGTTGCCGGCGCCCACGACGGTGATCTTCGGCCGCGCGGCCATCACAGCTTCGCCATGTTCTGGATGATGGCCGTGCCGAACTCCGAACACTTCACTTCCTTGGCACCCTCCATCAGCCGCGCGAAGTCGTACGTGACGACCCTCGACTGAATCGTCTTTTCGAGACCCGCGATGATCCGATCGGCCGCCTCGGTCCAGCCCATGTAGCGGAACATCATCTCGCCCGACAGGATGACCGAGCCGGGATTGACCTTGTCTTGGCCGGCATACTTGGGCGCCGTGCCGTGCGTCGCCTCGAACAGCGCGTGGCCGGTGTCGTAGTTGATGTTGGCGCCCGGCGCGATGCCGATGCCGCCGACCTGCGCGGCGAGCGCATCGGAGAGCAGGTCACCCGTGAGATTGCACGCCGCGATCACGTCGAACTCGTCGGGCCGCGTGAGGATCTGCTGCAGGAACGCGTCCGTGATGGCGTCCTTGATGAGGATCTTGCCCGCTGGCGGCTTGCCGCCGCACTCGTCCCAGCCGATCGTCTTGTCGCCGAACTCGCGCTTGGCGAGCGCATAGCCCCACTTCATGAACATGCCCTCGGTGTACTTCTGGATGTTGCCCTTGTGCACGAGGGTCACGTTCTTGCGGTTGTTCTCGATGGCGTAGCGGATGGCGGCGCGGATCAGGCGGTCGCTGCCTTCCTTGGACACGGGCTTGATGCCGATCGACGACGTGTTCGGGAAGCGGATCTTGGAGACCTTCATCTCCTTCTGGAGGAAGTCCACCATCTTCTTGGCCTCCGGCGTCCCCTGCTCCCACTCGATGCCGGCGTAGATGTCTTCCGTGTTCTCCCGGAAGATCACCATGTCGACCTTGTCCGGCCGCTTCACCGGCGACGGCACGCCCTGGAAATACTTCACCGGGCGCAGGCACACGTAGAGGTCGAGCACCTGGCGCAGCGTGACGTTCAGCGATCGGAAGCCCTCGCCCACCGGCGTGGTGAGCGGGCCCTTGATGGCCACCAGATACTCGCGGATGACGTCGAGCGTTTCTTCGGGCAGCAAGTTGGGCGGACACTCGGCGCCGTACACCTTGTGCGCCTTCTCACCGGCGTACACCTCGGCCCACGCGATCTTCCGGCGGCCGCGATACGCCTGCTCCACCGCGGCATCGAGCACGCGCACGGAGGCTTGCCAGATGTCCGGACCGGTGCCGTCACCCTCGATGAACGCGATGATCGGGTTGTCCGGCACGCGCAGCTTGCCGTGTTCGATCGTGACCTTGTCGCCCTTCGGAATCTTGACCTTGCCTGCCATCAGACGTCCTTTCCTGGCTTCGCCTTGGTGTCGCGGGCCTCGAGATGCACTTCCTCGAGCTTGGCCGGCGCGCCCGTCGCCGGATCGATGACCTCCCCGGCGTTGAGCGCCGAGCCCGCGCGGAACCAGGCGATCTGCTCGCGCGTCATGCTGTGCCGCGCCTGGATCGTGACCACGCGTCCGTCGGGCTTCTTGATCTGCACCGTCACCGGCTTGCCGGGCTCGAGCGTGTACAGGCCGACGACACTGACCTTGTCGTTCTGCTCGAACGTGTCGTAGTCGTCGAGATTGATGAACGTCAGCGGCAACACGCCCTGCTTCTTGAGATTCGTCTCGTGGATGCGCGCGAAGCTCCGCACGATCACCGCCGCGCAGTTCAAATAGCGTGGCGACATGGCCGCGTGCTCGCGGCTGCTGCCTTCACCATAGTTCTCGTCGCCGATCACGATCCACTGCACGCCGGCCGCCTTCAGCTCGCGGGCGACCTTCGCGAACGGCTGACCGACGGCGCCCGTGAGCGGGTTGACGCCCTTACCCGTCTCGCCGGTGAACGCGTTGGTCGCGCCGAGGAACATGTTGTCGCTGATCTTGTCCAGATGGCCACGGAAGCGCAGCCACGGGCCGGCGGGCGAGATGTGGTCGGTGGTCGTCTTGCCCTTCGTCTTGACGAGGATCGGCAGGTCGACGAAGTCCTTGCCGTCCCAGGCCACGAAGGGGCCCAGCACCTGCAGCCGCTCGCTGTTCGCCGGAATCTCGATCTTCACCGAGTCCGGATCCGCGGCGGGCTCCTCATAGCCCTCGGCGCCCCGCGCAAACCCGTCCCGCGGCAGCTCCTCGCCCTCCGGCGGCGTGAAGCGCACCCGGTCACCATTAGGTGCGGTGAGCGTGTCCGTCAGCGGATTGAATTCCAGCGTGCCGGCAAAAGCAAGCGCGGTCACGACATCCGGGCTCGTGATGAACGACAGCGTCTCCTGCGACCCGTCGTTGCGGCCGGGGAAGTTGCGGTTGAACGACGACACGATGCTGTTCTTCGTGTTCGGCCCGATGTCGGTTCGCTTCCACTGACCGATGCACGGCCCGCACGCGTTGGCGAGGACGGTGCCGCCGATCTTCTCGAACGTGTCCATGAGGCCGTCGCGCTTGATCGTCTGGAAGATGCGCTCGGAGCCCGGCGTGATCAGGAACTTCGCCTTCGCGCGAAGCCCGGCCTTGAGCCCCTGCATCGCGACGTGCGCGGCCCGGCGCATGTCCTCGTACGACGAGTTGGTGCACGAGCCGATCAGCGCGTTGGTGATGGTGGCGGGCCAACTGTTGGCGCGCACGTCGGCGGCCAGCCGGCTGATCGGCCGGCCGCGATCGGGCGAATGCGGCCCGACGATGTGCGGCTCGAGCGTGTCGAGATTGATCTCGACGATCTCGTCGTAGAACGCCTTGGGATTGTCGGCCACATCGGGGTCGGCCACGAGGTGCTCGCGGAACTCTTCGGCCAGCGCGGCCAGGTCCCCGCGATCGGTCGCGCGCAGGTACGCGGCCATGCGGGAGTCGAACGGGAAGATCGACGTGGTGGCGCCGAGCGCGGCGCCCATGTTGCAGATCGTGGCCTTGCCCGTCGCGCTGATGGATTCGGCCCCCGGCCCGAAGTACTCCACGATCTTGTTCGTCCCGCCCTTGACGGTGAGACGCGTGCACAGATACGTGATGACGTCCTTCGGCGCCGTCCAGCCCGAGAGCTTGCCGGTCAGGTGCACGCCGATGAGCTTCGGATGCAGCACCTCCCACGGCAGTCCCGCCATCGCCTCGCCGCAGTCCGCGCCGCCGACGCCGATCGCCAGCATGCCCAGGCCGCCCGCGTTGGGCGTGTGCGAGTCGGCCGCGATCATCAGCGTGCCGGGCGTCGCGTAGTTCTCGAGCACGACCTGGTGGATGATGCCCGAGCCCGGACGCCAGAAGCCGAGACCGTACTTGCGCGCCGCCGAGCGGATGAAGTTGTAGACCTCTGAGCTCTCGCTGATCGCGCGGTTGAGATCCTCCGTCGCGCCGCTCTCCGCGCGGATGAGATGGTCGCAGTGGATCGTCGACGGCACCGCGACGCGTTTCCGACCGGACATCATGAACTGGAAGATCGCCATCTGCCCGGTGACGTCCTGGAGTGCCACGCGATCGACGCGGAGCTTGAGGATCGCCTTGCCGCGCTCCCACTGCTGATTGTCGAAGTCGTAGCAATGGGTCACGAGAATCTTCTCGGTCAGCGTGAGCGGCCGGCCGAATTTGGTCCGGGCGCGGGCGAGGCGGTCGGGCATGGAGGCGTAGAGGGACCTGATCTGCGCGGACATCGGAGCCTCCCTATTCGTGAACAAGGCGTCTCTCCCACGCACGAGAGAGACGCCGTAAATGACGGATAACTTTAGCGCGCCGCACCGAGAGGGTCAAGGAGACCGGGCTCAGCATTGCGCCACGATGAACAGTCGACGGAACGGAAACAGCGTCGTGCCGTCCGCACGTCGCGGATACGCCTGCACCACACGCGCGCGGTAAGCCGCCTCGAACGCCGGACGCTCGCCGGCGTCGAGCGCATCGAGGAACGGCTTGAGCCACGAGCCCTTCACGAAGTCGGCGACGGGGTGCTCGCCGGTGAGCTCTTGCGTATAGACGGTCTCCCACACGTCGAGCGCGCGGACGTGCGGCCTGAGCACATCCCAGTAGTACGCCGGCGATTTCGTCGGCTCCGGGCGGACGAGCTTCGCGAGCCGCTCGCGCCAGCGCGGCTCCTGGGCCATGGCGTGGATCGAGGTGTGCGACGGCTCGCCGAAGTTACGCGGCATCTGCACGGCGAGCACCCCGCCAGGGGCGACCCCGCTCACCAGGCGCGGACAGAGCGTGTCGTGATCGTCGAGCCAGTGCAGCGTCGCATTCGAAAACAGCACGTCGGTCGGCGCGGGCGGCGCCCACGCCGCCACGTCCGCCTCGATCCACTCCACGCTGGGATCCGAAGCGCGCGCCCGCGCGAGCATCGCCGGCGACGCGTCCACGCCGGTCACGCGCGCCGCCGGCCAGCGGGCACGCAGCAGCGCGGTGACGTTGCCCGTACCACAGCCGAGGTCGACCACGCGCGCCGGGCTCGCGAGCGGCACCCGCTGTAACAAGTCCACGGCGGGCCGCAGACGGTGGTCACTCCATCGGAGGTACTGGGCGGGATCCCACGTCGCGGCAGGCGTCATGCGCTCATCAATACGCCGCCCGCGACGTGACATCCAATGCATAATTTTGTGGGTTCCTTATACTTCGCAGGCATGGAGCGGCATGGAGCTCAGGCATCTGCGCTATTTCGTCGCGGTCGCCGACGCCGGCAGTGTGTCGCGTGCGGCCGTCCAGCTCCGGCTCACGCAGCCCGCCCTCTCGCGCCAGCTCCGCGACCTCGAGGCCGAGCTCGGGCTGCCGCTGTTCGACCGCGTCGGCCGTCGCCTGCATCTCACCGCCGAAGGTGAGCACCTGCTCGAGCGAACGCGCGAGATCCTCCGCGCCGCCGATGCGCTGCGCGAGCGCGCCGGCGCGCTCGCGGGCGGCCGCACCGGCACACTGAGACTCGGCGCCACCGCGCAAACGCTCGAGAGCCTCATCAGTCCGTTCCTGCCCGGCTTCCGCCGCGCGTGGCCCGGCATCGAAGTCCGCCTGGTCGAGGATGGCGGCGTGCGGCTGCGCACGCGCGTCGCGCGCGGCGAGCTGCACCTGGCCCTCGGCGCCGTGCCGAGCGGCGACGAGCTGCGAGCGCGGCCGCTGTTTCCGGTGTGGGTGCTCGCGGTCATGCCGCGCGGCCACCGCCTTGGCCGGCGGCGCGCCTTCGAAGTGGCCGAGCTCGACGGCGAGACGGTCTTGCTGCTGCGCCGGGACTTCGCCTCGCGGCTGCGGTTCGACGCGGCGTGCGAGGCGGCGCGTGCGCGACCGCGCGTCTTGCTCGAGGCCAACGACCCGCACTCGCTGGTGAGCCTGGCGCGCGGCGGTCACGGCATCGCCGTCGTGCCGTCCACGACGATCTTCAGCCGCAGCGGCCTGCACGTCGCGCCGCTGCTGCGCGCGGGACGCGCCATCGGCGGCTCCACCGCGGCCGTCTGGGATCCCCGCCGTCACCTGCCGTCGTACGCGCAGGCGTTCGTCGAGGCGCTCTCCGCGTACACCCGCCGGTCGTATCCCGGCCGCGAGTTCGCCCGCCTCGCGCCGTCCACGCCGCCGCTCAATACGCCAGGCTGAACGACGCCTCGCCGGCCGGTACGTCGTCGAGCCAGATCTTCGCCGTCCACCGGCCGGGGTACGGGCGCAGCTCCCACATCGGGACGGTGTGGGTGTGCCAGGCCCACGTCTGCTCGGGTCGGGCCGCCGGCGCGTCGGCTCGGGCCGGGCGCTGCGCGGTCCGGGAGACGACTCGGCGTTCGCGCCCGCTCTCGTCGTACCAGCGACTCACGACCCGATGCGGTTGGCCGTCGAGCGGTACGGCCACACACAGCGTCACGTCGGTGTCCTCGGCACGATCGAAGGTGCTGCGCGCGCGCAGCGGCGCCGCCGTCGCACCGTCGGGCGACGCGCGCGTCGTACGCGCGCGCTCGGCGAAGTACGACGCCATCGGCCCCGCGGCGCTGCCGGTAGGCGACGCGGAGTCCGACGCGGGCCGCGGCGTGCCACGCGTGAGGAC
>JBKOUQ010000265.1:0-39131 GCA_046723475.1 Candidatus Methylomirabilota bacterium
AGCTTACCCACGGTGACGCCGCACGCACCGCCGCCGCCCGGCGTGCCGCCGCCGCCACCCCCGGCCGACTCGGCGCCGGCCCCCCGCTAGGTTCCCGGGCGCGCGCGTCCGCGCCCGTCGCCGTCAGGCGGGCGCGAAGATTCCCGTGGCGCCCGTCGCATCGGCGGCGCCGCTGTGCGCACGATGATCGTTCGCCGGCGCGGCGAACATTCGGTCGCGCTGCAGCACCGGCAGTATGCGCTCGGCGAAGAGCCGCATGTTCAACTCGGCCTGCTCGTGGGGCATGCCGCCGAACGCGAACTCCGTCACGAGATGATCGAGCCCGGTGAGCCGCTGCAGCTCGGCCACCTGCTGTACGCAATCGTCCGGTGTGCCGACGATCTGGATCTTGACGTAGAAGTCGGTCGCCTTCTTCCGGAAGCTCGGGTCCTTCATCTTGGAGTACGTCTTCGCCATCCCGCCGTAGAACTCGTAGCCCTTCACCGAAGCGAGATGCCCGTCGGAGAAGTGGTAGTGCTCGTCGATCGAGTCCCATTTGCGCGACAGGTACGTGCCGGCGCGCTCCTGCGCCTCTTCCCGACGCTCGGCAACGGAGATGTTCGTCAAAATAATCGGCGGGCGCGGCGTGTGGCCGACGCCGGCGGCGATCTCGCGGTAGCGCTGGATGTCCTCCGCGGCCTTCGCCCACTCGTTCTGCATCACGACCAGCACGCCGAAGCCGAGCTTGGCCATGATCTCCGCCGACTCCGGACTGACAGAGGACGCGTAGAAGCGGCGCTCGGGGTGCGACACCGGCCGGGGCCGGATCGACATCTTTGGAATCGTGAAGAACTCGCCGTTCCACTCGAAGACCTCGTCGGCGAGCGCGGTGACGACGACGCGCGCTGCCTCGACGAAACGCGCGCGCGCTTCGTCCATCGGCACGCGAAAGCCTGCGTACTCCACGCTCGCGGCGCCGCGACCGAAGCCGAACAGACAGCGGCCCCCGCACATGATGTCGAGCAGCGCGATTTGTTCCGCCACGCGCACGGGGTCGTGCCACGGCAGCACGATGACGGCGGTGCCGAGCGCGATGCGCCGCGTGCGCCCGGCGAAGTACGCGAGCAGCTGCGTGGGCGCCGGCGACATCGCGTAGCCGGTGAAGTGATGCTCGAGCGCCCACAGCGAGTCGAAGCCGAGCGGCTCGGCGAGGTCGCCGAGCGCCAGGTGCTCGCCGACGACCGAGGCGTCGCTTCGACCCGGTTTGGTGAGCATGTTCAGTGCGATGCCGACTTTCATGGCGACCTCCGGCGTGATCGGACTATACACCGCGGTTGCGCCGTCCCGCGCGATGTGGTCCACTCCCCGCCATGCCGGCCGTCTTTCGCTTCGCGCTGAACGATCTGCCGCCCGAGGCGGCCAGCCTGCGCGTCGAGGTCCGCGAGTTCCTGAAAGCCGAGTTCAGCAGCGCGGCGCCGGTGAAGCGCGCGAAGTCGTGGGGCGGCTTCGACCGCGAATTTTCGCGCCGCGTGGGCGCGCGCGGCTGGATCGGCATGACGTGGCCCAAGAAATATGGCGGCCACGAGCGCTCGTTCCTCGAGCGCTACGTCATGATGGAGGAGATGCTCGCCGCCGGCGCGCCGGTGAGCGCGCACTGGGTCGCGGACCGGCAGAGCGGCCCACTGCTGCTGCGCTTCGGCACCGAGGAGCAGCGCCAGAAAATTCTGCCCGCCATCGTGCGCGGCGAGCTGGCCTTCGCGATCGGCATGAGCGAGCCCGACTCGGGCTCGGATCTCGCGTCGCTGCGCACGCGAGCCACGAAGGTTGACGGCGGCTATCTCGTCAACGGTACGAAGGTGTGGACCTCGAACGCGCACCTGTCCGACTACGCCATCGCGCTCTTCCGCACTCAGGTGGTGCCCGACAAGAAGCATGAGGGCCTCACGCAGTTCCTCGTCGATCTGCGCAACACGAACGGCATCACCATCCGGCCGATCATCGACCTCGCCGGCAAGCACCACTTCAACGAGGTGAACTTCACCGACGCTTTTGTGCCCGACGACGCGCGTGTGGGCAACGAGGGCGACGGCTGGAAGCAGGTCACCACCGAGCTCGGCTTCGAGCGCAGCGGGCCGGAGCGGTATCTGTCGTCGATCGCGCTGATCCGCGAGCTGGTCCGTGAGGTGGGCGCGCATCCCGACGATCGCGGCACCGAGGCGCTCGGCCGCATGGTCGCGAGCCTCGCGACGCTACGGCAGATGTCGACCTCCGTGGCTGGCATGCTGCAAGCGGGCGAGACGGTGAACCTGGAAGCCGCCGCGGTCAAGGACGTCGGCACGACGTTCGAGCAATCGATCCCCGAGCTCGCGCACGCGCTGCTCGACGTCGAGCCGACGCTGACGACGGGCTCCGACCTCCAGCAGGTGCTCGGCTACATCACGCAGACGGCACCGTCCTTCTCCTTGCGCGGCGGCACGCGCGAAATCCTGCGCGGCATCATCGCCAGAGGGCTAGGACTGCGATGAGTGCGCCCGACCTTCGGTCGCTCCTCTCCGACACGGTCACGCGGCTGTTCACGGACCTCGCGACCAAGGAGCTCATCGAGGCCGCGGAGAAGGGCACGTGGCCCGACAAGCTGTGGCGCGCGCTGGAGGAAGGCGGACTCACGCTGCCGCTCGTCTCCGACGACGCCGGCGGCGCGGGCGGTACGTGGCTCGACGCCCACGTCGTCATTCGCGCCTCGGGACGCTACACCGCGCCGGTGCCGCTGGCGGAGACGATCATCGCCGGGTGGCTGCTCTCGCGCGCCGGGCTCGAGGTGCCGTTCGGACCGATCACGCTGGCGCCGGTGCATCGCGGCGAGCGTCTGACCCTCGCCCGGCGCGGCGGCAACGTGACCGTCGACGGCCGCGCGTCGCGTGTGCCGTGGGGCCGCGACGCCGCCCATGTCGTCACGGTGGGCGAGCTCGACGGCCGCGCCACGGTCGCGCTGTTCGCGCGCGGCGCGGCGACCGTCGAAGAGGATCGCAACCTCGCGCTCGAGCCGCGCGACACGCTCGTGTTCCGTGACGCACGCCCGGTGGCCGCGGCGCCGGCCGACGTGCCGGCCGATGTCATCCGGCTCTTCGGCGCGATGGCGCGCGCCGCGCAGATGGCCGGCGCGCTCGAGTCGTGCCTGGTGCAATCGGTTCGCTACGCCACGGAGCGCAAGCAGTTCGGCCGGCCGATCGGCAGCTTCCAGGCGATCCAGCAGAATCTCGCCGTGCTGGCCGGCCATGTCGCCGCCGCCGGCATCGCGGCCGAGGCCGCGTTCCGCGCGGCCGAGCGCGGCGACCCGCGCTTCGAGGTGGCGGTGGCGAAGGTGCGCGTCGGCGAGGCGGCCGGCGTCGGCGCCGGCATCGCGCACCAGACGCATGGTGCCATCGGCTTCACCTACGAGCACTCGCTGCACTTCGCGACGCGGCGGCTGTGGTCGTGGCGCGCGGAGTTCGGCAGCGAGAGCGGCTGGGCGCGCGAGCTCGGCCGCGCGGCCGGCGCGCGCGGCGCCGACGCGCTGTGGAGCGATCTCACCGCGCGCTGACCGTATGGGCCGGATCGTGTTCGCCGCCGCGATGTCGCACGTGCTCGACCCCGATTACTATGAGCGCGTCTGCGGCGCCGTCGGCCGTCGCAAGACCGAGGAAGCGATGGCCGCCATCGCGGCCATGGGCGAGCGCCTGTCGGCGGCGAAGCCCGACGCGCTGATCGTCGTCGCCGACGATCACCTCAACGCGTTTTCGTTCAACTGTGTGCCCGCCATGTGCGTGCGCATCGGGCGCGAGGTGCAGCGCATGCGGCAGGACCACGCGGAGGCGTTCGACGCGGTGCTCGAGGGGATGCCGCTGACCTATCCGCTGCACGAGACGCTCGCCAACGCGATTCTCGAGCAGGGGACCGCGGCCGGATTCGACCTGGCGCTGTCGTGGGAGGCGCCGGTCGACCACGCGTTCCTGGCGCCGGTGAACCGGCTGCACGGAGCGCGAGCGATTCCTCCACTCGTGCCGATCTGGATCAACTGCTTCGTCGCGCCCCAGCCGACGGCGCGCCGCTGCTTCGCGCTCGGTCAGCATATCGCCCGCGTCGTGGCCGGCGGTTCCTGGCGCGTCGGCATCATCGCCACCGGCGGGCTGTCGCACTTTCCGGAGCTGTCGGTGGCGCGGATCGGCGAGACAGACACCGCGTTCGACCAGAAGCTCATCGGCTGGATGGAGCGCGGGGAGCACGAGCCGCTGCAGGCGCTCGGCGCCGACGAGCTTCACAAGACCGGCAGTCACGAGTTCCTGAACTGGATGGTGCTGCTCGGCGCGGTCAGCCCGGCGCGCGCCGACCTCCGCTACTTCGGCGAGCTCGCACGCATCAACCTGGCGGCGGTGGAGTGGAGAGTGCCCTGAGCCGCTACGCCGTCAACAGCCTGCTGTATCGCCTGAAGAAGGACGCGGAGTTCCGTGCACGATTCGTGGCCGACTCGGGCGCGGCGATTGCCGACGCCGACCTGACCGACGCCGAGCGCGCCGCCTTCGTCGCCCGCGACATGCGCGCGATCAACGAGCTCGGCGGCTATCTGCACCTGGTGCTCTCGATTCCCGGGCTGGCCGCCCGCCCGACGCACCGCTGACGGGTCAACGCGCCTTCGCGGTGCTGTTCGGCCCCAGATGCTTGAGGTCGCCCACCTCGCGGATGGCGTTCACCATGTGGCTCGGAATCGGCATCGCCTTGAGCGTGCCGTCCTCCATGATGCGCGCATAAACGCGCGTGGCCCGGCCCTCGCTGACCGCGGCGCCGGTCATCGCGTTCTTCGCCTTGCAGTTCCAGTGCAGCGTGTGCTCGCCGATCTCGGCCAGATTGATCGTCGTCAGGATCCGGTCGCCGTACGCGGCGGGGCCGATGAAGCGGAAGTGGATCTCGCCCATGACGAACGTCGTGCGGTCGTTCTTGATCATCTGCTCGATCGGATAGCCGATGATCCGGAACAGCTCGTGCTCGGTGTCGTTGAACCAGGCGACGATGCGCGGATAGTAGACGAGCCCGAACGGGTCGGACTCACCCCAGTTCACCGTGATCTCCCTCCAGTACATCGCCATGCCGGGCTCCTCCCGCCGGGTATTGTAGCCGCGCTGGCGGGCCCGGAATCAGCGCCCGGTGAACGTCGGCATCACGTCGTTGGCAAACGCCTGGAGCTGCTCGAGCATCACCGACTTCGGCGTCCCCATGCTGATGCTGACGTTGACGTACTCGAGGCCGGGATATCGCGACTCGACGTCTTTCAGGTACGCGATCAGCTGTTCGGGCGGGCCGGCGAACCAGGCGCCGTTGTCCATGTAGTGCTCGACCGTCGGCACGCCGGCCGCACCCCAGCCGCCGCGCTTCGTGGATGCCGCGAGCTGCGCCGGTGTGATGCCGGGCACGAAGCCGAGCGGCCCGAACATCTTCACGTGCTCCTCGTAGAACGGCGTGATTTCGCGGATGGCCTTCTCGCGCGTCTCCGCGAGATAGATGAAGATGCCCAGGCACAGATTCTCACCGAGCTTCAGATTCTTGCCGGCGCGCGCGGCGGCCTCGCGATAGGCCTGGAACGGTCCCTCGGCCATGGTGGCGGCGCCACCACCGATGATGCCCTTGATGCCGTGGCGCACCATGAAGTCGAGCCCGCGCGCTTTGGCGCTGACGATCGGCTGCCAGCAGTCGACGGGGTGGACGGGGCGGGGCACCAGCGTGAGGTCGCGCAGCTCGTAGCCGCGATACGGCACGGCCGGCGGCAGCGTGTAGTGCTTGCCCTGGTGCGAGAACCGCTCGTTGGCGAACGCCTTGAAGATGATCTCGACCTGCTCCTCGAACAGCTCGCGGTTGGCGTCCTGATTCAGGATCGGGGCGCCGAACGTCTCGACCTCGCGCGAGTGATAGCCGCGACCCACGCCGAAGATCACGCGCCCCTTCGTCAGGATGTCCGCGACCGCATAATCTTCGGCGAGCCGCAGCGGGTGCCACATCGGCGCGATGTTGAACCCGCAGCCGATCTTGAGGCGCCTGGTCACGTGGGCCAGATGCACCGCGTGCATCAGGATGTTCGGGATGACCTCGTAGCCCTCGTGCTGGAAGTGATGCTCGGCCAGCCAGAGCGCGTAGTAGCCGGCGTCGTCCATGCACTTCGCGATCGCGTCGGTCTTCTCGAACACGCTCGCCAGCTGCTCGTTGCTGTAGCGTCGCTCGTTGGCCGGCGTGGCGTCCTGGCCCATGTCGGGCAGATCGACGTGACCGGCGTAGACGGTGCCGAACTTCGTGATCATGACCGATCCTCGCCGGCGCCGATCATTTCGGCGACTCGATCAGCTCGGGGATGATCCAGAGCGGCTTGCGGCCGGCGGCCACGCGCTCGATGTTGTCGAAGCCGTTGCGGAAGCGCGCCGTCCAGTTCTCCCACGTCGGTCCCGCGGAGTGCGGCGTGAGCGTGACGTTCGCGAGCGTCAAGAGCGGATTGTCCTTCGCGGGCGGCTCGTCGATGAGGACGTCGAGCCCCGCGCCACCGATCTGCCGGTCCTTCAGCGCCCGGTAGAGCGCCGCCTCGTCCACCACCGGCCCGCGGCAGGTGTTGACGAGAATCGCGTCCTTCTTCATCAGTGAGAGCTCGCGCGCGCCGATGATTCCGCGTGTCGCATCGGTCAGCGGCACGTGCAGGGTGACGATGTCCGAGGTTCGGAGCAGCTCGGCGAGGAGCACGAACCGCACGCCGAGGGCGTCCTCTTCGGCTTCGCTCAGTCGCACGATGTCGTAGTACTGCACGCGGGCGTCGAATCCACGCGCCCGCCGCGCCACCTTCTTGCCGATGTTGCCGAGTCCGATGATCCCGACCGTCCGGCCCGACAGCTCGTAGACGGGCGATTCCGACGACGCCGGCGGGCGCCACCGCCCGGCCACGACGTCCTGATGGAACCGCACGAGCTGCTTGAGCACGGCGAGCATCAACAAGATCGTGTGCTCCGCGACGGCGATGGCGTTGGCGCCGCCGTTGTTGGCCACCGGCACGTGCGCCTTGCGCGCGGCCTCGACGTCGACTCGGTCGTAGCCCGCGCTCAAGAGCTGCACGAGCTTCAGCTTCGGCGCGGCGCGGAAGAACTCGCCGCCCATGTTCCGCGCCAGACCGAGGAAGTACTCGGCTTCGGCCGCAGCATTGATGAACTCCGGCGTCCCGAAGTCCGCCATGATCAGCTCGAAGCCCGGCGGTGTGAGCGATCGGGCCATGTCGGTGACGACGGGGTCCTGCTTCGGCGCGAACAAAATCTTCGTCGGCTGCGCGGTCG
Organism: Candidatus Methylomirabilota bacterium; assembly: GCA_046723475.1. Taxonomy (GTDB): domain Bacteria; phylum Methylomirabilota; class Methylomirabilia; order Rokubacteriales; family CSP1-6; genus AR12. The sequence goes on from JBKOUQ010000265.1 coordinate 7,314, forward strand.
CCGCCTGCGGGCTCATGACTGCGCCAGCGGCACGGTGGCCGTCAGCACGGGCTCGCCGCCCACGACGCGCGTCGTGTGACCCTTGCCGGTCGTGTCCTCCACGAGACGCGCGTCGCCGGGACCGAACACCTGTTTGCTGCCGTCGCCGCAGCCGATCTCGAGCTGACCCGACAGAATGATGACGAACTGCCGGCGCGGCGCGGGGTGCCAGTCGAGAAATCGATCCTTGGGCCAGACGCTGAACGAGATCTGCGTCGTCGCAAGGCCCTTGAGCCAGTCCGACTGCTTCTCGATGTCGATCGGCTCGATGTGCGATTGGCCGTCGGAGCCCGTGTAGAGCCGCCAGGTCCTCTTCATCGCGGGCTCTCCTCGAGCGCAAATCCATAGAGTCGCGCCGCATTTTCGCAGACGATCTTGCGGCGGACGTCGGCGGGGAGCTGGCCCATCTCGCGCTGCACGTACTCGCGCGAGTCGGGCCACACGCCATCGGGGTGCGGGAAGTCCGAGCCCCACATGATCTTGTCCACGCCGAGCTCGTCGATCAGCTTCATGCCGATCGGATCCGTCTGATACGTCGCCCAGCACTGGCGCTTCCAGTAACCGCTGGGCGGCATCGTCAGCGAGAGATCCTTGAACTGGTCCTCCCACTCCGCGTCCATCCGCCACAGGATGTACGGGATCCAGCCGATGCCGGACTCGCCGAGCACCAGCCGCAGCGCGCGATAGCGCTCGAGCACGCCGGAGAAGATCATCGAGGCGAGGATCGTCGCCATGTTGACCTGGAACATCGTGATGCTCGTCGCGAATGCCGCGCGCGCGACGGGCAGCTCCACGGCCGGCGCATCGGGCAGCGACGCACGCGATGGATCGCTGCCGACAAAGATGATCTTGCGGATGTGGTCGGGCACGTAGCCACCGACGGTGTGGAAGTGCAGCGGCAGTCCCGAGGCGTTCACCACTTCCCAGAGCGGATTCCAGTACGGATCCCAGAGCGGTTTCAGATCCGGCGAGTTCGCGATGTCGAGCCCGCGCAGCGCGCCGCGCTTGGCCACGCGCTCGACCTCGGTGATGGCGGCGTCGAGCGGATTGTTCGGAATCGACGCGAGGCCCGCGTAGCGCTCGGGATGCGTCGAGCAGAAGTCGGCGAGCCACTCGTTGTAGATACGCATCACCTCGACGGTGGCCTCCGAATCGTTCATCCGTCCCGTCGCGCCGAGGATGCCGTACAGCACTTCCGCCTGCACGCCGTCACGGTCCTGGTCTTTGAGTCGCAGGTCGGGATCGCTCAGTCGTCGGATGCCTCGCTTGCCGTCGGAGTAGAGTCCGGTCGACTCCATGCGATCCGCGCGATGAATACGGCCCGGAACATACTCGCGTCCCGCGGAGCCCATGCCGTTGACGAGGCCCAGATTGGCGCCCTTCTTGGTGACCCAGCGCTTGCCTTTCGGCCCGTCCTCGACGTATGGCATCCGATCACGCATCTCGGGCGATGCCTGCGAGACGAACAGATCGGTCGGCAGCCAGCAGAGATCGAGGTGGCAATCGGCGGAGATCATCTCGTAACGCATGCAGCCTCCTGTTAGAGCCCGCGCCAGTAGCGGCGGCCTTCGAGTCTGACGATGCGGCCGAACCCCGGCGCCTCGAAATGGCCGGCCGCGACGACGATCTCCTCACGCTCGAGCCGGTCCAGCAGCGCGCGCCGGGTCTGGCGCGTCAGCTCGGGATCCATGTCGGCGCGCGAGACCCAGTCGGGCTCTTGCAGCTGCACGGGGCTGTGGGCGGCGTCGCCCAGGACGAGGGCGCGCTCGCCGCGCGAGGTGATGAGGATCGATACGTGGCCGGGCGTGTGACCGGGCGTCGGCACCGCGGTGAGCGTGCGCGTCAGCGCGTGCTCGCCCTTCATGAACTCGACCAAGCCGAGGTCCGCGAGCGGCCACACGCAGGTCGGCGCGTTCGGAAAGCGCGTGGGCTGCACGTCGGGCGCGTGGCAGGCCTCCCAGTCCTTCGTGCTCACCCAGTAGCGCGCGTTCGGAAACGTCGGGACCCATCGACCGCCCGCGTCGGTGAGATTCCAGCCGACGTGATCGCGATGCAGGTGCGTCATCACGACCATGTCGACCTCATCGGGCCGCACACCCTTCGCCGTGAAATCGCGGAGCAGCTCACCCCACGGCACGTCCGGCGTGTCCTTCGGGCGCGGCCCGAGGCCCGTGTCGATCAGGATCGTGCGGCCGTCGGCCCGGATCAGGTACGAGCCGAGATTGAAGCGGACCTTGTGCTCCTCGGTGAGGTGCGCCTCGTACGGGTCCCACCGCTCCTCGGGGATCGTCGGGAAGAAGTTGCACAGATCGAACTCGAGCAAACCGTCGGACAGCGCCATGATCTCGACGTCGCCGACGCGGATGACGTGGTCGGGCATGGTGGCCCGGAAGCGTACCACACGACCGCGCGATCCCGGCGCCGAGCGGGCTGCTACACTAGCGCGCGATCGGCGCGCACGCCGCTCGAGGAGGAGCCATGACGTCGCTCGCATTCGTGATCGCGGTGCTGCTGACGAGCCTCGCGCTCGTCGCGCCCGCGACCGCGCAGACCACGACGCTGACGATGTCGTCGTGGGTCTCGCCGCAGCACCACCTGACCGCGACCGTCCTGCAGGGCTGGGCGAACGAGGTCGAGAAGGCGACCAACGGCCGCGTGAAGTTCACGATGCTGCCCAAGCATCCCTCGGCGCCTCCCGGAACCTTCGACGCCGTGCGCGATGGCCTGGTCGATCTCTCGTACGTGACCGCATCGTATACGCCGGCGCGCCACATCCTGCCCCTGATGGCCGAGCTGCCGGGTGCGGGCGATACCGCGCTCGCCAACTCGATCGCCTACTCACGCATTCACTGGAAGTACTTCCAGAAGGTCGGCGAGTACAAGGGCGTGAAGCTGCTCGGCGTGTTCACGCACGGGCCGGGGCAGATGTTCACGCGCAAGCCCGTGAACGGCATCGCCGACGTGCAGGGGCTCAAGATCCGCACAGGCGGCGGCGTCGCCGAGCAGGTCGCCAAGGCGCTCGGCGCCTCGGCGTTCGTCAAGCCCGCGCCGGAGTCCTACGAGCTCTTGTCGAGCGGCGTCGCCGACGGCGTGTTCTTCCCGCTCGAGTCCGTCATGTCGTTCAAGCTCGACACGGTGCTCCAGCAGGCCACGCTGTTTCCCGGAGGCATGTACTCCTCCGCGTTCGGCTTCTTCATGAACGAGGACAAGTGGAACAAGCTGCCGAAGCAGGACCAGGAGGCGATCGAGAAGCTTTCGGGTGAGCACATCGCGCGGCTGGCCGGGCGGTCGTGGGACGAGGCCGACGCCAGGGGCCTGGAGGCACTCAAGAAGTCGGGCGTGAAGATCGTGAATGCCGACGCCGCGTTCGTGGCCCAGGTGCGCAAGCGCTCGGCGCCGCTCATCGACGACTGGATCACCAAGGCAAGCGCCAAGGGCGTGGACGCCGCGAAGATCCTCAAGGAGTTCCACGAGGAGCTGAAGAAGGCCGCCGCGGGCCAGTGACCGTCCCTGTCGGGCTCAACGTGTGGTCGCGCCTCGTCGACGCGACGTTTCCGTATTTCGATCGGACCGTCGGCCCGTTCGATTCCATCTGGCTGCCCGACCACGTGCAGTACGGGGCGCACAACGTCGGCGAAGGCTGGACGCTGCTGACCTGGGCACTCGCCCGCTATCCCGACAAGCTCTGCGGCCACGAGGTGCTCTGCAACAGTTTCCGCAATCCCGCGCACGTCGCGAAAATGGTGGCGACCGCGCAGGCGCTCTCCGGCGGGCGCGTCGTGCTCGGCATCGGCGCCGGCTGGAACAAGGAGGAGTATCTCGCGTACGGCTGGCCCTTCCCGCCGACACCCGTGCGGATCGCGCAGCTCGGGGAGGCGATCGCGCTGATCCGGTGCCTGTGGACGGACTCGCCCGCGTCGTACGCGGGCGAGCACTTCCGGATCGCCGGCGCTCACTGCGAGCCACGTCCGGAGCCGATCCCGCCCATCATGATCGGCGGCCACGGCGAACGCTACCTGTTACGCGCGGTCGCCCGGCACGCCGACTGGTGGAATTACGGCTTTCGCGATCACGACCTCTACGCGCACAAGCAGGAAGTGTTGAAGGCGCACTGCAAGGAGGTCGGCCGCGACTATGACGCCATCGTCCAGGTCGTGCGGGTCGGCATTCTCATTGCCGAGTCGGAGGCCGAGGTCGAGCGGCTGAAGAACGCGCCGCGAATCCGCCCGATGAGCGACATCCAGCTGGCCGGCACACCCGCGCAGGTGGCGGACACGCTGCAGCGCATCGTGCGCCAGGGCGCGCGACGTCTGACCGTGAACTTCGCCGATGCCCCGCGGCCCGACGGCACGTTGCTCTTCGCGCAGGGCGTCCTGCCGTGGCTGTAGCCGAACCGCCGCCCGTCGCCGCGGCGCCGGAGCGGCCGCGCGCCGACGTGGTGCTGGGCATTCCCGCCTCGGCCGTGCTGCTCGCCATGATGGTGCTCACCGTGATCGACGTCATCGCGCGCTACGTGTTCAGCCGGCCCGTGCGCGGCGCGTTCGAGGTCACCGAGCTGATGCTGGTGGTGCTGATCTTCGCGGGCTTGCCGCTCGTGTCGTTCGCCGAAGAGCACGCGGTGATGGACTTCGTCGACCGCGTCACCGGCCCCCGCACGCGGCACGGGCTGCGCCGCGTCGTCGAATTGCTCAACGCGGGCTTCATGGGTGCGCTCGCGTGGCTCGTGTGGCGCAAGGCCGACCGCGTCTCGCAGTACGGCGACTCCACCGACGTCCTCCGCATTCTGTATGGCCCGTTCGTGTACTTCATGGCGCTGGCCCTGGCGCTGGCCGCGGCGCTTCATCTCTCCAAAGTCGTCGAGCGCCGATGATCGAGGGGCTGATCGGCCTCACGGTGATGATACTGCTCTGCTGTCTTCGGGTGCCGATCGCGTTCGCCATGGCCGTCGTCGGCATCGTCGGCTACGCGTACATGCGCGACTGGAACTGGACCGTCGCGTTCGCGATGACGCAGACGAAGCTCTACGAGACCGGCCGCAACTACACGCTCTCGGTGGTGCCGCTGTTCATCCTGATGGGCAATTTCGTCACGCGCGCCGGCATGTCGCAGGAGCTGTTCCGGGCGGCGTATGCGTTCATCGGCCACTTGCGCGGCGGGCTCGCCATGGCGACGGTCTGGGCATCCGCGGGCTTCGGCGGCATCTGCGGCTCGTCGATCGCGACCGCCGCGACGTTCGCCAAGGTGGCGTACCCGTCGATGAAGCGCTTCGGGTACTCCGATCGGCTGGCCGCCGGCGTGGTCGCCGGTGGCGGCACGCTCGGCATCATGATCCCGCCGTCGACGATCATGGTGATCTACGGCATCTTCACCGAGACCAACATCGGCAAGCTGTTCGCCGCGGGCATCATCCCCGGAATTGTCGGTGCAATCTTGCTGTGCGGCGCGGTGCAGTACATGACGTGGCGCGATCCCGCCTCGGGGCCGCCCGGCGAGCGCTCGACGTGGCGCGAGCGATTTCGCGCCCTGCGCGACGTCTGGGCGGTGGCCGCGCTCTTCGTGTTCGTGATGGGCGGCATCTACGGCGGGTTCTTCACCGCCACCGAGGGCGCTGCCATGGGCGCGTTCGGCGCGATGATCTTCGCGCTCGCGCGCCGTGCGCTGACGTGGCGGACGCTCTATGCCTCGCTGCTGGAGAGCGCGCGCACGACGTCGATGCTGTTCATGATCCTCATCGGCGCGCTCATCTTCGCGGAGTTCGTCAACATCACGACCATGCCGGCCGATCTCAAGGGCTGGGTCACGCGATTCAACGTGCGACCGACGGTCGTGATCGCGGGGATCTGCGCGATCTACGTGGTGCTCGGCACGGCCATGGAAGAGCTGTCGATGATCCTGCTCACGATCCCGGTGTTCTTCCCCGTGGTCGTGCATCTCGGGTTCGACCCCGTGTGGTTCGGCATCATCATCGTGTGCGTGGTCGAGATCGGGCTCATCAGCCCGCCCGTCGGCATGAACATGTTCGTGCTCCGCACGCTGGTGCCCGAGCTCAGTACGGCGACGATCTTCAGCGGCGTGCTGCCCTTCATGTGGGCGGACGTCGTCCGCCTCGCGATCCTCGTGGCGTTCCCGTGGCTCGCGCTGTGGCTGCCGAGTCTGATGCGCTGAGGGGCGGCTATTCGGGGCGGAACGTCTGCGTGCCGACCCAGCCCGTCTCCGACACGTCGACCGTGACGCCGTCGGGGCCGCTGTATTTCACCTCGACGTTGCCGTAGCGCTTGGCACCGCCCTCGGCGGCATGGCCACCGACGCCCAGCGCCTCGTTGATGTCGTCGCGGCGCGGCGCGTTTACGGAACCCAGTCGCTCCGTCGTCGCCTCGAGGTCGTCGACCTGGAAGCCGAAGTGGTGGATGCCAGACCAATCCTTGCCGCGCTCCACACCGGCGACTTTGTCGTTCTTGAACTTCAGGATGGCGAGATTGATGTCGCCGTCGGTGAGGTAGTAGCCGCTCGTGTTCGGATTGTCGATGCGTCCAACCTGCTTCATGCCGAACACGTCGACGTAGAACTTCGCGGTGGCGTCGGGGTCCTGCGTGGACAGCGCGATGTGCTTGATCTTCGCCATGGGTGGCCTCCTCCGGCTTGGCGCCTAGCATACCGCCGTCGCGCCGATCGTGTAGAGTGAGTCGTCGGGGCCCGCAGGGGCAGGGGGACGAGCCATGGCCGACATCCAATTCAACCCGATGGATCCGGAGTTCGTGGCCGACCCGTATCCCACCTATCACCGCTTGCGCGCCGAGGATCCGGTCCACCACAGCCCGCTCGGTTTCTGGGTGCTCACGCGCTACGACGACGTCGTGGCCGCGCTGCGTGATCCGCGCTTGGCCAAGGAGGCGATCGCCTCGTTCGTCGCCGCGCGCTTCGGCGCCCCGGTGCCCGCCATGGGCCTGTCGATGCTCGACCGTGACCCGCCGGACCACACACGCCTGCGCGGGCTCGTGAGCAAGGCGTTCACGCCGCGCGTGGTGGAGGGGCTGCGGCCCCGCATCCAGCAGATCGTCGACGGGCTGCTCGACCGCGTGAAGGCGCGCGGCTCGATGGATCTCATCGAGGAATTCGCGTACCCGATTCCGGTGATCGTGATCTGCGAGATGCTTGGTGTGCCCGTCGAGGATCATGAGCGGTTCAAGGGCTGGAGCCTGGACATCGCGCGCGGCCTCGACCTGATCTGGCTGGGGCCGGATTCCGAGGTCGGCCGCCGCAGCGTCGAGTCGCGTCAAGCGCTCGCGCAGTATTTCCGCGGTCTCATCGCGCAGCGCCGGGCGGCCCCGCGCAATGATCTGCTGTCGGGCCTCATCGCGGCCGAGGAAGCGGGCGACAAGCTCAACGAGACCGAGCTGCTCGCCACCTGCATCCTGCTGCTGATCGCAGGCCACGAGACGACGGTGAACCTCATCGGCAACGGCACACACGCGCTGTTGCGTCATGGCGATCAGCTCGAGCGTCTGCGGCGCGACCCCGGCCTGATCGGCTCCGCCGTGGAGGAGCTGCTGCGCTTCGACGGGCCGGTGCAGCGCACGGCGCGCATCCCGAGCGAGGACGTGGTGTTCGGGGGCCACACGATTCCGAAGGGCGAGATGGTGATGCCGTTCATCGGCGCCGCCGACCGCGACCCCGCGCAGTTCCCCGACCCCGACCACCTCGACATCGGCCGCGGCGACAACCGGCATATCGCGTTCGGCTGGGGCATTCACTTCTGCCTCGGCGCGCCGCTGGCGCGCATCGAGGGTCAGATCGCGATCGGCACGCTCGTGCAGCGACTGCCGAAGCTCGCCCTTGCGACACGGCAGCCCGAGTATCGCCAGAGCCTGACGCTCCGGGGATTGAAGGCGCTGCCCGTCAAATTCTGATGAAGATCACGCGCGTCGAGACGCGCGTCGTCACGCTGCCCATGATCATCGACGGCGCCACGCCGCGCCTGCGCGACCGCGCGATCACGAGCATCGACATCCTGCTGGTGCGTGTCGACACCGACGCGGGGCTGACGGGCTGGGGCGAAGCGTTCGGCCATCGCATCTTTCCCGCCACGCGCGCGGCGATCGATACCGTCCTCGGACCGATGTGCGTCGGCCGCGACCCGACGAACATCACCGTGCTGCACGACGAGCTCTCGCGTCTGCTGCACGGCGTCGGCCGCAACGGACCGACGATCTATGCGCTGTCGGGGATCGACATCGCGCTGTGGGACATCGCGGGCAAGGCCGCGGGCCTGCCGCTCTACCGGCTGCTCGGTGGCGGCACGCGTACGGAGCTCCCCGCGTACGCGAGCTTGCTGCGCTACGGCAGCGCCGACGCGGTGTCGTTCTATACCGAGCAGGCGCTCGAGCGCGGCTACCGCGACATCAAGCTGCACGAGATCACGGTGCCGGAGGTGAAGGCCGCTCGCGACGTCGCGGGCGGCGATGTCCGCATCATGCTCGACACGAATTGTCCGTGGAGCCTCGTCGAGGCGCTCGAGATGGCGGACCGCCTGGCCCCGCTCCGGCTCACGTGGCTCGAGGAGCCGATCTTTCCGCCCGAGAACGTCGAGGCGCTCGCCGAGGTGCGGCGCCGTGGCGGCATTCCGACGGCGGCGGGCGAGAACTACGGCACGGTCTGGGACTTCCGGCGGGCGTTCGAAGCGCGGGCGATCGACTACGCGCAGCCGAGCGTGACGAAGATCGGCGGCGTGACCGAGCTGCGCCGCGTGGTTGCGCTGGCCGAAACGTTCGGCGTCACGGTCGTCCCGCACTCCGCGTATTTCGGCCCCGGCCTGCTGGCGTCGATGCATTGCATCGCCGCCATGCCGGGCGACGTCCTGGTGGAGCGGTTCTACTGCGATTTCGCCAAGAATCCGCTCGGGGACGCGATCAACCCGGTCAACGGCCGCATCGCCGTCCCCCAGGGCCCCGGGCTCGGCGTAGACCCCGATTCCAGCATGCTGTAGACTCCCGCATTCACAAGAGTCGAACGCTTCTCGCGGAGGTCCCCGCGATGACATCGCTCCGTCGGTCCATCCATTTTCTCACGCTCGTCCTCGTCCTGCTGCTCGCGTTCACGCTGCCGGCGCCCGCCCAGGCGCCGAAAACCGGCGGCGTGCTGACCGTCCATCCGCTGACGGCGCCGCCGAGCCTGTCGCCGCACGAGGAATCCACGATCGCGACCGTGCAGCAAGTCAGCGCGTGCTACTCGAACCTCGTGTACTTCGATCCGGCGAAGAAGCAGGAAAGCCTCGACACCATCATCCCGGAGCTGGCCGAGAAGTGGTCGTGGCAGGACAACTATCGCAACCTCGTGTTTCTCCTCCGCCACGACGTGAAATGGCACGATGGCAAGCCGTTCACCTCACGCGACGTCAAGCACACCTTCGACGCCGTGCGCGGCGCGCCCGACGCCGACGCCAAGCTGCGCATCAACCCGCGCAAGCTCTGGTACGAGAACATCGAGGCGATCGAGGCGCCCGATCCATACACGGTCGTGTTCCGGCTGAAGCGACCGCAACCGTCGCTGCTGCTGCTGCTCGCCTCCGGGTATTCGCCCGTCTATCCCGCGCACGTGTCAATGGCGGAGCTCAAGACGACGTGTGTCGGCACGGGCCCGTTCAAGCTGAAGGACTATCGGCCGGGTGAGTTCGTGGAGTATGTCCGCAACCCGAGCTACTTCATCAAGGGCCGGCCGTACCTGGACGGCGTCAAGTGGGTGCACATCAAGGACCGCTCGACGCAGATCGCCGCGCTGCAGGCCGGCCAGCTCGACGTCGCAGGCAGCGGTTGGAACAAAGCCAACGCGGAAACGGCGAAGAAGGGCAAGGCCGAGCTCATCGTCGTCGAGAGCGACTCGAACGTGAACGACAACGTCCTGATCAATGCCAAGCGGGCGCCGCTCACCGACGAGCGCGTGCGCCGTGCGATCAACCTCGCCCTCGACCGCAAGTCGTACCTGGTGGGCCCGCGCCTGGGCGCGGCGACGTTCGGCGGCGCCATGCAGCCGCGGCCGTTCGGCGTGTGGGGCCTGCCGCCGGCGGAGGTTCCGACGCTGCCGGGCATGGGTGATGCGACGAAGCAGAAGGCGGAGGCCCGCAAGCTGCTCGCGGCCGCGGGCTACGGGCCGAACAATCCGATGAAGCTCACGGTCTCGACGCGCGCGCTCGCGATCTACGTCGACACCGCGAGCTGGATGGTCGATCAGCTGCGGCAGGTCGGCATCGACGCGGTGCTCGAGCAGATCGAGACGGGTGTGTGGCATCCAAAGATGACGCGCCTCGACTACCAGCTGGCGCTCAACCTCACTGGCACCGCCGTCGACGACCCCGACGCCATGCTCTTCGAAAACTACCGCTGTGGCTCGCAGCGCAACTTCTCCGGCTACTGCTCGGAGGAGATCGACCGGTTGATGGTGGAGCAGTCGCAGACGCTCGACCACGCCAAGCGGCTGAAGCTCGTCAACGAGATCGACCGCAAGCTGCAGGCGGAGGGTGCGCGCCCGATCCTGGGCTGGGGCAAGCAGTACGCCGTCTACTGGCCGCGCGTGAAGGGGTACCCCCAGCACGAGAACTCCATTTTCAACGTGAGCCGTCTCCAGGACGTCTGGCTCGACAAGTAGGTAGCTCTTCATGCGCGGCTACGTCACCAAGAGGCTCGTGATCGCGGGCATCACCCTGCTCGGCATGTCGATGGTCATCTTCGTCTTGATGCGGCTGGCGCCCGGCAACATCGTCGACATCCTGTTCGAGTCGGCGGGCTACGTCGACCAGGCCGACAAGAAGCAGCTCGAGCGCGAGCTGGGCGTGGATCGCCCGCTCGCTGTCCAGTACGCGCGCTGGGTAGGCGAGGTGATGCGCGGCGATCTCGGCAAGTCGTATCGCTACGACATGCCCGCCTGGAAGATCATCAAGCCGCGGCTGCCGGTCACGCTGGAGCTCGCGTTCCTGGCGCTGGTGTTCTCGGTGCTGCTCGGCGTGCCGTTCGGCGTGTTGAGCGCCGTGCAGCAGGATCGGCCGCTCGACTACGTCCTGCGCATCCTCTCGCTCGCGGGTTTGTCGATGCCCTCGTTCTGGCTCGGCATGGTCGTCATTCTGCTGTTCGTGCGCGCGCTCGGCTGGATGCCCTCAGTGACCTATGTCTCGCCGTTCGTCGATCTGAAGGCCAATCTCTGGCAGTTCACGATACCGGCGCTCGCCGTCGGGTATCGCTCATCGGCGCTCATCATGCGGATTACGCGCTCGGCGATGCTCGAGGTGCTGCGCGAAGACTACATCCGCACCGCCTGGGCCAAGGGCCAGCGCAAGACGCTGGTGGTGTGGCGTCACGCGCTCAAGAACGCGTCGCTCCCGGTGCTGACCGTGGTGGGTATCGAGTTCGCGTTTCTCATCGGGGGGCTCGTCGTCACCGAGACGGTCTTCAACCTGCCCGGGGTCGCGCGCTACCTCGTCGACGCCATCCAGCTTCGTGACTATCCCGTCGTGCAGAATCTCACGATGTTCATCACGGTCGTGGTCGTGCTCGCGAACCTGGCCGTCGACCTCCTGTATGCCTGGGCCGACCCGCGCATCAAGTACGGGAGCGCGTGATGGCGCAGGTTCGAACGCTCGACGTCGTCCAGGACGTGCAGATCCTGCCCGTCGAGCGTGCGCGCGGCTCGGTGCTCGGACAGTTCGTGCGCAAGAAGCCGCTCGGCGCAGCCGGCGGCGTTCTCGTGCTGCTGCTCGTGACGACGGCGGTGCTCGCCGACGTGCTGGCCACGCACGACCCCGTGCGGACGTCGATGAACGTGCTGGTCGCGCCGGGCGCGGATGCCTGGCTCGGTACCGACAACCTCGGACGCGACCTCTACAGCCGTGTCATCCACGGCTCGCGCATCTCGCTGCTCGTCGGTCTGGCATCGACGGTGGTCGGGACGGTTATCGGTGGTCTGATCGGGCTGATCTCCGGGTACGCTGGCGGCAAGACCGACCTGTTGAGCCAGCGGCTGATGGATATCATGCAGGCGCTGCCGATTCTCGTCCTGGCGCTGGTGCTCGCGGCCTCGCTCGGTCCGTCGCTGACCAACGCGATCATCGCGATCTCGATCCCCATCGTCCCACGTGCGGCGCGCATCATTCGCGCGAGTGTGCTCGCCATCCGCGGGCTGACCTACGTGGAGTCCGCGCGCGCGCTCGGCGCGCGGCACGTGCGGATCGCGCTGCGGCACATCCTGCCCAACACGATGGGCCCGTTCATCGTGCTCGCCACCGCGCAGCTCGGCGCGTCGATCCTCGTCGAGGCCGCGCTGTCCTTCCTCGGTCTCGGCATTCCCGAGCCGTATCCGTCGTGGGGCCGCATGCTGTCGATCGCCGCCGCCGAGTACGCCGAGAAGGCGCCGTGGCTGGTGATCTGGCCGGGGCTCGCGATCAGCCTCGCGGTGTTCGGCACCAACCTGCTCGGCGACGCGCTCCGCGACACGCTCGACCCGCGCCTGCGCGGCTCCTAGCGCAGGGAGCGCGCGAAGAACGCTTCCACCCGCTTGATGCTGTCTTCGCGCGCCGTCGGGTCGCCGCCGATCCAGGCGCCGCGCCCGCGCCGCGCCTCCGGGATGCGGATCACGGGGTTGTACGTGTCGAAGCTGTGGTAGGCGCCCGGGTACACCACGATGCTGACGGGCTGGTCCTCCGCGCGCGCCTGCTCCGCGAGCCGCTGGCACGGCGCGGCCGGCGTCCAGTCGTCGAGCTCGCCCGCGAGGATCAGCAGTGGCGCCGTCGCACGATAGCCGCTCGTCCATGAGCCGGCCGCGCACTCGGGATAGTACGCGACGGCCGCCGCGAACCCGTGCTGCGCGCCGGCCGCGCTCCGCGCGCGCGCGGCGACGTCGGCATCCATCACCGCCAGCACCGCCCATCCGCCGTGCGAGTAGCCGATGATCCCGATGCGATCGGCCACGACGTCGTCGCGTCCTTCGAGGGCCCGCAGCGTCGCGTAGGCATCGCCGGCGCGCGTCTCGGGAGGCACGAGGCGCCCGTCGCCGCACACGCCGTTCGGATAGCCGCGCTCGGAGAAGCTGTCGGGCAGCGCCACCACGTAGCCGAGCCTGGACAAGCGCCGCGTCCAGTCGTTCGCGTGGCGCGCGCCGCGGACGAGCCCCGCGCAGCTGTGCATCCAGACCACCGCGGGGAACGGGCCCGCGCCGTCGGGTCGCACCACGCGCATCGCGATCGACGGCGCCCGAGCATCGGGCGACGCCAGCTGGACCGACTGGCCGACGTGACAGCCGGCCAGCAGGATCGCGATGCCCAACACGCTCGCGCGCATCGGCGATAGACTGCCACGATGGTCACGAAACCGGCAGTCAGTCTCGTTGCGGTGGCCGGCCGCCGTCAGGCCACGCTCGACCTCGCGCGGCGTCTCGAGGCCGAAGGCTTCGCCGGCATCTACTGTCCGAGCCCGGGCGACGGCATGGCGCTGTGCGAGGCGCTCGCGCTGGCCACGCGTGAGATCGCGTTCGGCACGAGCATCGCCCACATCTACACGCGCCACCCCTTCGAGTGGGCGCAGACGGCGGCGGTGATTCACGAGCTGTCGGGCGGCCGCTTCGGCTACGGCGTCGGCGTGAGCCACGGTCCCGCGCACCAGCGCCTGGGCCTGACGCCGGGCAAGCCGCTCGACGACATGCGGCGGTTCGTCGCCGAGGTGAAGGGATATGCGCCGCAGGTCGGCGCGCTCCCGCCAATCACGCTGGCCACCCTGCGCAAGAAGATGGTCGCGCTCGCCGGCGAGATCGCCGACGGCGCCGTGTGGGCCAACGCGGCGCGCTCCCACATGAAAGAGTCGCTTCGACATCTGCCCGAAGCCAAGCGCAGTGATGCGGCGTTTTTCGTCGGCGACATGGTCCCGACGTGCGTCGATCCCGATCGCGCGGCGGCCGCGGCGGTCATGCGCCGCGTGCTGACGTCGTACGTGAAGCTGCCGAACTACCAGAACTACTGGATCGAGGCCGGCTACGAGGACGAGATGCGTGCGGTTCGCGCGGCCGTCGCGCGCGGCGACGATGATGCCGTGCGCGCGGCGATGTCGGAGCGCTGGCTGAGCGACGTCACGCTCTACGGCAATGCCAAGCACGTCCGCGACGGCGTCGACGCGTGGCGCGCGGCCGGCATCAAGACCGTCATCGTCGTACCGTCGTCAACGCGCGGCGGTCAGATGGTGGCGTTCGAGGAGCTGATCGCCGCCTATCGATAATGCGGTCACGGTTACTCGATGACCCGGCCTGCGCCAGCAGAGACGGCGGAATCGTCAAGCCGAGCGCCTTGGCTGTCTTCAGGTTGATGACGAGCTCGAACTTGGCCGGCTGCTCGACAGGAAGGTCGCCGGGCCTCGCGCCTCGCAGGATCCTGTCAACATAGACGGCCATCTTGCGAGGCACCTCGCGATCGTCTTCTCCATACGACAAGAGCCCGCCTTCGAGAACGTATTTTCGGTGCCAGTAGATCGCGGGTAAACGATAGCGGGCCGCACGATCTTGAATCTGCCGCCTGTGCGCCCATGTCACGGCCACATAGGCGACCTGGATGGCGCCGAAGCCGCCCTGAGTGAGCGCCGTGAAGGCATTATCGATATCGTTTGGACCCTGCAGGCGCCAGCGCTGCTCCTGCAGTCCTCGCTCCTTGATCATCTTTTCGCGGGCGCGTTCGTACTTGATGAGACGAGGGATAGCAGTCGACGGCGGGACGCGGTCAAGCAGCGCGAGCTTCGACAGCGCCGGGACAAGCTCCTTCAGCATCTGCAGCCGCTTTCCCATGATTTGCGGGCCTTGATCATCGGACCGCCCCGTGACATTTCCGCCGGGCCGGGCAATGCTCTTCATCAACCCGATGCCTATCGGATCGGTGGTATTCCACATCACGATCGGGATCGGTGCCGTCGCCCGTTTCAGGGCCGAGGTTGCCGGCCCACCGCTCGCCATCAACAAATCCGGCGTAAAGGCGTACGAGCTCCTGCACGAGAGCGGGAAGCCGCTCGTAGTCCGTCTCAGCAAAGCGACGGTCGAATCGACCGTTTGGCCTTCGAACCATCCACGCTCACGCAGAGCGTCCCTGAAATCTGTCCAGAAAGCGCTCTCCGGTTCAGCTCGGCCCGGTTCAAGCGAAGCGATCTGCCACACTTCCCCGCCTGCTGGGCTTCGGCGGCGAGCGGCGCGGCGAGTACGGCACCGAGGCCGGCGACGAAGGCGCGGCGCTTCATCGGTTAGCTCAGCTCCACCTCACAGCTCATCGCGATGGTGCCCTCGGGCGTGACGGCCCAGCACTCGCAGCCGCGCTCGGTCGGGCGGCCGCGCAGCTCGAACGGTGCCGTGTCGAACAACGGGGCGCGCGCCTGCGTCGCGTAGCTGATGATGCGGCGGCCCTGATTCGAGTCGCGCGCGAAATCGACGAGCAGCGTCGTCGTGAGCGGCCCGTGCACCACGAGGCCCGGATAGCCCTCGACGTCCATGGCCCACGAACGGTCGTAGTGGATGCGATGGCTGTTGAACGTGAGCGCGGAGAAGCGGAAGAGCAGCACGGGATCCGGCCGGACAGTGCGCCGCCACGGGACATCCGTCGGTGCTGGCTCGCGGCGCGGCGCCTGGTTGCGCTCGCCGGCCTTCACTTCTTCGCGAAACACCGTGCGCCGCTCGTCTTCGACCGCCACGCGGCCGTCGGATCCGAGCACGCGGCTCGTGACCGTCGCAAAGACCAGCGTGCCGGTGCCGCCGCTCTTCACGGAGAGATCTGCCAGCGTGGTCTCGCGGCTGACGCGCTCCCCGAGCGTGAGTGAACGGTGAATCCGGACCTGTTCACCCGCGAACATGCGGCGCGGCAGCGGCATCGGCGGGATGACGCCCGTATCGCGCGGGCTGCCGTCCGGCCGTAGCTCTGCCGTCGCGAAGCGGGGCAGGAAATAGAGCGCCAGCCACGACGGCGGCAGCGGATCGCCGTCGCGCAGCTCGGGCTCGCCGCGGTTGAGCGAAAGTCGCAGCTGGTTTGCCGGGCCGGGGTGCAGCACGTCGGTCGCGGTTTGCGTGCGACCGATGTGCTGCTTGAGCGCATCCAGATCGAACGTCACCGTCGCCATCCGGTCACCTCCGGAGCGTCAGGGTACCGCATTCGGCTGGCCGCGGTGCCGCGTCGTCGCGACCGTCGAATGCGCGTGAGCCGTCGGCCTCGACGGCACGGCTATTCGAAAATGAATCTCGACCGATCAACAGTGAATAACGAGTCGTCGCGGAAGTCCGTCTCCTGACGCAATGATCGGCCAGCCGAATGGCCCGCCTCTGCGTTGTCGAACACGCATCTATCTGAATCGGCTCCGTTTGCTTCGCCCCACCTGCGTGCTACCGAACAGCCGGTGTCTCTCTGCGTGGCGTGGAGCGATTTTTGCTCGGCGATTGTGCCCAATGAGGAGCGCTGAGCGGATCCGAGACGGCATCTCGGGCAGAGCCGTTGGACTGGACAGTGACCGACGATAAGGAGTCGCGATGAGGCACCTTCGTCATGCGGTACTCGCCATTGGCGTTTTGGCGATTTCCCTGTGGAGCGCGACGCCGGCCACAGCCATTTCGATCACAGACGTCGTCGACCCGGCCGACACCCTGATCGCGTACGGAAGTACGCCGTCACCGTGCCCAGCGGGTTTCGTCTGCACGACCAGCGCGCTCAGTTTCGTCCACGATATTTCCGACGACGGTTACGTGCCCGGAGTAGACACGATTACGTCCGCAACGATCGCCATTCACCTGACCGACACCGGAGGCAGCGAGAGCTATACGTTTACACTGGGCGCGAGCCAGACGTTCAGTTCCGTGAACGTACCCGGCGGCTCTGGGTCAACGGATACCATCATCTTGTCGCTACCCGCTCTGACGGATCTCGCTGCCGACGGAAAGATCAATGTCACGATTCAGTCAACGATAGGGAATCCGGGACCGGGCGAATTCTCGTTCGCCGATTCAGTGCTGACCGCCGAAGTAACCGACGGACGAACCCCGCCCCTTCAAGTTCCGGGCCCCGCATCGATCGCACTCGTCGCGGCGGGCCTGGCAGCGCTGCTGTGGGTACCGCGATCAGCGAAGGGGTAATTCGAAAACGGGGGTCGACGATGAGGAAGCGGAGTCTCTGCAGTCTGTTACTTTTCGCCGGACTCATTGGTGGGTGCGCGAGTCATCGACCACCGGCGCAGGCCGATGGACGCGTGCCCGCGGCGGACGATCAAGCAGGCAGCGTTGCGGCAAACATCTTGTACGTGCCCGGGCGCGCTCTCTTGTGCGGCGCCAGCGGGATATCGGCCGGCTTCCTGATGCTTGTGACGCTGGGCCAATCCTATGATGACGCCTCCGAACTGATGCATGGTGGGTGTAGCGGGCCGTGGCTCGTGCGCCCGAGCGACATCCGGCAGGCGGTGCCTTGAACGCTAGTCAGTGAGCGAGCGGTAGATCTCCACCTCCGGCGGACCGTCGGTCAGGCCTTCGCGCTCACGGCGCTCGCGATAGGCGGCCAAGTGCGGCGCCTTGCGGTGCAGGTCGAAGGCGGCGTCGTCCTTGTACTGCTCGTAGAAGATGAAGAGGTCGGGGTCCTTCGTCGAGCGATGCGGGCGGTAGATCAGACAGCCCGGCTCGGCCTTGCGCACCGCCGCCACCTGTTCCTTCAGCAGCGCCGCCAGCGCATCGCCCTTGCCCTTCGCCGCCCGGATCTTCGCGACCACCGTGAGCACGTCAGCCATCGTCGTCTCCTCGTCTGCGGAAGTGCCTGCCGGGTCCACGGCGAGAGTGTACTCCCGGCCTCCTGTAGAATGCGCGGCATGTCAGCGGACGCCCGGCGCCTTCAGATCGTCACCGAGGTCCCGGAGCGCGCCATGGTCGTGTTCGCGCACCCCGACGATGCGGAGATCGGCTCGGGCGGCGTCATCGCGAAGTGGATCGCCGCGGGGTGCGAGGTGACGTACGTGCTGTGCACGAACGGCGATGCGGGCACGGCCGAGCGCACGCTCACGCCGGCCGCGCTCGCCGCGAAGCGCGCCGAGGAGCAGCGCGCCGCCGCCGACTTCATGCGCGTGAAGGACCTGGTGATGCTCGGTTATCCCGACGGGTTTCTGGAAGACACGCGCGAGTTCCTCGGCGACGTCGTGCGCGCCATCCGACAGTACCGGCCGCACACGGTGTTCGTGCACGATCCGTATCGCATCCGGAACTTCCAGCACCGCGATCACCGCAAGGCCGGGCTGACGACGACCGACGCCGTCTATCCCTTCGCGCGCGACCATCTGCACTTCGCCGAGCAGATCACGCAGGAGGGCCTGGCGCCGCACAAGGTGCGCGAGCTGTGGTACTGGGGCGCCGACGACCCGAACATCATCGTCGACGTGACCGACGGCATCGAGCGCCAGATCGCCGCGCTCGTGCGGCACGAGAGCCAGCTGCCCGGATTCAACGTGGCGACCGGCGAGACGATCGGCGAGCGGATTCGGAAGGGCGCCGCGGCGCTGGCCGACGGCTATGGCTTTCGCTATGGCGCCGTGTTCCGGCGGCTGATCGCGCGGCGATGAGCGGCGTGACTCGGCGCGTGGTGCTGGCGACCGTTGCGGTGCTCGCGATCGCGCTCGGTCTGCTCCCGATGTCCGCCACGGCGGCGCCGGAGGGCGACGTCACGATTGCCGTGCACATCTCGCTGGCGCCGACGTGGTTCGACCCGGCGGAGACGCCTTCGGTCATCACGCCGTTCATGATGCTGTACGCGCTCCACGACGCGGTGGTGAAGCCGATGCCCGGCCAGCCGATGGCTCCGAGCCTGGCCGAGTCGTGGACGATGTCGAAGGACGGGCTCGCGTACGAGTTCGTGCTGCGCCGAGGCGTGAAGTTTCACAACGGCGAGCCGGTCACCGCCGACGACGTGAAGTTCTCGCTCGAGCGCTATCGCGGCGGCGGCGCCTCCACGCTGAAAGCGCGCGTCGCCGGCGTCGACGTGCTCGATGTGCAGCGCGTGCGCATTCGCCTGAAGCAGCCGTGGCCGGACTTCATGACGTTCTACGGGACGCCGGCGACGGGCGCGGCGTGGGTCGTGCCGAAGAAGTACGTCGAGAAGGTCGGCAACGACGGCTTCAAGCGGGCGCCGATCGGTGCCGGGCCGTACAAGTTCGTGTCGTTCAACCCGGGCGTCGAGCTCGTGCTCGAGGCGAACGATCAGTATTGGCGCAAGCCGCCGAGCGTGAAGCGCCTGATTTTCCGCTCGGTGCCCGATGACACCACGCGACTCGCGATGCTCAAGCGTGGCGAGGCCGACGTCGCCTATCAGATCCGCGGTCCGCTCGCGGAAGACGTGCGCCGCACGCCGGGGCTGACGCTCAAGGCGACGGTGCCGACGTTCACCGAGTGGCTGGTGTTCATCGAGCAGTGGGATCCGAAGTCGCCGTGGGCCGACCGGCGCGTGCGGCTCGCCGCGAATCTGGCGATCAACCGCCAGGCAATCAACGAGTCGGAGTACCTCGGCTTCGCGCGGCCGGCCGCGAGTATCATCCCGCGCGACTTCCAGTTCTACTGGCCCGCGCCGGCGTATCCGTACGATCCGGCGCGCGCCCGACAGCTCTTGTCGGAGGCGGGCTATGCGCGTGGCTTCGATGCCGGCGATCTGTCGACCGACGCCGTGTACGCGCCGACGGCCGAGGCCGTCGTGAACGATTTGCGGGCGGTCGGCATCCGCGCGCAGCTGCGCCCGCTGGAGCGCGCCGCCTTCTACAAGGCCGACCAGGAGAAGTCGTTCAAGCACCTCGTACGCCCGGGCAGTGCGGCCGCCGGGAACGCGGCCACGCGGATCGAGGCGTTCGTCGTGACCGGCGGCATCCGCGCGTACGGCGGCCATCCCGACATCGACGGGCTGTTCCGCGAGCAGGCCGTCGAGGTCGACGTCAAGAAGCGCGAGGCGCTGCTGCATCGCATCCAGCAGCTCATGCACGAGCGGGTGATGTTCGCGCCCATCCTCGAGCCCGCGTTTCTCTCGGGGGTGGGGCCGCGCGTCGATCCAGCCACGCTGGGCCTGGTGACCGGCCACGCGTTCTCGTATCCGTACGAGGAGATTCGTCTGAAGCCGCGCCGGCCGTAGCCGGGCCCGCCGGCGCAGGAGACCCGCATGACACTGCCGACCCACGGACGCTACGAGTACTCGAACATCACGACGCGACCGGACTATACGTGGCCCAACGGCACCCGGCTGGCCGTCTACGTCGCCATCAACATCGAGGCGTTCGGCTACGGGGTGGGCAAGGGCGTCGCGATCGCGCCGCCCGACCAGGCGATGAGCGCCAGCGTGTACTCGTGGCGCGATTACGGCAACCGCGTCGGCGTGTGGCGGCTGTTCGATCTGTTCGACGAGCTCAACCTGCCGCTCGAAGCGCAGATGAACATCGAAGTCTACGAGGCGGCGCCCGACATACCCGAGCGGCTGCGCAAGCGCGGCGACGAGATCGTCGCGCACGGCGTGACGAACTCCGAGGGCCAGGAGCACATGCTGCCCGACGAGGAGCGCGCGATGATCGCGCGCGTCACGAACACGATCGAGAAGCACGAGGGCCGCCGGCCGACGGGCTGGATGAGCCCGTGGCTCTCGAACTCGCCGGTGACGCTCGACCTGCTGCAGGAGGCCGGCTATCACTACACGATGGACTGGACGATGGACGATCAGCCGGTGTGGCTGCGCACGCGTGGCGGTCGCCTGCTGTCGATGCCGTACCCGATCGAGGTCAACGACACGCGCGGCATCGTCTGGTACAAGCACTCGGCGCGCGAGTTCGCGGACATGATCGTCGATCAGTTCGACGAGCTGCTGCGCCAGTCCGAGCGCCAGCCGCTCGTGTGCCCCATCTCGCTGCACCCGTTCGTGGTGGGCCGACCGTATCGGCTGCCACAGCTTCGCCGCGCCCTCGAGCACATCGCAAAGCACCGCGATCGCGTCTGGCTCACGCGCCCGGGCGAGATTTGCGCGCACGTCGAGCGACTGCCGCGCGGCGTCGTGCCCGGCGCCGGATAGCGCGCATCGCGGGGTGCCACGGCTTCGCGCGCCGAGCGCTGGGGGTATTGGGGGGGCGATTTCGGCGCCCCCATGTCACTAGCCGAGCGGCGCGCCCTCCACCGTGATGCGATGCAGGAGGCGGCGATGGCCGTGGTAGTCGTTGAGCGCGTAGTGCCAGGTGCAGCGATTGTCCCAGAAGGCAAGTGAGCCCTCGCGCCACTGGAAGCGGTACGTGAACTCCGGCCGCGCCGCGTGTTGGTAGAGGTACTGCAGCAGCGGCCGTGACTCCTCGTCGGTCCAGCCGACGATGCGCATGGTGAAGGCGGCGTTCACGTACAGGGCCTTCCTCCCGGAGCCGGGATGGCGGACGACGACGGGATGGATGGCATCCTGCGTCGCCGCCTCCGGGTTTAGATATCGGCCCTTCAGATCTCCGCGGCCGGCGTAGGCCTCGACGCCGAACACGTGACGGCTCGAGTGCAGCGCCTGCAGACCGTCGAGCGTCCGCTTCAGCCCATCGGAGAGCGCGTCGTAGGCCGCGTACATGCTGGCGAAGAGCGTGTCGCCTCCGGTCTCCGGCACCTCGCGCGCGTAGAGGATCGAGCCCATGGCCGGCGCCTGGTCGTAACTGTGATCAGTGTGCCAGCCGCCGCCGATGTTGCCCGTCTGCTCAGGCTCCTTGCGAACCTCCGCGATCATCGGATAGCCGTCAACCGTCTTGAAGAAGCGGTTCACGTTGATCTCCCCGAACCGCCGCGCAAAGGCGATGTGCTGTTCCGGCGTGAGCTTCTGATCGCGGAAGAAGACGACGCCGTACTGGAACAGCGCCTGCCGAATGGCGTCGATGGTCGCCGCGGACAGCGTATCAGCGAGGTCGAGGCCGAGAATCTCGGCCCCGACGGCGGCGGAAACCGGTCGGACGGCAAGAGCCGCGTGGGTCATGGCCTAACTCCTTCGGTTGATCTTGACGCCGGCCTTCTCGAGGATCCCTTCGGCATCCTTCTGCAGTGATTTCATCCCGTCCGCGAGATTCGTCTGGCCCGAAGCGATGGCGGTCATGGCGATGATCACCCGATCGCCGACCGGCGGGAACTGCGGGACGGTGCGATAGACCATGTAACCCTCGCCCGCGCGCTTCATGACCGCCAAGTGCAGCGAGGCGAGGTCCGAGCCGCGCCACGTGAACTTCTGGCGGACATCCGCGTTGGCGAGCACCGACGAGCGCGTGCAGGCGAGATGGCCCTTGTTCAGCGCGCTCCACAGCATCTGGTCCTTCCCGGTCGCCCACTTGATGAATTCCCACGCGGCGTTCTTGTTCTTCGACGCCTTGTTGATGAAGTAGCCGTGGACGGCCAGCTGCGGGAAGTGACCCTTGGGGCCGCGCGGGGTATGGGTGAACGCCATCCGGTCCGCGAGGGTCGTCTTCTTCGTGTCGATGATGTGCTGCGTGTTTCCCATCCCATCGAGATAGCACGCCCCTTTGCCCTGGTGCATGATCGCTTGCGCCACGGACGGGTCGAGCTTGATGCCGCCGGGCGGCGAATACTTCGACAGCATCGTCGTGAACATCTCGGCCGCCTTCAGCGCCTCCGGCGTGTCGAACGTGGGCGTGAGATCGCCGGGCGGGTTCGCGAAGAAATTGCCGCCGTACGAGAGCAGCCAGTTCGGAAAGATCCAGTGCAGGTTGTCCTCGGTGACGAAGGCGGCCGTCTGCCGCGAGTGCATCTTCGCCGCCGCTTCTTGCAGCGCCTCGAACGTCTCGGGGAACTTCGCGTAGCCGGCCTTCTCGAACAGATCGGTGCGATAGCCAACCACCGTGCTATCGGACAGCCACGGCAAGGCGTAGATGGTGTCGCCGCGCTTGAACGGCGCCATGGCACCGGCCACGAAGTCTCCGACGTCGAGCGCCGCCTTGTCCGTGAGCTTCGCGTCATCGATGAACGGATTGAGCGGCTCCGCCCAGCCGGCCCCGATCCAACGGCCAGAGCGGATGAAGATCAGCTGCATGACGTCATACGCGCCGGAGCCACTGGCCAGCTCGAGGTCCTCACGCTGGTTCAGCACCGGAAATGACATCTGGTCGATCTCGACCTTGATGCCGGTCTGCTGCTCGAACGCGGGCAGCCGCTCGACCAATCCCACCCCATACGCATGCGCAACCTGCGACATCTTCAGACGCGTTCCCGCGTACGGTTTGCCCGCCTGCGCCAGCGTGCGTGCGGGTCGGACGCCGGTGGCGCTGAGCGTGCCCACGAGCGCGGTGGATTTCAGGAACCGACGCCGGGTGATTCTCTCCATGGCGATCTCCTTCAGCCCTTCACAGCGCCCGCCGTGAGGCCGTGCACGATGTACTTGCGCACCGCGATCGAGAGCGCGACGACGGGCAGCATGATCATGGTGGCGGCCGCCGCCACCTTGCCCCACTCCCAGCTCTCATAGTTCATGAAGTTCACGATGGCCACCGGTGCCGTCAGCGCCTCGCTGCGCGTGAGGAGCAGCGAGTAGAAGAAGTCGTTCCACGACAGCAGAAACGTGAAGATGGCCGTGGTGGCCAGGCCAGGCGCCGACAACGGCAGCGCGATCCGCACGAACGCGGTGACGACGCCCGCGCCGTCGATGTAGGCCGCCTCCTCGAGCGAGCGCGGGACCCCGTCGAAGAACGCGCGCATCATCCAGATCACCAGCGAGAGATTAAACGTGAGATAGATGACGACCAGCCCCGTTCGCGTGTCGATGACCCCCAGCTCTTTGTAGATCAAGAAGAACGGGATGCCGAAGGCGATCGGCGGCGCCATGCGCGTGACGAGTGTCCATAGCGACACGACTCCCTGGGCACGGAAGCGCGACCGCGAGAACGCGTAGGCGGCGGGCACTCCGAGCAGCAGGGCGAGCAGCGTGGTGGACGTCGCGGTCACCGTGCTGTTCATCAGCGAGCGGATGAACTTGCCCTCGACCAGGTCGACATAATGCTGCAGCGTCGGCGTGAACACGAGCGCCGGCGGCATCCGAAACGCCTCCAGGCCCGTGCGCACGGACATCTGCGCGATGAAGAGGACCGGACACAACACGACGACGAGCAGGAGCAGGGTCGCGGCGACGATTGCGGCGCGCCTATTCAACGTCGAACTCGTGTCCGGTCACCGCCAGCACACCGAGGCTCATGAGCAGCGTGGCCAGCAGCAGGACGACGATAATGGCGCTCGAGTAGCCGACGTAGGTGTAGGAGAAGCCTTGCAGGTAGGCGTAGAAATTCGTGACCTCAGTCGCCGTGCCTGGCCCGCCGCCGGTCATGATGAAGATATGCGGAAACGCCTTCACGCTGTCGATCAGCCTAAACAGCACGGCCACCACGATGGCCGGCTTCAGCAGCGGGATGGTGATGTAGCGCAGCACTTGAGTGCGGGAGGCGCCGTCGAGGCGAGCTGCTTCCAGCGACTCGCTCGGTAACATCTGCAGTGCGGCGAGCAGCGTGAGCATGACGAACGGAAACCACTCCCACACGTCGGCGACGATCACCGCCCAGAGCGCAAGCCCCGGATCGGACAGCCACGCCGGCTGTGGCAGATGGAGCACGCCCAGCATCCAGTCGAGAATGCTGACGTCCGGCGTGAACAGGATTTTCCAGATCAACGCGACAACAACCGGCGGCAACACCATGGGTACGAGAAACATGGAGCGCACCAGCTCGAGAAACCGCATCCGGCCGTTCAGCAACAGCGCGATGGCGAAGCCGGTGAGCATCTGCAACGAGACCGTCCAGAACGAGAGCTGCGCCTGGACCCACACCGAGTTCCAGAAGCGGCCATCGCCGGCGAGCTGCCGATAGTTCGTCAGTCCGGCCCAGCGCAGCGAGCCCACGCTGGTGAGATCGAGCGGCGTGAAGCTCGTCACCACGAGATACAGCAGCGGCAGCACTGTCACGAGCACGAGCACGGCCATTGCCGGAACGAGAAACGCGACGAAGACGAGGCGGCGCGCACGGCTCCACGATGCGCGCGCCGGCCGCGCGGCCGGCCAGGTCAACCCGCGGTGGGTCGTCGTCGCGATCCGTTCCAAGGGCACCCCCGATCGAGCCTGGGCGGCGATGATAGCGCGCTTCGTGGGACGGCGAGTAGAATCCCCGCCATGTCTGGGGCGCCCGCCGCTCGATCCCCGCGAGGAGGTTGCTGATGTCGCTCAAGACGGTCATGCAGGGGCCGGCGCCGGTCACCGCGCCGCTCGTCCTGAATCCGCTGATGGCGAGGATGGCCGAAGCCGCCGGCTTCTCCGCCGGCTATCTCGGCGGCGGCGCCACCGGATATCTCAAGGTCGTGCTCGAGGCGAACCTGAACGTGAGTGAGATGTGCCAGGCGGCGCTCGACATCCGCGCGGTCTCGTCGCTGCCGCTGATTCTCGACGGCGCGTGCGGCTATGGCGATCCGATGCACATGCACCGCACGATCGGCATGGCGGAAGCCGCGGGCTTCGCGGCGATCGAGATCGAGGACCAGCTCGTGCCCAAGCGCGCGCACCATCACGTCGGCATCGAGCACATGATTTCGATGGAGCTGATGGCGGCGAAGATCAAAGAAGCGGTGGCAGCGCGCCGCAATCCCGAGTTCCTGATCATCGGACGCACCAACGCGGTACGCGCGAGCACGATGGACGACGCACTCCGCCGCGGCGAGGCCTACCGTCGCGCCGGCGCCGACCTGGTGCTGCTGTCCATGACGCGGACGGCCGAGCAGCTGCGCCTGATCGCCGAGCGTCTGGGTGGTCCGCTCATGTACCTGACCGGCCGCGGCGGTCTCGCCACGCTCGGCATGGGGCTCAAAGATCTCGGCGCGCTCGGCTACAAGATCGTCGCCGATCCGTCCACGCCGCTGTGGGCCGGCTACGCCGCGTGGAAGAAGATCTACGCGGAGCTCGCCGCCGACTTCGGCGCGAGCGCGCCCAAGGCGGACTGGTCGACGATCGAGCACGAGGTGCTCGACGTGATCGGCATCGAGAAGCTGCTGGCAGTCGAGCGCTCCACGGTGGAACAAGGCAACGACTGACCTCCGGCTGGAAAGGAAGAGGTCGATGGCACAACAACACGCGACGAAATTCGGGTCGCTCCAGCACTATGACAAGGGCGGCGTCGAGGTCGTCAACGACGACGCGCGCAACTACGTCTTCTCGAATCTGTTCGAGGTCGCCTCGAGGTCCAAGCCGTACGAAAAGGTCGCCGTCGGCAAGAACGTCGACTACGTGATCGAGGCCATCCGCACCGAAGGCACCTCGGGCTGGCGCGCGGCCGGCCACGACGAGTTCGCGCTCGTGATGGACGGCGAGGTGGAGATCCGGCTGCTGAAGCTCGACAATCCTGGCCTCGTGCCGAGCGGCACGCGGGGATCGGTGGCGTTGGCGGGCACTCCCGCCGGCCGCAAGATGGGCGTCGTTCGCGCCCGACGCGGGCACATGACGCTGCTGCCCGTCGGCGCCGCCTATCAGTTCCATTCGGCCCGGCCCGGCGTCGTGCTGCTGCAGACGATGGCCGGGGCGGACACGGTGGAGCGCTGGGCCGACATCTGCCAGACGACGCCACGGAGGAACGCGCGATGAGCAAGACGAGGGACACCGCGCCCGAGATCGGCTCCATCGAGCCCAACCAGCACGGCTACCGGAGCTTCACGCTCGGCAGCTTTGGCTTCGAGCGCGACGAATATTTTGCGCACGTCACGTGGCCCAAGGCCCATCACATGCTGCCCGTCGACGCGTTTCTGCGCGCGCTCCAGCGCGACATCGCGTGGGGATTCTTCTACGGCATCGTGAACTTCGACGCGGTCGTCGGCACCATGAACCACTACGGCTCCGTCGATCTGTTCGCCGGTCGCTTCAACGATCACTATCGTCGGGCGAAGCTCGACCACAGCGAGCGGTTCACGACACCGCTGATCCAGCGCGTGTTCGAGGCGATGCTGGAAGACTGGACCAACGCGGGCTTCGACCCGTTTGCCAGCCCGCAGGAGACGGGCAGCGCTTTCGGCCCGAAGAACGGCAGCAACAAAGAGGCGATCACACGCCACCGTGTGACCGCCAAGCGGATGATCGCGGCGCCCGGCGACGAGCCCCTGCGCACCGACGACAACGGCTTTCCGATCAACCGGCATTTCCGGGACGTGCCGCAGGACAAGCCCGAGATTCGCGCGGAGCCCGGCTTCGAGGACGAGGTCGTCGCGTTCAATCTGTTCGCGTATCTCTCCCGCTCGGACGTCACGTGGAACCCGTCGATCGTGTCCGTCTGCAAGGCGAGCCTCTATTGCCCGACCACGGAGGAGTACATTCTGCCCGTGATTCACGGCAACGATCGCGTCGAGTGGTTCGTGCAGCTGAGCGACGAGATCCAGTGGGAGGTCGAAGACCGAGAGACCGGCGCCGTCCGCGCGCGCGTCACGATGAAGGCCGGTGACGTGGCTGCCATGCCGGCGGACATCCGCCACCGCGGCTTTTCCCCCAAGCGCTCGATGCTGCTCGTGTGGGAGAACGCGTCGCCCGAGCTGCCGGAGCTCTACGCGAGCGGCAAGATGCCACCGTCGCCGGTGCAGTTCTGAGGGGGTCGTCATGCCTGCGGCCACGCTGCGCTTGCTCGCGCACCACGCGCTCGACGGCTTCGGCAACGTCGGCGAAGGGATGGCCATCCAGCTCACGCGCGACCGCCGGCGCGTGCTCTGGCTGGCCCACGAGTCCGCGCCCAAGAACGTCACTGCCGTCGACGTCACCAATCCGAAGAAGCCGAGCGTGATCGTGCAGACGGCGCTGCCGCACGACAAGATGCGCAGCAACTCCCTCGACCTGGTCGGCGATCTGCTCGTGGTCGCCTACCAGACGCGGGAGCCGGGTATGACGCCGGCCGGCTTCGAGATCTTCGACGTCAACGATCCGGCGAAGCCGAAGTCGGTGACGTTGTTCGACGCGTCGGGCCCGAAGTCGCGGGGAGTCCACCATCTCTGGTGGGTCGACGGCGAGTACGTGCACATGGCGTCGGGGGCCGCCGACTTCGCGCCGCGTAATCAGAAGGACGATCAGTGTTACCGCATCATCGACGTGCGCCAGCCCTCACGCCCGCGCGAGGTGGGCCGTTGGTGGCTGCCCGGCACGCGCGACGGCGATGCCGAGCCGCCGCTGCCACGTCACCCGACGATCGACACCGGCTATCGTGCGCACAACACCAACGTCTATCCGCAGCGTCCGGATCGCGCCTATGTCGGGTATATCGACGGCGGCGCCGTCGTGCTCGACATCGCGGACAAGGCGCACCCGCGGCTGCTCGGGCGCTGGGATTACCACCCGCCGTTCCCCGGCTTCTGTCACACCGTCGTGCCGTTCTTCGGGCGCAACCTGCTCGTCGTCAGCGACGAATCGGTGCGGCAGGCGGCACAGGATTGGCCCAAGCTCGTCTGGATCGTCGACGCGCGTCGCGAAGACAAGCTGGTGCCGATCAGCACGTGCCCGTTGCCGCCAGTGAAAAAGTTCGCCGGACGTGGCGGCCGGTTCGGCGCCCACAACCTGCACGAAAACCGGCCGGGCCACTGGATCTCGGAGGACGTCGTCGTCGGCACGTTTTTCAACGGCGGCGTGCGTGCCTTCGACGTGCGCGATCCGTTCCAGCCGAAGGAGATTGCCGCCTTCGTGCCGCCGGCGCTGCGCAAGTCTCCGGTCAAAGCCGCCCAGATCAACGACGTCCTCATCGACGAGCGCCAGATCCTCTACGCCGTCGATCGGATCGTCGGTGGTCTCTACATCCTCGACTTCCGCGTCTAACCGCTCGCGAAAGGAGCGTTATGGGCGTCGAGTTCGGTGTGTTGATTCCCACCCGCGAGGCGGTGATGTCCGGCCGACCGGACACCGCTCCACTGCTGACGATGGCGGAGCGCGCCGAGGCTGCGGGATTCGATTCCGTGTGGATCGGCGACTCGATCACGGCGCGGCCGCGGCACGAGCCGCTGACGCTGATGGCGGCGATCGCCGCGCGGACGCGCCGGATCCGACTCGGCACGGGCGTGCTGCTGCCCGCGCTGCGCAATCCGGTGGTGCTCGCGCACGTCGTCGGCACGCTCGATCGGATCGCCGACGGCCGTGTGATTCTCGGCGTCGGCATCGCCGCCGACATGCCGGCGATTCGCCGCGAGTTCGCCGCCGTGGGTGTGCCGTTCGAGCGGCGCGTTGGCCGGTTCGTCGAGGCGCTCGCGATTTGTCGCGCGCTCTGGAGTCGCGATCATGTCTCGTTCTCCGGCAAACACTTCACGCTCGACGACGTGACGATGGAGCCGAAGCCGCCGCGTGCTGGTGGCCCCCCGATCTGGATCGGGGGCAGCGGGCCGACGGCCCTGCGCGAGGCGGCGCGCTTCGACGCGTGGTTTCCCACGGGACCCAGCGTGGAGTTTTTTGCCGAACACTTCCCGCGTGTTCAATCGGCCGCGCGTGCCGCGGGCCGCTCGCCCGACGACGTGCTGGGGGCCGCATACCTCACGATTGCGCTCGACGCGGATCCGGCCAAGGCGGACGCGCGAATGAATCAGTTTCTGGAGACGTACTACGCCGCGCCGGCGAAGGTCATCAAGGCGCGCCAGGCGGGCTACGCGGGAGCGATCGAGGGCTGCGCGGAGTGGATCCAGCGCTGGATCGACGCGGGCGCCCGGCACATTGCGCTGCGCTTCGCCGGCGGCGACCAGTTGGCCCAGGTGGACGAGGCGGCGAAGCGCCTGTTGCCCAAACTCAACCGGAGATGACGATGGCGAGACCGACGACCGCGACGGCAAAACCAGGCACGAACGGGCGCGCGGACGCGCTCATCGCCAAGATGAAGGCGGCGCGCGGCTACATCTATCCGGAGTGGGAGTTCGCAGCGCGGCAGGATCCAGACTTCGTCGAGACGTACAACCGGATCTACGAGCTCGGGCTCGGCGAGGGCAAGCACGTCTCCGCGAAGGTGCGCGAGTTCGTCGCCATCGCGCTGCTCGCGTTCCGCGGTGGTGAGCGGGCCGGGCTCGTGGCCCACATGGAGCGCGCGATCCGCTTCGGCGCCACGCGGGAAGAGATCTTCGAAATCCTCGAGACGTGTCTGATCCCCGGCGGCGCACCGACGTTTCATCGCGGCCTCAGCGCGCTGATGGAAGTGAAGGGCGATGGCGCGCGCTGACGCCGTCCGCGCCGTCGTGCTGACCAAGCCGCGCACGCTCGAGGCGCGCGAGTTTGCGCGGCCCGCGATCGGTGCCGACGATGCGCTGCTGCGCATCGAGGCGTGCGGTATCTGCGGCAGCGACTACGAGCAATATGAAGGCGCGCAGCCGCAGCACGAGGACTACACGCCGTACCCGGTGATTCCGGGCCACGAGCCGCTCGGCGTGATCGAAGAGATCGGTGCCCATGCGCGTGCTCGCTGGGGCGTGAGCGAGGGGGATCGCGTCGCCGTTCGCTCGGGCTACGGCTGCGGGCAGTGCGAGGCGTGTCGACGCTGGGAGCCGCGCGCGTGTCCCAAGCGCGGCGGGACGTACGGCTACACGGACGTCGGCAAGCCGCCGCATCTCTGGGGCGGGTACGCCGAGCGCATGTACCTGTCGCCGTATTCGGTGGTGAAGCGAATGAGCGCATCGCTGCCGGCCGGCGTCGCCGTGATGTTCAATCCGCTCGCGGCCGGGTTGTCATGGGCCGGATCGATTCCCGGGACCGGGCCGCGCGATCGCGTCGTCATTCTCGGCGCGGGGCAGCGCGGTCTCTGCTGTGTCATCGCCGCGCGTGCCGCCGGCGCCCGGCAGATCGTCATCACGGGTCTTGGACGCGACTCGGCGAAGCTGGCGCTCGCGCGCGAGCTCGGCGCGGACGCGGCCATCGACGTCGAGGCCGCCGACGTCGTCGCGAGCGTGCGGGAGGCGACGGGCGGCGGCGCCGAGGTCGTCGTCGACACCACGCCGTATGCGCCGCAGTCGCTGAACCACGCGATCGCGCTCGCCGTGCGGCGCGGTCGGATCGTCGTGGCCGGGCTCAAGGGCATGCGTCCGGCGCAGGACGTGGCCGTCGACGAGATCATCTACAAGGAGCTCACGGTCCGCGGCGTGCTGAGCATGCCCGTGGACGAGACGTTCCGGGCCATCGACATCATCGAGTCGGGCCGCTACCCGTTCGCCAAGATGCACACCGCCTCACTGCCGCTCGAGCAGGCGGAGCACGCGATCCACATGCTCGCCGGCCACGTCCCGGGAGCGAATCCCGTCCACCTCGCGATCGTGCCCGGCGCGCCGCGGGTCTGATTCGCTCCGCCGTCTGTCGATTCGGCCCCATCATCGGCGTCGTACTGGGTGAAGGCTCGTAATCTTCACCAAGGAGGACCCATGCGGTACTTGCTGCTCATCGGAGGCAACGACAAGCACGCGCCGGCGCCCACGCCGGCGCAGACCCAGGCGACGCTTCAGGCATTCATGAAGTTCAGCGAGGAGATCCGCACCGCCGGCAAGACCGTGGCGGCGGAGCGGCTGCGTCCCGAGGATCAGGCGACGCGCGTTCGCGTCAATGCCGGCCACCCTCAGATCACCGACGGGCCGTTCGCCGAGACCAAAGAGGCGCTCGGCGGCTTCTATCTGATCGAGTGCGCGTCGAAGGAAGAAGCGCTCGAGTGGGCCAAGAAGGTGCCGATCGGCGAGGGCGGCTTCGTGGACGTGCGCCCCGTCTGGCACATGTAACAAGCCATCGCCGCGCAGCGTCCGCGGGAGGCGAGTACGATC
>JBKOUQ010000124.1:0-4383 GCA_046723475.1 Candidatus Methylomirabilota bacterium
GCCGCCAGCATTCCGCGCGCGTCTTTGTCGCGCAGCGCGCCGAAGATGAGCGTGATCGGCGTGTCCGGAAACCATGCCGCGAGCGAGGCGGCCAGCGCGGCCGCGCCCGCGGGGTTGTGCGCGCCATCGAGCACGACGACGCGGTCGCGCGCGCGGAACACCTCGAAGCGGCCGGGCCAGCGCGTGCGCGCGAGACCTTCGCGAGCCGCCGCCTCACCGACGCCGAGGACCCGGGCCGCCGCCAGGGCGACGAGCGCGTTGGACGGCTGATACACGCCGAGCAGCGGCAGCCGCAGCCCGTCGAACCGCCAGTCCGGGCCCGCGCAGTCGATGATCTGTGCCGCCGCCTCGCGCGCCCGGACGGCGACGCGCAGGTCCTCACCCTCCATCAGCAGCGGAACGCCCACGGCCTCGGCGCGCGCGCGCAGGACGGCCGTCGCCTCCGGCGCTTGAGCCGCCGACACCGCGCGGCTGGTGCGAATGATCGCCGCCTTCTCGGCCGCGATGGCGGCCAGCGTCGGCCCGAGCACTTCCTGGTGGTCGAGGTCGATGCGCGCGAGCGCCGCCACCGCCGGCGAGCCGACGGTGGTCGCGTCGAGGCGACCGCCCAGCCCGACCTCAAGCACGGCGACGTCCACCCCTTCGCGCGCAAAGTGGTCGAGCGCGAGCGCCGTCGTGGCCTCGAACATCGTCGCGTCCACGCGCGCCACGAGCGTGGCGATGGCGTCGAAGCCGTCCGCGACGTCGTCCTCGGCGATCGGCTCGCCGTCGACGCGGATTCGCTCGCGGAACGACACGAGGTGCGGCGAGGTGTAGAGACCGACGCGGCGACCGTCGGCGCGCAGCATGGATGCGAGCATCGCCGCGACGGATCCCTTGCCGTTCGTGCCCCCGACCTGCGCCAGAATGTAGCGCTGCTCGGGGTGACCAAGCGCCTCCAGAAGCGTCTCGATCCGCTCCAGACCGGGGCGCATGCCGGCGTGCTCGCCGCCACGCAGGGCGAGGAGCCGGGCCAGCGCCTCGGCGTACGTCATGCGCGCTCGGGCGGGACGCTCGGCTGGTCGGCGAAGAACGCGAGCAGGCGCCGCAGCATGTCCTTGAGGTCGCGGCGCTCGACCACGAGGTCGATCTGACCGTGCTCGAGCAGGAATTCCGAGCGCTGAAAGCCCTGGGGCAGTGGCTGGCGGATCGTCTCGGCGATCACCCGCGGGCCGGCGAACCCGATGAGCGCGCGCGGCTCGGCCAGGATGACGTCGCCGAGCATCGCGAACGAGGCCGTCACGCCGCCGGTGGTGGGATCCGTCAACACCGACAGGTACGGCAGCCCGGCCTCGCCCAGGCGGGCGAGCGCCGCGGACGTCTTGGCCATCTGCATCAGCGAGAGGATGCCCTCCTGCATGCGCGCCCCGCCGGAGGCCGCGACGATGATCACCGGGAGATGCTTGTCGATGGCGAGCTCGATCGCCCGCGTGAGCTTCTCGCCGACGACCGAGCCCATGCTGCCGCCGAGATAGTCGAACTCGAACACGCACAGCACCGTCGGGAAGCCGCCGATGCGCGCGATGCCGGTCACAACGGCTTCTTCGAGCGACGTCTTCTGTCGCGCCGCCTTCACGCGGTCGCGGTAGCGCTTGGAGTCCTTGAAGCTCAGCGGATCCGCCGGCGTGAGACCCGTCTGGTGCTCCTCGAACGTGCCGGCATCCGCGAGCAGTCCGATGCGCTCGCGCGAGCCGATGCGAAACGGGTAGCGACATTTCGGACAGACGCGGCCCGCACGCTCGACCTCCGCGCGGTACACGATCTCCTTGCAGGAGTCGCACTTGATCCACAGCCCCTCGGCGATGTTGACCTTCTTCGGGGTGCCCGCGGTCTCTTCCGGCTTGCGTCGAAACCACGCCGTCATCACCTCGCCCCTTTCGTTGCGCCGGCGACGCCGGCGGCCGAACCCGCGCGGAGCGGTTGTTTGAGCGTGGCGATGAAGTCGCCCACCTTGTCGACGAGCGCGGCGGTGCCGGCGTGCTGCTCGATGGTACGCACGATCGCGGAGCCGACGGCGACGCCATCGGCGATGCGGGCGATGGCCGCGACGTGCTCCGGAGTGGACACCCCGAACCCGACGCATACCGGCTTCGTCGTCACCAGGCGCAGCGCGCGCACCTGACCCGCAAGGTCCGCGGGCAGCTCGCGACGCTCACCGGTCACGCCCATGAGCGAGACCAGGTAGATGAACCCTTGCGAGATTCGGGCGAGCAGCTTGACGCGCGCCGGGGTGGACGTCGGCGCGACCATCTGGATGACGTCGAGACCCGCCGGTCCCGCCTCGGCGCGCAGCGGCTCGGATTCCTCGTAGGGCAAGTCGGGCACGATCACGCCGTCGGCGCCGGCGTCAGCGGCCGTGCGCGCGAAGCTCTTGAGCCCGAACGCGAGCACGGGGTTGTAGTACGTCATCAGCACCAGCGGCACCTGCACCTCGGCGCGCAGCGTGGCGACGGTCTCCAGCACGCGGGGCAGCGAGGTGCCGGCGGCCAGCGCGCGCGTGTCCGCCCGCTGGATCACCGGCCCGTCGGCGAGCGGATCGGAAAACGGCACGCCGAGCTCGATCACGTCCGCCCCGCGCCGCGCGACCTCGACCACGAGGCGCCGGGTGTCGGCCAGCGACGGATCGCCGGCCATCAGATACGCGACCAGCGCACGCTCGTGGCGTGCGCGCAGCGCGTGGAACGTGGCATCCAGCCGATTCATGGGAGCGGCCGGTTTCTCATTCGATGCTCATCCCGAGTGCCTTCGCGACGACGTGGACGTCCTTGTCGCCGCGTCCCGAGAGCCCGACGACGATCGTCTTGCTCTTCGGCAGCGTCTTGGCCAGCCGCATCGCGTGCGCGACCGCGTGCGCCGACTCAAGGGCCGGCATGATGCCTTCCAGACGCGTCAGTGCCTGGAAGCCATCGAGCGCCTCCTCGTCGGTAATCGACACGAACTCGAAGCGGCCGGTGTCCTTGTAATAGGCGTGCTCGGGGCCGACGCCCGGATAGTCCAGGCCGGCCGAGATCGAGTGCGCCACCGCGACCTGCCCGTCGTCGTTCTGCAGCACGTAGCTCATCGAGCCGTGCAGCACACCCACCGCGCCGGCCGCCATCGATGCGCCGTGCTTGCCGCTCGCGATGCCGGCGCCACCGGGCTCGACGCCGATGATCCGCACGCGCCGATCGGCGATGAATGGGTGAAAGAGGCCGATGGCATTGCTCCCACCGCCCACGCACGCGACGACCACGTCGGGCAGGCGCCCGATGGCGCGCCGCGACTGCGCTCGCGCCTCCTTGCCGATAACGGTGTGGAAGTCGCGGACCATCATCGGGTACGGGTGCGGCCCGAGGGCCGAGCCGAGCAGGTAGTACGTCGTGCGCACGTTGGCAACCCAGTCGCGCAGCGCCTCGTTGACCGCGTCCTTGAGCGTGCGGCTGCCCGATTCCACCGGAATGACTTTCGCGCCGAGCAGCCGCATGCGAAAAACGTTCAGCGCCTGACGCGCGATGTCCTCCGCGCCCATGTACACCTCGCACTCGAGCCCGAGCAGTGCGGCCGCGGTGGCGGTGGCGACACCATGCTGACCGGCGCCCGTCTCGGCGATCACTCGGCTCTTCTTCATGCGCGAGGCGAGCAGCGCCTGGCCGAGCACGTTGTTGACCTTGTGCGCGCCGGTGTGGCAGAGGTCCTCGCGCTTGAGCCAGATGCGCGCGCCGCCGCAATGCTCGCTGAGCCGCGCCGCGAAGTAGAGCGGCGTGGGCCGGCCGGCGTAGTTTGCGAGCAGGCCGGCCAGCCGGCGCTGGAACGCGCGGTCGCGACGCGCCGCCAGGTACGCGTGCTCGAGCTCGATCAGCGGCGCCATCAGCGTCTCGGGCACGAAGCGCCCGCCAAAGCGTCCGAAGTGGCCCCGCGCGTCCGGCAGCGTTTTCACCGAATGCCCTTCGCCTCGGCGATGAAGCGCCGGACCTTGTGGGGATCTTTCTTGCCCGGGCGCGCCTCGACGCCGGAGTTCACGTCGACCGCATAGGGACGCACGACGTCGACGGCGCGCGCGACATTGTCTGGCGTGAGCCCGCCCGACAGCACGATCGGCGGCCGCGAGTCCGGCGGCGCGGCCGCGCCCATGAGGCGAAGCGTGCGCCACTCGATGGGGTCACGCGTCTCGCCCTCACTCCAGCGCGCCTCGCTGTCGAACAGAATCGCCGCGGCCGTCTTGCGCCAGTAGAGGGCATCGATGCGGTCGCCGATCTTGTACTCCGGCAGCCCCTCGATCGTCGACGCCGGCGGCAGCTTGATCGTCTTGATGATCGGCACCGGCGCGTTGCTCCAGTCGTCGGGCTTCTCCCCGCCGTGCAGCTG
>JBKOUQ010000144.1:0-3321 GCA_046723475.1 Candidatus Methylomirabilota bacterium
GTGGCGGAGCCTCGGCCAGCTCGTAGCCCGCGGCCGCGACCGCCGCAGCCAGCACCGGGGCGTCGGCGCGGGCGTCGTCCCACGTGACGGCGGCGCGCTCGGTCGCCAAATTCACCGCCGCCTCGTCGACGCCCGGGACCGCACGGAGCGCGCGCTCGACCTTGCCCACGCACGCCGCGCAATGCATGCCGCGCACCGCAAACGTGCGTGTCGCCATCACCGGCCCCCGAAGCGCGTGAAGACGTCGAGCAGCTCGTCGATCTTGTGCTGGCGGTCGGCGCGGCTGCCGGAGCGCATCGCGTCGGCGACGCACGACTCGATGTGACGTCCGAGCAGCAGCTTCTGGCACTGCTCGAGCGCACCCTGCACGGCAGAAATCTGCAGCAGGATGTCGACGCAGTACGCGTCGTTCTCGAGCATCCGCTGCAGGCCCTGAACCTGTCCTTCGATCCGCCGCAGACGGCCGCGCGCCTTCGCCTTCGTCTCCTCGTTCAGCATCCCGGTACCCCCAGGGGGTACTATCCGCCCACCGGTTCAGCGTGTCAAGCGCCGGACGGTACGCGTAGGCGGAGGGCGCCCGGCTCGACCGTGAACCGCACCGGCGTCGGCGCGGCCGGCTCACCGTCGATGTGCGTCGGCAAGGCGGCACCGGCGAGCCGCACCCACCGCGCACGGCGCACGCGCACGCGCGGGTGGCGCACGTGGGCGCCCCGATACATCGTCGGCAGCCAGCGCAACAGCTCGAGGCGCCCGAGGGCGCCGACGACGACCACGTCGAGCCGCGCGTCGGCCGGGTCGGCAGCGGGCGCGATGCGCATGCCGCCGCCGAAGCACCGTCCGTTCGCGGCAATGACCGCAGTCACGGCGATGGACCGTGGCGCGCCGTCGTCGCATTCCAGTACGACATCCGTCGGACGCTGACGCCACACGGTCGTGAGCGCCGCGACGAGATACGGCAGCGTGCCGGAAAGCGTCGACGTCCGCGCGCGCGCCGCCACCGCGGCATCGAACCCCGCGCCGGCAGCGCTGGCGAACCAACGGCAGCGGCCGTCGCTCCATTCGGCGCGACCGAGGTCGAAGCGCGCATCGCGCCCGTCCGCGAGAGCTCGGACCGCGGCAAACGGGTCGTGCGGCACGCCGAAGTTGCGGCACGCGTCGGCGCCGCGACCCGTGAGCACGGCACCGACGGCGGCCGGCGTGCCGGCCGATCGCACGCCGTTGATGACCTCGTTCAGCGTACCGTCGCCGCCGACCGAGATGACGAGCCGCGCGCCGGCGGCGACCGCCTCACGCGCCAGCCTCGTGGCATCATCCGGGCCGCGTGTCTCGGCATGGTCGACGGGGAGGGTGGCAGCCATCACGTCCCGCAGCCGCCGCCACACGCGCGCGGTCCGTCCGCCGCCCGCGGCGGGATTCACGATGACGACGGCGCGGATCACTCGAACAGCGAGATCTGGAGCGCGGCGGCCGCGGCGGCCGCGCGGGCACGCGCCGCACGCGCCCTGGCCGCTTTCGTCACCGGCTTGCGCGCGCTCGCGGGCGTCGCCGACGGCTTCGGCAGCTTCCATCCCTTTTGATGCGCGATGCGCTCGCCCTGCTTGATGAGCAGCATGTCCACGAGCCGCGCGAGCGGATTGCGAAGCAGCGCGAGGTACTTCTCCCAGTACCGTGGCGAGTGCGCCAGCGTGCGCATCTGATCGAGCGCCAGTGTGAGCGCCGCGCGGTCGCCTTTTTTCGCGGCCAGTCTCAGGTCGGTGAGAATTTTCTGGCCGCTGATCCGCGACGGCGGCTTCTTCGCCATGCGCGCGCGATGCTACCACGACCGCGCGTCGACCCGTCGCACTCAGCGCAGCGCGATGTCGTAGTCCTCGCGGTGCGGCTGCTTGTCGACCGCCTGGACGGCGACCTTGATGTCCATCGCCGCCTCCAGCCGCGCCAGATCCTCACGTCCCTCGTCTTCCAAATACGCCGCGAGGTCGGGATGTACGCGCGCGACGACGTCGCGGCGCACCGGCTCGGACTCGGCAGCGACCTTGGCCTGGATGGCGCGATAGACCTCGGCGGCGAGTGTCTCGTTGGACTTCGTCACGCCGCTGCCTCGGCACGTCGGACATGTCACCGACAGCAACGCCCGCAAGTCCTGGCGCACGCGCTTGCGCGTCATCTCCACGAGGCCGAGCTCGGAAATTTGCAGCACGTTCGTGCGGGCTTTGTCTTCGGCGAGCGCACGCTTGAGCGCCTTGTACACCTGCTCGCGGTGCTCGGCGATCTCCATGTCGATGAAGTCGATGATGATGATGCCGCCGAGGTCGCGAAGCCGGATCTGTCGCACCACCTCCGTGACGGCTTCCATGTTGATCTTGAGCACCGTCTGCTCGAAATCGCGCTTGCCGACGTACTTGCCGGAGTTCACGTCGATCGAGACGAGCGCCTCGGTGTGGTCGATGACGATGTAGCCGCCGGACTTCAGCCACACGCGGCGACGCAACGCCTTCTCGATGTCTTTCTCGATTCCGTAGTGGTCAAAGACGGGGGCGCGCTCGGCGTAGCGCTTCACCCGGTCTTCGAGCGCCGGCACGAGCGCGCGGACGTAGCCGAGACATCGCTCGTAGGCCTCGGCGCTATCTACGACGAACTCGTCGACCTCGGGGGAGAACAGATCACGGACAACACGGAACGTCAGATCCGCCTCCTCGTGCAAGACGGCCGGCGGCGTCGCTTGCGCCTCACGGGTCTGGATCTGCGCCCACAGCCGTGAGAGGAACTCGACGTCGGCGGCGAACTCGCCGTCGCCCTTGCCTTCGGCGTTCGTTCGCACGATGAAGCCGCCGGGCGGCAGCGTGAGCCCGCGCAGCACCGCCCGCAACCGGTCGCGCTCGGCGTCATCGCGAATGCGCCGCGACACGCCGATGTGCTGCGTCTGCGGCATGTAGACGAGATAGCGGCCCGGCAAGGAGATGAACGAGGTCACGCGCGCGCCCTTGCTCCCGAGCGACTCCTTGGACACCTGCACCATCACCTGCTGGCCGCGGCCGAGCATCTCCTCGATCGGCGCGACCGTCTCGCGCCGCGGCGGCGCGGCCTCGTCGACCTCGACGTCGGTCTCGTCCTCGTCGGTCGCCAGCACGAGAGGCGCCGTCTCGACACCTCGGCTCGCTGTGAAATCGCCCGCGTAGAGGAACGCGTCCTTGGCCAGGCCGATATTGACGAAGGCCGCCTGCATCCCCGGGAGCACGTTGGTGACCGTGCCCTTGTACACGCTCCCCACGATCGAGCGGTGACGATGCCGCTCGAGATACAGATCGGTGAGGAGGTTACCTT
>JBKOUQ010000159.1:0-15682 GCA_046723475.1 Candidatus Methylomirabilota bacterium
GAGAGCGCACGTCAGTATCTCGCCGACGCCGGCCTCGGGGCAGACGCGATTGCGTCGATCGACGGAAAATTCATCAGCGCGTTCGTGAGGGCTCGGAAGCCGTTCGCCTCGTGAGCGCCGCCTCACGCGCGAACCCGCGCGCCGCATGGGGCGCGCGGCTCAGCGACCCGATGGTCGGCGCGGTGGTTGCGCTCGGGATCACGCAGATCACCGCGTGGGGCACGAGCTATTACTGCCTCGGGGTCCTCGCGGGGCCGATCAGCCGGGACACGGGTTGGAGCCGCGGTTTCGTGTTCCTCGGCTTCACGGTCGCGCTGCTCGCGATGGGGCTCGTATCCAGTTCGGTCGGCCGCGCGATCGACCGTCGCGGCGGGCGCGCCGTGATGACGCTCGGCACCGTGCTCGTCTCCGTCGGGCTCTTCGCGCTGGCGCACGTTCGCCATCAGGCCGTCTATCTGGCCGTCTGGGCGTTCCTGGGAGTCGGGATGCGGCTCTGCCTCTACGACGCCGCATTCGCCGCCGTCGTGCAAGTCGCGCCGTCTCGCGGACGGAAAGCGATCTCGTATCTGACGCTGTTCGGAGCGTTCGCCTCGTCGGTGTTCTGGGTCATCGGGCATGCACTGGACGAGCATGTGGGCTGGCGGCAGACCCTCGGCGTC
The DNA here is from genome assembly GCA_046723475.1 of Candidatus Methylomirabilota bacterium. GTDB lineage: Bacteria > Methylomirabilota > Methylomirabilia > Rokubacteriales > CSP1-6 > AR12. Next base: position 660 of record JBKOUQ010000159.1, read on the forward strand.
TTCGCACTCATCAATCTCGCGGTCTGCCTGCCGCTCCACTGGTTCGGTCTCGCGCGACGCGAGTCGGACCGACACGCTGCGCCGGCCGGCGGTCCCGTCAGCTCACCGGACGGCCCTCCGCTCGACGGCACGACGCGGTCGATCGCCATCGCGCTGTTCGCACTGATCATGTCGCTGAACGGGTTCGTGTTCGGTGTCGTCTCCGTGCAGCTCGTACCGTTGCTCGAGGCGGCGGGCCTGGCCACGGCGGCCGCGGTCTGGGTGGCGTCGCTCAAGGGCGTGGCGCAGTTCGGCGGGCGGGTCGTCGAGATCCTCTTCGCGCGCAATCTTCGCGCGATCACCGTCGGTCGCATCGCGATCGGCATCCTGCCTGCGGCGCTCGCGCTCTTGCTCGTGGGCACCAGCAGCGTCACCCTGATCGTGGCGTTCACGCTCGTCATGGGCGCGTCGCAGGGCGTGCTCACCATTGTCCGAGGCGCGGTGCCGCTCGCGCTCTTCGGCGCCAAGGGATATGGCGCCGTACTCGGTCTCATCGCGACACCCGTGCTGGTGGTGAATGCCGCTGCCCCGACGGTTTTCGCATGGATCGTGGACCGATGGGGCTGGCGGCCGGGGCGTGTATCGCTCCTGGTCGGCGCCGCCACAGCATGGCTGGCGATGGAATTGATGTCCCGCTGGTATGAGCGCCAGCGGGCGGCTGCCGCGGCCGTTCCTCAGCGTCCCGCTCCGGCACACGCGGCCCGCGCTCGCTAGGCGCCTCGTCGCCATGCCAGCCACGAAGCTGTCAACCAGACGTGCGACGCCGGATGACGCAGCGGCAATCGCGGCGATCTACAACGAAGGCATCGCCGACCGGATTGCCACGTTCGAGACCGAGCCGAGGAGCGTGGAGCAGATCGCCACGCAGATGCGCGAGAAGGGCGATCGTTTTCCGACGATCGTCGCGGAGCAGGATGGTCGGATCGTCGCGTGGGCAGGGGCTGGGCCGTATCGCGCTCGTCCCGCGTACGCCGGCGTCGCCGAGCACTCGGTGTATGTGGCGCGATCCGCGCGAGGTCAGGGCGTCGGACGCGTGGTCCTCGACGCGCTATGCCGCGCGTACGCCGAGCGGGGATTCTGGAAGATCATCTCGAGGATATTCCCCGAGAACACCGCGAGCCTTGCGGTGCACGAGCGTTGCGGCTTCCGCGTCGTCGGCGTCTACCGCCGCCACGGCAAGCTGGAGGGCGCGTGGCGAGACTGTGTCATCGTCGAGCGACTGTTGGATGACGATGCGATCCTCGACCCAGCTCGTGGATGAGGATCGCACGCATGAAGCTCTTCGTCAGTGCACGCTCACGGCCATGGGCGCTGCGGATTGCGTCATCAGCCCGGCCGCTTCCCGCGGAGGCCGGACGACGATCACCGACATGGGGGCGTGACGAAGCACCGCATCGGCCACGCTGCCGAAGACATCCCGCTCCGTTCCCGCGCGTCCGTGCGATGTCATGACAATGCGGTCGGCACCGTACTGCAGGGCGGCACTCACGATCGCGGCGGCCGGCGCCCCGCGCCATACCACGGTTGACACTTCGCTATAGCCGGAGGTCAGCCGCTGCCTGGCCGTGTCGAGATACGTCTGCGCGTCGCGGATCGGAGCCACATCCGGCGCGCAGGGCGCGGGGTCCGGCGCGGGATGCACGTTCGTCACCATCAGCAACATGAGCCCGACGTGCTCGCCGCGCGCGAGCTCGAGCGCAAGCGGCACGGCCGCTTCGGCGATCTGCGAGCCATCGAGGGGAACCAGAATCTTCATGGGGACACCTCACACACTCCCCGTGCAACCGTCCGGCCAGACCCGGAGTGCGATGTTCTGCGGACTTCGGACCGCGCGCTCCGTGTTGGGTGTGGCGTGTGCGCCGCAGGTGGGGCGTCGCGATCGCGCCGACGCCTGATCCGCGCACGACGTGCAAAACGTGCCATGCGTCATTGCCGTTGGAGATCCGCCCGGTGCAACGGCAGCTCGACGTGCACCGTCAGGCCATGCGGAGCGCTCGGCGTCGCCCACATACGGCCGCCGTGGGCTTGGATGATCGATCGGCTGATCGACAGCCCCATGCCGAGACCGCCACTCTTGGTCGTGACGAATGGCTCGAAGATCCGTTCGAGGGTCACGTCGTTCACGCCCGGGCCATTGTCGCGGACCGTGATGTCGACGGTGTGTGGAGCTCGCAGTCGGGTCTCGATCGCGATGAGCGGCCGCGCGACGGAAGCGTGGGCCATCGCTTCTGCGGCGTTCATCGCGAGGTTCAGGATGACTTGCTGAAGCTGGATCGCGTCGCCCCATAGCGGCGGAAGATCCTTCGCAAGGAGCAGCTCGACGGCGATACCTTTCCATTCGAGATCGCCGCGCAACAGCATCATGACGTCCAGGATCAGGGCGTTGATGTCCGCCAGCCGGTATTCCGACTGGTCCTTACGCACCAGGCCGCGCAGGCGTCGGATGACGTCACCAGCTCGCTTGACGTCGTCGGCGATGTCGGTCAAGACCTCGCCAAGCTCTCCGCGCTCGCCGCTCCCCGCGTCGAGCAACAGACGCGCCGCACGTGCATTGGCCGCGATGGCGGCCAGCGGTTGATTGATCTCGTGCGCGAGCGAACCGGCCAACGCGCCGAGCGCTGCCGCACGCAGCGCGTGAGCGAGCTCCTCGCGCTGTCGTTGGGCATCCGTCTCCGCTCTCCGTCGGCGCGTGATGTCGACGTGCGAGACGATGACGCCACCCTCCGGACGCTGAAACGGCTCGACGGCCATCTCGAACCAGCGCTCTTCGCTGCCCGCACGGGTGGAGTACTCCAGGGTCGCGCGCGGTCGCTCGCCGTTGAGAACGGCGTGAACCGCGGTGGCCAACCCGCCGCCGGCGGCGTTGCTCGCGTGGTCGCACGCCGCGACATAGTTCGCACCGACGGACGGCCGTGGCATGTCCCAGCCCGCGGCGCCGAATTCGGCCCAGGCGGCGTTGACGGCGACGATCACGCCGTCTTTGTCGAGCGCGGCCACGTGACCGTACAACGAGCCGAAGATGGCGCCGCGCAGCGCGACGCTTTCCAACAGACTCGCCTGCGCCGCCTTGACGTCGGTGACATCCGTCGCGGCACCGATGTAGCCGCTGAACTTGGCGGTTCCCGTGAACCGCGGCACGCCGCGATTCACGAGCCAGCGATACTCGTCGTCGTGGCGGCGCAGACGATACTCGAGGGTGAACGGCTCACGTGACGTGAATGCGGTCTCGTACTGCTGGAGACACGCGGCCCGGTCGTCGGGATGCACACGCTCGGCCCAGCCCGTGCCCAGCTCGTCGTCGAGGGTTCGGCCGGTGAAACTCAGCCACGCGCGGTTGAAGTATATGCAGCCACCGTCGACTCCTGACATCCACATCATCATCGGAGCCGAATCGGCGGCGATCCTGAACCGGTCCTCGCTCTCGGAGATGGCGAGGCGTGCGCGCCGACGCAGGAGCGCATTGGCGAAGATGTCGGCGAGGAGCCGCAACCGCGAGATGACGGCGGGAGGGCACGCATGCTCGTTGTGCAGGGATTCGACCCACAACGCCCCGACGATGTCGGGGCCGACCTGCGCGGGCACGCACAACAACGAGCGCGTGCCGAGCTGCTCGAACGTCGCGCGGTCGGCCGCGGCTTCGGCGGGAAGCTCGTCCGGCGAGCGGAACTGTACGATCGTGCCGCGCCGCAGCATGTCGAGTGTCCACGGATAGCGCTCGCGCTCCAGCGTCGTGGGCATCGGCGTCGGCATCGGAGTCGGCGCCACATCGTCGCCGGAGAGTCCGATTCGTACGACACGCTGGTCCTCGGTGAACTCGAACAGCGCTCCGCGATCGCATCCGATTTCGGTGTGTGCGCGGGTGACCCCTCTCTGAATGGCGGTTTCGATATTCTCCACCGGGGTCGTGGCCAACATCGTCGAGGTGTCCGCCACGAGCTTTTCGAAGCGCAGGTTCAACGCGAGCGCGTGCTGTGCGAGCGCGCGCCGATGGCGTTGCCCCAGCAGCAACGCGATCACGGCCGCCTGCGCGAGCACAACCGCGAGTGCCGGCACGACATAGGGTCGGTACAGGCTCCAGAACGACGGTTCGCGATTGACGATGATACTGTCGGGCGGCAGGCGTGCGCCGCCGAGGCCGACGCGCTTCAGCGCCTGGGCGTCGAACATCGTCACGTTGAGGTCGTCATCCACGCTCGCGGGTGCGTTCGACGATTCTTTTCGCAGCACGGCCGCGGCGAGCGCCACGGCCTCGCGCGCGTGCCGGCGGAAGCTGATGACGCGGCCTCCGACGATCCCGTGGTCGATGTAGCGATCGCTCACGCCATAGACGGGGAGCCGGGTTCTCCGCGCAATGCGCTCCAGCACGTGGGTCGGCACGTGGTTGCCGCCGGCGCTGTCGCGCAGCAGCGTATAGAAAAGGATGGCGGTGTGTTCGGGCAAGGAGCCGACCGCGTTCAGCAGCTCGTCCAACCGCATATCGGTCAACTCGATGAGATCGAGGCGGCCCCGATACGCCGCGAAGGCATCACGCATTGCCGTCACGTCGCCCCGGTCGTACGGCGACGTGCCATAGACCACGGCGACGTGCCTGGTGTCCGGTTGCACCGTCACGATGACATCGAGGTTCGCGCGCCAATCGACGAAGAACCAGGTGCCCGTCACATCGGGCGGAAGGCTGGCGAGGGCGCCGGGGGGCGGCCGCCGACTGACGAAGACGACCGGCGCGCCGCCGAACAACGTGGCGCGCTGGTCCAGCGCGAACTGAACTGCGGCGGGAGCCGCGGCGATCACGAGGTCGATCGTCCTGCCGCGATACTTCAGTCGGAGCGCGTCTTCCGTGACTCGTTGAACGGCGGGGTTCGGAAACCAGGCGTCGTCAAGATGTTCGGTATAGAAATGAATCGGCCCCGTGAGCTCCGGCAGGCGGGTTCGGATCTCGTCATCGATGACCGTGATGGCCGGCAATGTCGCCGCCTCGCCATAGAGAAGCAGGATGGTCTTCGGCGCGTCGGCGCGGGCGGTGTCCACCGCCCATGCGAGCAGTACGACGATGAGGCAGACGAGGGCCGGTCTGCGATGCGCGATGCGATCCGCACGAGCCCGGGCGGTCCCCACCACAGCGTCGCACTGTAGTGTAAGCGCCTCCGCCGTCATGAGGACCAATGTGGGAAGGGACCTGGACCAAGGTCCAGGTCGAACCAACCGACACCTTCGAGCGGCGCGGCAGGCGCGTCGACCGTCAGATCGTGCCGGGCTGGTCGGTTCGCAGAAGGACCCGGAAGACGGCGCCGCCGCTCGGATCGTTTTCGGCGAGGAGCCGACCGCCGTGGGCATCCACGATCGTCCGGCTCACGGTCAGGCCCATACCGAGCCCGTCCCGCTTGGTGGTGAAGAACGGCTCGAAGATCCGCGAAAGATCCTCTTCGGCGATGCCCCTGCCCGAGTCGCGGACACCGAGCTCGACGTACTGCGGCGTCACGACGGCGGTCCACACGATCACCCGGCCGGGCGCTCCGTCGTCGTTCGCGGCGGCCGTGATCGCGTTCGTGAGCAGATTCAAGATGACCTGTTGGATCTGCGCGGAATCCCCATAGGCGACGGGCAGGGCGGGCGTCGGCATGAACTGGATGGTCACGGCATGGAGCACCGCGCTGTTGGCGACGAGCCGGATGGTATTCGCCGCCAGCTCGTTCAGTGCCAGCGGGATGCTGATGACGTCGGCGCGCTTGAGCAATTGCCACATGCGCCGAATCACCTCGCTCGCACGCCGGTCATCGCTGATGATGTCGCCCACGCAGGCGCGCAGCTCCTCGAGATCGGGCGTTGAAAGCCGCAGCAGGCGTTTCGCCGCCTGCGCGTTGGCGAGGATTCCCGTCAGCGGCTGGTTCAGCTCGTGCGCGAGCGAGGACGCCAGCTGCCCCATCCCGGCCACGCGGTCGAGGTGCGCGATGTGCGCGAGATGACGCTGCGCCGCAGCCTCGGCGTGCCGGCGTGCCGTCACGTCGAAGCGCATCACGGCGGCGCCGCCGCCGAAGCGCGCAAGCCGGCGCACCCGCACTTCGAACCAGCGATCTTCTTCGCCGCGTGACGTCGGATACTCCAGCGCGAACTCGTCGCGCTCGGCGCGCAGGATGGCGGCGAGCGACGCGTGGACCTTCGCGGCACTGTCGGGGGGCATGTCGACGGCACTCCGGCAGGCCTCGAGGTAATTCGCGCCAACCTTGAGCGCCGGCTCGACGCCGCGGCCCTTCCACACCGCGCCGGCCCATGCGTCGTTGATTTGCACGATCGTGCCGGCCGCATCGATGATTGCGGTCTCTCCCGGCAGCGCGGCCAGCACGGCGTCGGCCATGGCGACGCTGCGCTCGATGGCCGCCGCGCTCTGCATGCGAATGAGCGCCGCCGTGAACGGCTCGGCCAGTGTCCGGAGCTGCTGGACGATGTGGGCGGGCCACCGGCACTCCGTACGCAGGCTGAGGAACGTGAGAAAGCTCAGCGCGCGATCGCTGCCGAGCAAGGGGATCGCGGCGAACGAGCGCACGCCGATTCGCTCGAGCGCCACGCGCTCCAACGCCGCCGCCGGCGGCAGCTCGGACGTCGTGAAGCACACCATCGCCCCGCCCTCGGTGCGCGCGCGGAAGTACGGAAATGCCTGCAAGTCGACGACTGGCCGAATCCCCGGCGTGCCGTCGCGTTGCCAGACGTGTGTGACCGACAGCACGGTGGCCTCCGGCCCACGTTGCCACAGCGCCCCGCGGTCGAGCTCGAGGAATGTCGCGACACGGCGAAGGCAGTCGCGGATTCGATCGTCGAGGTGGTCCAGCGGAGCGGTGGTGCACGTGGTGATGACGTCGCTCACGAGCGCCTCGAACCGGAGCCGCTCGGCGAGCACCGCCTGGGCGCGCCGGCGCTGGCGGCGGCTCAGCAGGAGACCGCCGATCAGCGCCCCTTCGAGGAGGATGATGACGACGAGCGCGCCGACGATGTCCCAGTGATGAGCCAGCCACGCGGACGGCCCGGGGAATGCGCCGATGGACAACCGGGCCATCGCCGTTTGAGTCTCATATCCTCCAGCAGGACGCACTAGGACTTTGGTCCAGGTCCCTTCGTATCGGCGTGCGTGACGACCGCTTTCGCGGCGGGATTGGCGGCGACCCAGTGCATGAAGAGCTGGTACCCCAGCGCGAGGATCGTCGCGCCGACGAACATGCCGAGGACCCCGGCCGTGGCCAGGCCTCCCAAGGCCCCGAGGAGCACGACGGGCATCGGCGCATCGACGCCGCGACCGAGTATCAGCGGTTTCAGCACGTTGTCGGCCATGCCGGCGAGCAACAACACGATCGTGTGCGCGATGGCGGTCCCGGTGCTGTAGTGACCGCTCGACCAGATGTAGGCAATGGCCGGAAGAATGACGACGAGTGCGGGAACCTGCGCGATGCCCAACACGAGCGTGATCAATGCCAGGACGCCTGCCCACGGGACATCCGCGATGAGGAGTGCCAGGCCGACGACGATGGCCTGAACGAACGCGATGCCGATGACGCCCTGGGCGACGGCACGCACCGTCGCCGTGGAAAGTCGCGCGAAGCTCTCGCCGCGCTCGCCACCGATGGCCCGCTCGAAAATCGCCCGACTCGCTCGCGCGCCGGCGTCACCGTACGCCATGAAGATGCCGGCAATGACGAATGACGCGAGAAACCGCAACAGGCCGAGGCCGAAGGCGGCGACCAACGCGACGGCGGTCCTCGCGTGCTCGCGGATCTTGGGCTCCAGGCTGCGGACGAGGCCGGGCAGATCGTCATGGGCTCGCGCCCACACGTGGTGGATCCGTTCGCCCACGATCGGCCACCCTTTGACGGCCTCCGGCGGTGCGGGCACGGCCACGGTGTCTTGTTGGACCGCGCGGACCAGGTCCTGGATCGAGTGCCCGACGGAGTTCATCAGCAAGAGCGTCGGTATGACGATGAGGGCGCTGCCGCTCAGCACGACGATGGTCGCCGCGAGCCCCTGCTTTCCGCCGATCCGCCGCGCCAGCGCTTGCTGGAGCGGATAAATCGCGACGGCGAGGATCAGCGCCCAGAGCATCAGCGCTCGGAATGGCGCGAGCACCTCGTAGCACAGGACGGCGAGCCCGCCGAGCAACGCGGCGCGAATCAGGACATCGAGCAGCCGGGAGGTCGGCGGCTGGCTCTTTGCTCGACCGGGCATGGGCGCGTCGGTGAAGGCCCGCACGCCCTGCTATGGTCGGCGCCTCCGGCCCAAGCGGCTATTGGATCAAGGATCGAGCGAAGCTGGTCGAAGGACCAACGCGGAACGTCACCGCGACGGAAATGTCATCGTGACGGGAACGAGTGGCCGTTGTCGGGACCGCGCCAGCGGTCGTGGTTGAGATCGTAGCGATAGCCGACGGCCGTGAAGGGAAACCGAATGTTGTCGAACACGAGGTGCAGCGCGTAACCCCACCAGGTCGAACGTGTCACGTGAACATCGTCGAGAATCTGCTCGAAATTCAGGCCGATCTCGATACCGACCTGGCGCTCTCGAAGCTCCGGGTCTCCGGTCGGATAGCCCTTTGTTCCGTAGGTGAGGGAGACGAGGAGATAGCGCAGGGGGCCGATCGGGACACCGAGCCGACGGCCGAAGCCAGTGAGCTTGAGATCCGCCGCCTGGATTTGATTCGAGTAGTCGGGACCCTTGCCGGGCACGACGCAACACGTATCGCGTCCCGCGGGAGGAAGCAGGAACCCGCCGCGAAAGCCGAAGAGGTCTTCCGTTCGCGTGGCGGCGACCAGGCCGGCGACGCCCGCGCCGAGCGCGTCCATGACGAAGTCCTCGTACGAGAAGCCATACTTCGACGTGCCGTCGCCGATCTCGGTCACGAGTCCCGTGGCGGTGGCCACGCCGAATCCCATCCAGATCGACGTCGTGCGGTCGAAGCCGAGCAAGTTGTACGCCTTCCCCAGCTCCTTGGAGATGATGGCGTAGTCGACGAAGTGCGCGGCCTTGTCGCCGCCGCCGGCGTAGGTGGTGCGCCCGAACCATCCCTCGTTGGTGAAATGGTAGGGATGATGCGGCGTTTCCGTGAACGAGTTCGCGGCCGAGCCCGCGATGGCACCGGCCGAGATCAGCGCCGCGATGAGTCGCTTGGGCTTACGCTCGGCCTCCGCATCGCCCTCGCGCGGCAACAGCCAGAACTCGTCGGCGAAGCGCTCGAGGTGCACGGGCTCCTGCGCGGTCACGAGCGACGGCGTCAGGAGCACGATGACGAGATTCGCCGCGAGGAGAAAGCGAATTTCGAACCCTCACGCCCTGCAGTACGACGGCACCCAGCTCCTCTGGAGCATCTCCGGCGTAATCGTGCTGTAGTCGAACGCCTTGCCGTCTCGCACCATCTGCTCGAAGTCGAACAGCAGCGGTGTCTCCGGCATGTCGCGGAAGAACGCTCGATACATCGGCTCCACCATCGCGCGAGCGGCGCGCACGCCGAGCGGACCGAGGAAGTTGCGGCGATGGCCGACGTGGGCCAGCTCGTCGGTCATCACTTCGCGCAAGAGCGCACGGACACGCTCGCGGGCTTCCGGCTCGTCGGCCAAGATGTCGTCCAGGACACCGTCGATGTGTCCGTACACGGTCAGGCCCATGAGCTCGCTGACGAAGGCGGGCGGTGCAAGCATCGCCTGAGGAAACATCGGGAACACACGATACATGCGGGTCATCCACTTTCCCAGTGGTGCCCATTCCACCTCGAGATGAAACGTCCGGAAAACTTCCTGGAACAAACGCATGTGACAGAACTCTTCGCAGAGATGATACAGCGCGATCCTGGCGGTGATCGACCGGGTCTCCGGCATCGGCTTGGTGCTGTCCCACGCGGCGGAGATCCCGACGTACTCGTGGCGGGCGAACTTGTAGAGGAACGTCAGCAATAGCGTCGTGCGGTCCAGGGTGCGCGGGTCGTCTCGCATGACGACGCAGTTGTGGTGGAAGCGCGCGGCGTCGGGCAGCGGCCGCCGTGATCGCACACGACGCCTCTGGAAGTCCGCGAGGACGGCGCGCTTGTTCACGAGGTCTTTGTCGCTCTCGAGGATCGCGCCGTCACGATCGAGACAGTATCGCCAGAATGCCCGGAAGTTCGCTTCGCGTTCTTGCCGGGTGGCGGCGGCGAAGATCGATTTCAGTCTCATCGTCCCCGTGATCGGACGTCCGGCTCCAGGGTCGACCTGTTTCAGCAGATCCCACCAGACGGCCGTGACGTCGAAGTGACCGTGGCGGTACAGGGTAGCCTCATTCAGCGCGCTCCACACCGGGTCCGCAATCTGTCCTTTGGTCGCATGCGGCGGTCGAGCGCCGAGACGCTGACGGTGAGGTCGCGGTTGGCGAGCGGGCCGGCGAGCGCTGCCGTCGGTGGCGGTGAGGCGCTCGCCGGACGTGCCGCGCGTCGCGGTCGGCCTACTTCTTATCGACCTGAAGGTTGTTCGCGACCTGCTGGACCCCGTCCACGCGACGCGCGATTTCTTCCGCGCGCGTGCGATCCGCGACGGTGGGGACGGTCCCGGACAGCGAGACCATGCCGTTGACCGTCGTCACGCTGACGCGCGTGAGCGTCGACCCCGTGTCGGCGGCCAGCTTGGTTTTCACCGCGCTCGTAATCTGCGTATCATTCAGATTCGTTCCCAGCGTGTGTCCTGTCGTCGAGCGGCACCCCGCGCCGAACGCCAAGAGCACGACCACCGCAACAACGCTCGCAGATCGGTGCATACGACATCCTCCTCTTGCGTGGCTCGTTCACGATACGGACCCCGCCTTGGTCTCACCGTGCGACAGCCGTGTCGCCGCGCGAAGAGCCGAAAGCCGCGACGGGCGGCCCGATGGGCACTACGTCGAGCACAGGCCGAAAGGTCCACTACACGAAGCATGAACGCCGAGCCGAACGTCCTATGGGCGCGGGCCGCGATCGGGCTGATGTGTGCGATGTCGGTCGTTGGCTGCGCGAGCTCTCGGGCCTACGTCGTCAAGCGAGTCGAGACGGCGGTGCCGTGCCACATGCAGGTGCCGGAGCGGGATTTGCTCGTGGGGGTTGCGCTTTCCGGCGGCGGCAGTCGGGCGGCGCTGTTCGCCGAAGCGGGACTCGAAGCGTTGGCCACCGTGCGAGCGCCCGACGGCCGCTCGTTGATCGAGAAGATCTCGCACGTCTCCAGCGTGTCCGGAGGCAGCATCGCCGCCGCCTACTACACGCTCCGGAAGCCCGGGCACGACGTGCCCGTGCTCGATGCCGATGGGCGCTTGTCCGAGGCGTACCGAACGTTCTTCGACCAGTACCGCGACGCCATCAGCCAAAACTTCGAGCGCTCGCTGATCGTGCGGCAGCTGTTGTCACTCCGGTGGGTCAATTCGGCGCTGGCCGCCAAGACGCTCGCCGAGATCCTCGACAGGCGCGTGTTCCACAAGGCCCGAATGCAGGACTTGGCGCGTCGCGAGAGCGCCGGCGACAGTCCCGGTCTTATCGTGAACAGCACGCTCTACAACAACGGCCGTCGTTTTGCGCTGACGCTGCTGCCCACCGAGGCGTTCGCCTACGACTTCTTCGCCGATCTCGAGGAAAGCCTCGCCGAGCGAGGACAGGTGATGGAACCGGCACCGTATATGCGTGAGCGATGGCAGACGCTGGGGCCGATCACCCCCGCCGATATCCACATGGACCCGTGCGCCGTTGGTCTGGCCGGTGCGGTCACTGCATCGGCGTCATTTCCTCCGCTCGTGGGTCCGATCACCCTGCGCGTCGGTGGAGAGCAGACGTACTGGCATGCGGGAGACGGCGGCCTCTACGAGAATCGGGGCACGGAGGCCCTGCTGTTTCTCTACCTCAGGCAGCTGCAGCTCAAGCGCGCGAAGCGCGCGCTCGTGCTCGCCTTCGATAGCTCGTATCCGTTTTCGGTCGGCGAGCGAAAGCTCGGTCTCCGCTCGATCCCGTTCACGCTGCTGAGCTTCGACTTCTCGCGGGTCCCCAGCATCATGGAGGAGCGGGCGACAACCTATGAGTCGCTGTTCTTCCGAAGTCTCCAACTCGAGGGCGTCTTCCCGGACTCGACGACAATGACCGCGATCATCATGCGTCACACGGACGCCACGTGGGCGGCCGACATGAGCGACCTTCCGCCCGCGTGCAAGGCCGAGCCACGGCCGCTGGCGTCACCCGAGGCGGTGCGGGAGCGCATCGCCGAGATTCCGACCGCGCTCCATATTCCCTCGAAATGCGACCGTGAGCTCCTCGCCACGGCCGCGACCAAGCTCGTGGCCGAGCACCGCGACGAGATCCTCGACTTCCTGAATCGCCCATAGCGGCGACCAGATCCGCGACGTCCCGAATCGCCACTCGCATCGATTAGAGCCGGTGAGCCCGTCGTTGTGGGCATTGAGCCCTGCGCTGCGCGTCGCGCGTGGTGGATGCTGCGCGGGTGCTCGAGCCATTGACGACGACGCGGGGAGGCGCCGCAGTGGCTTGGCCGGAAAGGATCAGCACTATGAAGCGCGTACTGCTGCTCGGGCTCATCGGAATTGTCATCGCCGGTTGTGCGGGACGGCCCATGTCCGAATGGAACATCGTCGCACCGCCGGGGCCGCCGGGTCCTCCAGGTCCCGCGGGCCCACCCGGCCCGGCCGGACCGCAGGGACCGTCTGGGGTTGTCGGCAAGGTCGGTCCGGCCGGTCCCGCTGGACCGGCAGGCGTCGCCGGTGCTCCCGGACCCGCGGGCGCTGACGCGAAGTGGCTGTCGGTCAAGGACATCTTGTTCGACTACGACAAGGCCGACGTGCGGCCCGATGAGGGGGCCAAGATCGCTCGACTTGCCGAGTACCTGAAGCAAAACGACGGCCTCGTCGTGCGGCTGGACGGCCATACCGACGCGCGTGGCAGCGATCCGTACAACCTGCGCCTCAGCAAAGAGCGCGTGGAAGCGGTGAAGAAGGCGCTGATCGATGCCGGAATTCCCCCCGACCGGATTCGCGGCGCCGCGTTCGGCGAAAAAGCCGCGAAGTGCAACAGTCAGGACGAGGGCTGTTTGCAGGCCAATCGGCGAGTCGAGGTGTACTTCGGGACCGATGAAGGCACCGTCGCGGCGAGCCCTGGAGCGACGCGATGACTCGCGGCGTGAGCGTTCTCATCGCCGCGGTGATCATGGCCGCGGGGTGCAGCGGGAAGTATGGCTTCGTCGGTCCGCCGGCCTCTGAGCTCGAGATCTACTCCATGCAGAACGGGCAGTACATGGTGCTGCCTCCGTCACCGTGCCGGCGCTCGCTCGGCTACACCCCCGGTCCCGCGGGCGTGCCGGGACCAGCGGGCCCGCCCGGACCGGCGGGTCCGGCAGGACCACCAGGCAAAGCAGGACCGCCCGGACCCGACGGGCCGCTCGGGCCTCCAGGCCCGGCGGGCCCGCCCGGCCCCACCGGCCCACCCGGGAAAACGACGTGGGTGCCGGTTGAGAACATTCACTTCGCGGCGGGACGCGCGCAGATGCTTGCGCACTGCACCGAGAAGATCGACCGTCTCGTCGCGTGGCTGGCCGCCAACCCGATCGTTCAGGTCGGTCTCGATGGCCACGCGGCCGAGGCCGCCGTCGATGAGCGCGCCCTCGCGCCGCGGCGCGTGCAGGCTGTGCTTGCCGTGCTCGTCGATCGTGGCATCAACGAGGGTCGCATTCACGTCGGCGACTTTGGTGAGCGCGCGCCGGTGTGCGCCGACACGACCGAGGCGTGCCGCGATCTCAATCGCCGTATCGAGGTCCTGTTCACGACGCGGCAGTTCTGATCGGAGCGCGACAGATCGACGCCGATAGCGGCGTCGGCGATGCGGTATCCGCCGACGCCGCCACCGGTCTCCGCGCTCGCCGTTGACCACGCCGGTCGCTGGCGGGAGGAGGATCAGCGCGGAGCTCGTTGCATCGCTATCGTGCCGACGCGCTCCCGCGCGTGGAACCGCCGATCACCCGGCACCGCTACCCCGGATGGCTCTAGTCGGCGTCCACCGTGCCGCAGCGAACGAGGTACGATGACGATGACATGCTTGCATATCAAGTCGACACCGACGTCTCCGGTGCGGCCGGACGCGTGGACCTGAGCCATTCGCCACATGTGTGTGGATACGGTATGCGACCAAAGACCGGTTGCGTCACTCTTGCCAATGGCGCACTGTGAGCGTGACATCGGCGGTTGACCCGAGCCCGTGTCATCACCTATAAGAACCACGACCGTGATGAGGCCAATCCGCAAGCCCGACGCGCCCAGCGGCTCGGTGGATCGTGCCGACGAAGCCGCGGCGCGTCCGATCGTGTTCGTCATCGACGACGACGAATCCGTCCGGCGCGGCCTCGAGCGTCTGTTCCGCGCCGACGGTCTGGACGTCGAGTGCTTCGCCACCGCGAGGCTGTTCATGGCACGTGAGGTTCCGGACCGGCCCGCGTGCATCGTGCTCGATCTGCGTCTCCCCGGAGCCAGCGGACTCGAGGTGCAGGAGAACCTCTCGCGCGCGCGACAGAACGTCCCGATCATCTTCATCAGCGGATACGCGGATGTGGGCTCGAGCGTGCGGGCGCTGAAGGCGGGCGCGATCGATTTTCTCCAGAAGCCGCTGAGCGATCAGGCGTTGCTGGACGTCGTCCACGACGCGCTCGAGCGGGCGCGGACGATGCGACGACAGCGCGCCGAGCACGCGGCGATTCGCGCGCGATACGAGCAGCTCACGCCGCGCGAGCGAGACGTGCTTCGACACATGCTTCGCGGACTGCTCAACAAGCAGATCGCGTCCGAGCTCGGCATCAGCGAGAAGACGGTGAAGTTCCACCGCGGCCACGTCATGGTGAAGATGGGCGCCGGGTCGGTCGCCGAGCTGGTGCGGGCTGCCGAGCGGATACAGATCGGCGGCCCACCCGGCGCGTGAGCCGGGCGTCCGCCGCGCTACCTCACCTGAACTCGCACTACTTCACCTGAAC
>JBKOUQ010000295.1:0-27327 GCA_046723475.1 Candidatus Methylomirabilota bacterium
GAGTGATCTCGGGCCGGCCGATCGCGCCGCCGCGGCGGCCGCGGGTCGCGATCAGTCGAAGGCGGCGTCGCGCGGCGCGCGCCAGTGCGCGAGCACGACCCAGCGGTCCGTGCCGTCGATCTCGGCGATCAACCAGGCCGCCGGCTGCGAACGCCAGTAGTACGCGGGCGTGGCGACGAGAAAGCGCGCGAACACGCCGTGCTGGGCGGCCTCGTCGTAGCGCAGGAGCGCGTCTTCCGGAATGAACATCCGCGCGCGCTCGATCGGCGTGACGCGCGTGCGCCGCACGCACCCGAGCACCGACGGCAGCGTGTGAGCGATCCGCCGATAGATGTCGTCGAGCGAGTACAGCGGCCCGAACTCGAGCGCGGCGGCGCGCAGCCGCTGCTGGCGCAGCTGACCCGGCAGGCCGGCCCGAATCTCGCGAAGATGCGCGTCGACATCGGGGTTCATGGCGGGGGCAACGTCTCCTTCACCTCGGCGATCGACACCGACGGCATCAGCTTGATGAATGCCAGGAACAGCAGGAAGAAGAAGCCGAAGCTGCCGATGGTGATCGACGTGTCGATCGTCGTCGGCATGAATAGCCCCCACGTGTACGGCTCGAAGTCGTGACCGAGGGACGGCACGATGATGTTGAAGCGCTCCAGCCACATGCCGACGAGCACGAGCAATGACACGACGTACAGCATCGGCGAGCTCCGGCGGGCGCGCCGCCAGAACAGCAGCAGCGGCACGACCGAGTTGCATGTGTATTGCGTGACGAGCAGCGGCGCGTACGCCCCGGTCAGCCGCCACGCGAGCGAGCCGCGCTCGAAGACGTCGCCGCTGTACCAGACCGTGAACATGTCGCACGCATAGAAATACGTGAGGACGAGGCTGGTCACGAGCAGCAGCTTGGCCAGCGCGTCGATGTGACGCTCGGTCAGATACGCCTCGAGGCCGAAGTAATGCCGCATGGGCAGGACGAGGACGAGCACCATCGCGAATCCGGACAGGATCGCGCCGTCGACGAAGAACGGCGCGAAGAGCGTCGAATGCCACCCGGGGACCAGCGCCATCGCGAAGTCCCACGACACGACGCTGTGCACCGAGAGCACGAGCGGGGTCGCGAGCGCGGCGAGCAGGCCGTACGCGCGGCGGAAGTGACGCCACTGGCGCTCGCTGCCCTCCCACCCGAGCGAGAGCACACCGTAGATGCGGCGACGCCAGCCGACGCTGCCGTCGCGCAGCGCCGCGACGTCGGGGATCAGGCCGACGATGAAGAATACCGTGCTGATCGACAGGTACGTCGAGACCGCGAACACGTCCCAGATGAGCGGCGACTTGAAGTTCGGCCACAGATGCCGCTGGTTCACGTACGGGAACAGGAAATACGCGAACCACATCCGACCGACGTGGATCAGCGGAAACAGCCCGGCGGTCATGACCGCGAAGATCGTCATGGCCTCGGCCGCGCGGAAGATCGACGTGCGCCAGCGCGCCCGGAACAAGTAGAGGATGGCGGAGATCAGGGTCCCCGCGTGGCCGATGCCGATCCAGAACACGAAGTTGGTGATGTACAGCGCCCACATCTGCGGGGCCCGCAGGCCGGTGACGCCGAGACCGGCGTAGAGCTGCCAGCACAGCGCGCCGAGAAAGCACAGCAAGAGGAGCGCGGCGATCGTCAGCCACGCGAAATAGAGGTTGCCCGGCGGGGCAAGCGTCTCGAGGACGTCGCGATTGACGTCGCCGTAGCCTGGCTGCATCGAGCGCGCGTTGGTCGCCACGATACCTCCTTTCTCGCCGGGGATAGTGCATCGCGTGTGCCCTCGAGCGTTCGAAAGTATCGCAATACGATATAACAGGAGGATATAGCACGATCTCGACCGCTCGCGGCGTCGCGGGCAGGTCCGTACGATCGTAAATCGTTCAGAAAATTCCACATCCGTCACGACCGCAGCGGGCTCGCGTGAACGCGCGGCCGTGCTTGCGCGAGAGTTGAACGCACGCCGTGCCTGCACGAGCGCCCGCCGGTAGCATGTGCGCGCCGGCCGGGGCGTCGAGACGCGCGGCGAACGGAGCGGAGGGCGAGACTTACGCGACCGTGCGGACGGCGACGCTTACGCGACCGCGGCCGGCTCGGGAGGCGCCCAGCGCAGCGTCGGGTCGATGCGGCGGTCGTCGAGCAGGCGCCGCACGTGGCGCAAACGGACGTAGCGCTGCTGGAAGTCCGCGGCGGTGAGCGGGACCGACCGGTACGCGTCGTAGAGCTGCTCGATACCCGTGCGCACGTCGAATCGGGGGCGAAAGCCGGGCAGCCGCGCGGCGAGCTTGTCGCAGCTGACGCGGTAGCAGCGCGGATCCGGCCCACCGCCGGCCGCGTAGCGCACGCGGCTGCCCGGCACCGTTTCCGCGACCATGCGGGCGAGGTCGCGCACCTGATAGTTATCGCGCGAGTGACCGACGTTGAACGCCTCGTTGTGCACCACCTCGCGGGGCGCGGCGAGGACCGCCACGAACGCGCGCGCGATGTCCTGCACGTGCACGAGCGGCCGCCACGGCGTGCCGTCGCTCGCGACGAGCACGTCGCCGGTGAGCACGGCGTGGCCGACGAGATTGTTCACGACGAGGTCGACGCGCAGCCGCGGCGAGACGCCATACGCGGTAGCGTTGCGCAGGAACGTCGGACTGAACGTCTCGTCGGCCAGCACCGCGATGTCGCGCTCGGCATACACCTTCGACGCGCCGTACGGCGTCACAGGATTGAACGCGGCAGTCTCGGCGAGCATCTCGTCGACGGCCGCGACACCGTACAGGCTGCAGGACGACGAAAAGAGAAAGCGCGGCACGCCGGCGCGCTTGGCGGCGGCGGCCAGCCGCACCGAGGCGCGGTGGTTGACCGCGTACGTCAGGTCGGCGTCGAGATCGCCGAGCGGATCGTTGCACAGGGCCGCGAGGTGCACGACGGCGTCGAAGCCGGCGAGGGCGTCGGCGTTCGGGCCGTCGCGAACGTCGAGACGCAGCGCCGGAATCGCGGGCGGCGACGCGCCGAACGTGCACGTCTCGAACAGCCCGATGTCGACGCCGACCACCTCGTGGCCGGCTTGGAGGAGCAACGGGACCAGCACCGCGCCGATGTAGCCTGCGTGGCCGGTGACCAGGACCTTCATCGTTCGGGCCTCCCGCGCCGCATGTCGCCGGGCGCGCCGACGCCCAGGACGAGCTTGCGGCCATAGAACGCTTCGGCCTGGTCCGTCCCGGCGTTGGCCTCCATCGCGCGCAGCCGCATGAGCGCCATGAAGACGTCACGCGAAAACCAGTGCCGGTCGGACTGCGATTTGTAGCATTCCAGAATGTGGCGCACCTTGTCCTCGGCCACCGCCGGGTCGAGCGGCACGAACACGCCGGGCGCGCCCAGGTCGCCGTCGTACTTCGGGATCTCGTATTCGAGAATCAGATGGTGACGGAACGTGTTCCAGGTCAGCTCGGCGACGAGGCGATGGTCCTGGTGCGCGTCGCCGCGGAACGGCGTGAGGACGAGGTCGGGCGCCCAGTCCTTGAGTCCTTCGAACGCTTCCTTCACCGCCGGGCCGCTGTACGGCAAGAACGCGTCGCGATGCTCGAGGATCGTCACCTCGGCATGGCAGCCGCGCAGGAATCGCGCGGCGGACGCCTCGGCCTCGCGCCGCCGTGTGGCGTCGGAGGTGAAGACGACCCACCGCACGGCGAGGGCGGGCACGGCGGCCGCCAGCGTGAGGACAGTGCCGCCGCAGCCGATCTCGATGTCGTCACAGTGCGCGCCGAGGCACAGCAGCCGCCGCACGTGGCCCAGATCGAGCGCGATCATGCCGCGCGCCGCTGCCGCCACACCTGCCACGGTGTGTCGTCGCAGGCGGCCATGTCATCGAAGCGGAGCTTGTCCTTCACGGTGTCCATCGCGGCCCAGAAGCCGCGGTAGCGATACGCGGCGAGCTGGTCGTCGCGGACGAGACGCTGAAACGGCTCCACGACGAGATCTTCTCCCTCCTTGATGTAGTCGAAGATCTGCCGCTTGAATACGAAGAAGCCGCCGTTGATCCACACGTCAGCGTCGTGCGCCGGCCGCAGATCCGTCACCTGTCCCGCCGCGGTGAGCGTCACGATGTGAAACGACTGGTGCGGCTTGACGCACAGGAACGTCCCGATGCGGTCCTGCTGTCGCGCGTAGTCGAGGTACTCCGGCAGCGCGAGGTCGGACAGCCCGTCGGTGTAGTTGGCGAGGAACGCCTCGTCGTCGCCCACGTACTTGCGCACCGCGCACAGCCGCTGCCCGAGATTGGCGTGCAGGCCGGTCTCGGCGAACGTGATGGACCAGTCGCTGATGTCGCGGCTGTAGAGCCGCACGCGGCGTCCGCCCTCTGTGAGCGTGAAGTCGTTGGACTCGCACTCGTCGTAGTTGAGGAAGTAGCGACGGATCGCGTCGCCGCGATAGCCGAGGCAGAGGATGAATTCTCGGTGACCGTAGTGCGCGTAGTACTTCATCAGGTGCCAGATGATCGGCCGATGGCCGATCGGCACCATGGGTTTGGGGACCGTCTCGGAGTATTCCTTGAGCCGGGCCCCGACGCCGCCGCAGAAGAGCACCACCTTCATCGGGTCACCTCGTCCATGTGCATGCGATACCAGTCGATGGTCTGGCCGAGTCCCGTCTCGAGCGAGGTCGTGGCGCGCCAGCCGAGCAGCTCGGCCGTTGCCGCGGCGTCCGCCGCGCGCTCGTGGGGGAGCGGCCGATCGGTCAGCGCGCCGAATGTCGGCACGATGTGCGGATCGATCATGGCGACAAGCTGCTCCACCACCGATTTCAGGGGGATGAGCCGGCCGGTGCCGATGTCGACGGTTGCGCCGTCGGGCGCACCGCCGTCGATGATCCGCGCCAACGCGTCGACCGCGTCCTCGACGTACACGACATCCCACGCCCGCGTCGCGCTCGACAGTCGCGGCGCTTCCCCGCGCAGCAGTGCGCGGATCGTCGTCGGAATCACTTTCCGCGCTCGCTGCCCGGGGCCGTACGTGAGCGCCAGCCGCGCGATGACGACAGGGGCCCCGTAGAGGGCGTGAAACATCCGCCCGTACGCGCTCGCCGCCCACTTGGCCGCAGCGTACGGCGAGGCCGGTCGCACGTCGGGGCCGGCGATCGGCTCCTCGACCGAGCCCGCCAGGACGATGCGCCGACAGCCCTGCGTCGTCGCCGCCGTCAGCAGATTGACCGTACTCGCCAGGGCGCTGTGGAACGTCGGCAGCACGAGGTCGAGGTCGGGAGCCGCGTGCGTGAGCGCCGCGAGATGCACGAGGACGTCCGGCTTCACGGCTTGCACGAGCGCTCGCGCCTGCCCTTCGTCCACCACGTCCATTGTCCACGGGTGCTCGCGGGGAGCGAGCTCCGCGAGCGGTCGCCGGGAGACGACGTGGACTTCGGCGCCGGCAGCGCGCAGACGGGGGCGCAGATGGCGCGCGAGAAATCCGCTGGCGCCGGTGACGAGCACACGGGGGCCGCTCACACCGCCTCCTTGAGCAGGCCGTGCTCGCCGAGCACCCGCGCCGCGCGATCGATCGCCGCGATCGGCATGCCGGATCGCTCGGCGACGTCGAGCGCGGTGTGACGACTGTCGGCCAGATTGAGCATCCACAGCAGCGCCATCTCCTCGGCGCCACGGCCGACGCCGCCCACGCTCGCGTAGAGCCCGCGCCGGCCGAGCTGGGGCTCGCACTTCGGATTCTGGGACACGTAGACGCGGTTGGCCTCGAGCGCGTCGACGATGGCCAGGACCAGCCGCAGCGACTCCTCGAGCCGCTCGGCCCGCACGAAGCCCAGATCATCGGCCGAGGTGTGGTACTCGGGATACTGCCCGTGCGGTGTGCGCGTCAGACAGCCGACGGGGAGATCGAACCCCGGCGAGCAATACTGGCGCTCGTCGTAGCCGTACGGCGTGAAGTCGGCGATCGCGTACGGCACGCCCGCGTGTCGCAGCACGTGCGGCACGACGCGATCGATCTCGGTGTCGCCGCGCCGGCTCTTCTTGTACGTGAACGCGCTCGCGTCGCCCAGACCGGTGAGCACGAGCCCGTGACGGATGCGATCGACGCGCGCTTCGTTGCGCGCGAGCCAGGTGATCGAGCCGATCGTGCCCGGCACGAACACGAAACGGTAGCCGTACCGGCGCGACGGGCGCGCCGCCAGCACGTGCGCCACCGCCGTCGCGATCGCGATACCGGACAGGTTGTCGTTCGCCAGCGAGGGATGACAGATGTGCGTGGAGACGAGCACCTCGTCGTCGGTGTCGCCGGGCAGGACGCACTCGCCGTACGTGAGCGCGCCCGGCGCGAGCGTGGCGTCGATGCACACCTCGTACTCGCCCTCGGGCAGCGCGGCGAGCTGGCGGTGCGTCAGGCAGAACCCCCAGTCGCGCGTGTAGTACGAGGTGCGGTACGGGATGACGTCCGGCGCATCGGGGCGCGAGAACAGGTGCCGTCGCAGCTCGGACAGCGGCAGTCGCGTGTGCACCGGTACGCTGTAGTGCACGAGGTGGAGGTTTGAGCGCTCCAGATCGACCACGCGGCGCCCCGACGCATCCGCGATCCACGCCTCGCGCACGTTCCACTCGTCGGGCACCGTCCAGTCGAACACGCGCGTGCCGCTCGGCACCTCGTGCACGACGAGCGGCACCTGCGCGCGCAGCCGCGCGAGCGTCGCGCGCACGCCGTCACCGGTGATCGAGCGGTGCAGGGGGTACAGCTCGGTGATCAGCGCGAGCAGCCGCGCGCCGGTCGCGTCCGGTTCAGCGAGCGGCGGCATAGCCGTCGACGAAGTCGGGGTAGCGCTGGTCGCGGTCCGCGATGATGCGCTCGGCGGCCGGCCACGGGATCGCGAACGCGGGATCGTCCCAGCGCACACCGCGCGCCGCCTCGGGGGCGTAGAACGCGGACATCTGATAGAGCACCTCGGTGTCGTCCACGAGCGTCTGAAATCCGTGGGCGCATCCCTCGGGAATATAGAGGGCGAGTCGGTTGTCGGCGTCCAGCACCACCGCCGTGTGCCGCCGGAACGTCGGCGACTCGGGGCGCAGGTCGACGGCCACGTCGTGGATCGCGCCGCGCGTGCAGCGTACCAGCTTGGCCTCGGCGTGCGGCGCGGCCTGATAGTGCAGTCCGCGCAGCGTGCCGCGCCGCGGGTTGTATGACACGCTCGCCTGCACGAAGCGATGTTCGAGTCCGTGATGCGCGAACTCGCCGGCGCACCAGGTGCGCGCAAAGAAGCCGCGCGCATCGGCGTGCCGCTCGGGCTCGACGATCCACGCGCCCTCGACGGCCGTCGGCCGGAACGTCACGCGCCCGCTCTCACGAGATCACCTTCACCTCGGGGATCGGCACCACGAAGCGGCCGCCCCAGTCGCGCACGTGCGCCATCTGCTCGACGATCTCGGCGGTGAGGTTCCAGGGCAGGATCAGCACGTAGTCCGGCCGGTCGCGGTCGATCGCGTCGGGCGCAAGGATCGGAATGTGTGTGCCCGGTGTGAACCGGCCCTGCTTGCCCGGATTGCGGTCCACGGTGAACGCCACCAGATCTGTGCGAATGCCGCAATAGTTCAGCAGCGTGTTCGCCTTGCCGGGCGCGCCGTAGCCGACGGTGCGGCGGCCCTGGCGGCGCGCGTCGATCAAGAAGTCGAGCAGGTTGTGTTTCGTGTCCTCGACCCGCCGCGCGAAGTCCGCATAGTACGGCAGCGTCGTGACGCCGGTCGCCGCTTCTCGGGCGCGGAGGGCCGTCACGCGCGGCGTGGCGGGCCAGCGCCGGCTCGCCGCCTGCCGCCCCCAGATCCGGAGCGAGCCGCCGTGGGTCGGCAGCTCCTCGACGTCGAACAGCACCAGCCCGTGGGCCGCGAAGATGCGC
Source organism: Candidatus Methylomirabilota bacterium (assembly GCA_046723475.1). Classification (GTDB taxonomy): domain Bacteria; phylum Methylomirabilota; class Methylomirabilia; order Rokubacteriales; family CSP1-6; genus AR12. The sequence continues at coordinate 7,907 of JBKOUQ010000295.1, forward strand.
TCGGCCGCCGTGAACGAGAAGTACGAGAAGTGCTCGTGGTAGATCGTGTCGAACTGATTTTCTGCAATGAGGCGTTCGAGGTGCGGAAATTCGATCGTGACCACGCCGTCGGGCGCGAGCAGCTCCGCGATGGCCTGCACGAACCCGTTCAGGTCGCTGACCTGCGCGAGCACGTTGGCGCCGCAGATGAGGTCGGGACGTCGGCCCGCGCGTGGCCAGGACGCCAGGCCGGCGGACATGGCGAGCGCGGCACCGGCCGCGCCGGCCAGCTCGCGCGCGCAACGCGCGTCGAACATCCGCACGAGGGTCGGGACGCCCCGCGCGCGAGCCGCCGCCGCGACGTTGGCCGCCGGCTCGATCCCGAGAGCCGGCACACCTCGCCCGACGAAATACTGCAGCAGATACCCGTCGTTGCTGCCGAGCTCGATCACCAGGCTGTCGCGGCCGAGACCAAGTCGGCCGACCACGTCGTCGACGTAGCGCTCGGCGTGGCGAAGCCACGACACCGAGTACGACGAGAAATACGGATACTGAATGTCGAAGATGTGCTCCGGCCGGACATACTCGTGGACCTGCACGAGGTAACAGGCGTCGCACACCCACACCCGGAGTGGGTAGAACGGTTCCATCCTGTTCAGCTCGTCCGCCCCGGGAAACGTCTCGCAGAGCGGTGACATGCCCAGATCCACGACGGTGTGACGCAGCGGTGCCTCGCAGTGACGGCACGCGCCGCCGCTCGATCGCCGGACCGAATTTTCACCGAGGTGCGGTTCGGTGGTCAGCACGCCGAAAGGAATTGCAAGTTCAGGACCGGACTCGAACGGCCCTATGCGCCCTACCGGACGGGAGGTGTGAACTTCGTTGCTACTTTCAGGCAACACGTCGCAACATTGTGCCGAGGAGCTCTCCCGACGCGCCGCCACGGTCTGGTACAGCGCGTGCAGTCGGTACGGGCGGAATGGACGCGGCCGCGCCGCCGAGAATCTCGGTCGTCATCCCAACGTACAACCGCGCGCACACCGTTCCGGGCGCCGTGCGCAGCGTGCTCGAGCAGGAATTCCGTGCGCTCGAGTGCATCGTGGTGGACGACGGCTCCACGGACGACACGGCGACGGCGCTCGCGGCCGTCAACGACGCGCGGGTTCGATATCTTCCGCGGCCGCATGCGGGCGTGGCGGCGGCGCGAAATGCCGGCGTCGGCGCCGCGCGCGCGAACTTGATCGCATTCCTCGACTCGGATGATCTCTGGCTTCCCGACAAGCTGCGCCGGGAGGTCGCGTTCCTGGATGCGCATCCCGAGGTCGACGCCGTCTTCAGCGACCTGGAAAAACACGACGCCGGCCGCGTGTACCGCTCGTTCATGCGCGAGACCGGCGTGTTCTCGCAGCGGCTGGCCGGCCGCAGCTTCCCCGACGGCGTCGCCCTGCCCAGCCGCGAGATGTTTCTGGTGCTCCTGGAGGAGGTGCCCATCAAGCCGAGCGCGCTCACGCTGCGGCGCGCCGCATTCATCGCCGCGGGCCGTTTCGACGAGGTGTGGTCGTCGTCTGAGGATTGGGAGTTCCTCATCCGCTTCGCGGCGCGGCATGCGTTCGGCTACATCGACCGCCCCATGACGCTGCTGCGAATCGGCGCCGATTCGCTGCACCGCCTGGACCAGGCGCGCGGCGAGCGCGCGATGATCTCACTCCTGCAGCGGCAGCAGCGGCTGCTCCGCCACGATCGTGAGGCCTGCGCGGCGATTCGCCGCGGTCTGATCACACGCACCAAACACTTCGGCTGGCACTACAACGCGCGCGGCCGCCGGCGTGATGCCGCGGCGGTCTTTCTGCGGGGGTTCATGGCGACACGCTCGCCCGGATTGCTCGCACGCGCGGCCGCCGTCCTCGTGCCGGGCGCGATGCCGGCGTAGGTGATGCCCATGACCACCGCGCCGCTCGTCTCCGTCCTGACGCCGGTGTACAACGGCGAGCGCTATCTCGCCGAATGCATCGAGAGCGTGCTGCGCCAGACGTATCCGCACTGGGAATACGTGATCGTCGACAACGCCAGCACGGATCGCACACCCGAGATCATCGCCGGCTACACCGCGCGCGAGCCGAGGATCCGCGTGCATCGCAACCCCGAGCTCGTGCCCGTCGTCGCCAACCACAACATCGCGCTGCGACACATCGCGCCCGAGGCCGCGTGGTGCAAGTTCGTGTCGGCCGACGATCTGCTCTTTCCCGAGTGCCTCGAAAAGATGGTCGCTCTCGGGCGCGACTGTCCAAGCGCGGGCGTGATCGCGGCCTACCAGCAGAAAGGGCCGGACGTCATCGTCGTCGGACTGCCGTATCCGAGCCCCGTCACGTCGGGGCGCGTCGTCGGGCGCGCGAGCCTGCTCGGCCGGCTCTCTGTGTTCGGCAACCCGACGGCGCACATGCTGCGCGCCGACCTCGTCCGCGTACGCGACCCGTTCTACGACGAGAGCATCCTGCATGCGGACGAGGCGTCGTGTTACGACCTGTTGCAGACGACCGACCTCGGATTCGTCCACCAGGTGCTGACGTACCAGCGCGTGCATCGCGGCACGATCACGCATTCCGTCGCGCGCCGGCTCAACACGTTCCTGCTCGCGCACATGAAGATGGTCAAGGCGTATGGGCCGGTGTACCTGAGCGCTGAGGAGTACGAGCGGGTGGTGCGCGAGCGGATGGCGAGCTACTACCGCTATCTGGCGCGGGCGCTGCTCACGTCGGCTCGTCGCGAGATCTGGCAATACCACACCACGGAGCTCGCCGCGCTCGGCTTTCGCGTCCGACGCCGGGCCGTCGCGCGCGCGATGCTCGCGGAAACGGTGCGCGCCGCACGGGCGCCCGGCCGGAACATGGGAAACCTCATCCGTCTCGTTCGTTCGCGGCGCGCCAGCGAGGACGTCGGCTGGCACGACTGGTGGGCCCCGACCGGCTTCGAGCCGATCAGTGACTCTCGGCCGTGAGGCTGGCGGGATCGGCGCCCCAGCGCTGCGGCGCCCGCGCGAAGTAGAGCTCCTCCAAACGCGGCAGGATCCGGTCCGCCGAGAACTCCGACACGCGGCGATACGCCTCGCCCACCAGCGCTTCTGAACGCGCGCGATCGGTCAGCGTGTCGTCGAGAGCGGCGGCGAGCTGGGCGACGTCGCCCACGTCGTACAGACGCCCATAGCGGCCGCTCCCGAGCACCTCCTCCGGGCCCCAGCGACACCGCGACGAGATGACGGGAACGCCGCACGCCATCGCCTCCACGAGCACGCGCGAGAACGCCTCGCCGTAACGGGAGGAGAGCACGAACGCCGCGGCGCGGGAGAACACGGCCAGCGGGTTCGCGAGAAACCCCGGAAAGATGACGTCGTCGGCAATGCCGTGGTCGCGGGCGCACGCCTCGAGCGTCGCGCGCTCGGGGCCCTCGCCGACGATGACGAGCTTCAGGCGACGGCGCGGCCGGAGCATGGCGACGGCACGAATCAGGTCGTCGAAGCCCTTGGCATGGACGAGGCGGCCGCAGGCGGCGATGAACGGCTCGGACGGCAGCTCGATCGCGGCCGGCTCGGCGGCGAGCGCGCGCAGCGTCTGCGGCTGAAACGGGTTGTACACGGTCTGAATCGAGCGCCGGGGCAGGTGAAAGAATTCGGCGGCGTCGTTGCCGACCGCGTCCGAGACGGCCAGAAAGGCGTCGGCCGCTCGATACAGCTGGCGCACGAACGCGGCCATCGTGCGGCCGAATCCCGGCGTGGGATAGATGACGGCGTTGTGGAACTCCGCGATCACGCGGCACCGCCCGCGCAGCAACAGCTTGGCCAGAAGCGCGACCGCGTTACCGAGGGTTTCATGCCCGACGATCACATCGGCCTGCGTCTCCGCGCAGACGGCTGCGAGTCGGCGCGCGGCGCGCAGCAGTTGATGACGCTCTCCGTGGGCGGCGAGGTCGACGATGGGAATTCCGGCGTTGCGCAGCGTCTCGAACACGGGGTTTGGTACGCCGCCGGAGAGCACCCGCGACATTTGCCAGGCCGCGACGGACACCCGGTAGCCGCGGCTCGCTAGCCCCGGAGCTTTGACCTCCAGATTGCGCTCGATTCCGCCGTCGTGCAGCCAGGGTGTGACGAAGACAATCGTATCGGCCAAGGCTTTCCCCGCTGCTGGGGTGTTCACGAACGGTGCCAACCGAATCGGCTGTCTGTGGTTCGCCTGCAGAGGGGTGTGACGGAAATTACACGGCAGTCTGCAGCACAAGATTGCCGTGTCGGTCGACCGATGCGGACCAGCCGGGGTGCACGAGCGTGCTCGCGTCGTGGCCCTCCACGATGGCGGGGCCGGCGACGACGTTGCCGGCGAGCAGCTTGGTGCGGTCGAGAACAGCCGTCTTCCGCCAGCCGCCGGCTTCTCCGAACCAGATCTCGCGGGTGCCGGTCACGGCGCTCGCCGGGTCGGACGATCCCTCGGGCAGCGGCGCCCGCCGCGGTCTCGGCGTCATGCCGATCGCGGCGAGGCGCACATTCACGAGCTCCACCGCGTCCTCGGGCGCGGCGTAGCCGTACGCGCGCTCGTGGGCGGCGTCGAACTCGGCGCGCAGCCGGGTCACGTCGTCGGCGCTGAGCGGCGGTGGCGGGACGGCGATCGGCAGCTCGAACGACTGGCCGTGGTAGCGAAGATCGACGCTGCGGAGCATCTGGCGATCACGCGGCGAAATGCCGTCGCGACCGAGGCGCGCCTCGCCCTCGGCCACGAACTCGGCGAACAGCCCCTCGAGCGTTGCCGGCGTCACCGTGTCGAGCCGCAGTCGGCGCGTCGTCACGAACTCGTGGCGAACGTCGGTCATCAGCATGCCGACGGCGGAGGCGATGCCGGGGTTCTGCGGCACCAGCACGGCCGGGATGCCGAGCTCGCGCGCAAGCGCGTTGGCGTGCAGCGGCCCCGCGCCGCCGAACGCGACCAGCACGAAATCGCGCGGATCGTAGCCGCGCTGCACCGAGACGAGTCGCATCGCGGCGATCATGTGCGCATTCGCGATCTCGACGATGCCCGCGGCCGCCGCGGTCGGGTGGAGCCCGAGCGGCGCCGCCACGCGATCGGCGATCGCGCGCCGGGCGGCGTCTGTGTCGAGCGCCATCTCACCGCCGAGGAAGAACGCGGGATTCAGGCGACCGAGCACGAGGTTCGCATCGGTGATCGTCGGCGTGTCGCCGCCGCGCGCGTAGCACGCGGGACCGGGCCGCGCCCCCGCGCTGCGCGGACCGACGCGGAGCGCACCGCCCGCGTCGATCCACGCCTCGCTGCCGCCCCCGGCGCCGACCTCGACGAGATCGATCACCGGCGTGCGAATCGGGTAGCCGCCACCGCGGCCCTCGCCGAGCGGCGTCACCGATTGGGCGCCCACCTCGATCTCCGTGGACAGACGCAGCTGGCCGTCCTGGATCAGGCCGACCTTCGCCGTCGTGCCGCCCATGTCGAACGACATCACGTTGCGGTAGCCGTACGGCGTGGCGATCGCGCCGGCCGCGATCACGCCGGCCGCGGGTCCGGACTCGACCATATAGACGGGGCGCGCCTTGGCGGAGGCGGCGGTCATCACGCCGCCGTTGGACTGCATCACGTAGAACGGCGCCACCGAGCCGAGCGCCAGCAGGCGCGACTCGAGCGCGTCGACGTAGCGCGAGACGATCGGCATGACGGCGGCGTTCACGGCGGTGGTGCTCGCGCGGAGATACTCGCGATACTCGGGACAGACCTCCGACGACACGGAGAGGAACACGTCGGGCAGCTCGTCCCGGACGATGGCGGCGACGGCGCGCTCGTGAGCGGAATTCAGGTACGAGTGGAGCAGACACACGACGACGGCTTCGACGCCCTCACGACGGAGCTGTCGGGCGGCGTCCCGCACCCCGGCGAGGTCGAGCGGGGTCAGCACGCGGCCCTCGTGGTCCAGGCGCTCGGTCACCTCGAGACTGAAGCGGCGCGGTACGAGCGCCGGCGGCTTCTGCAGACGAACGTCGTAGAGGCGCGAGCGGATCTGGCGGCCGATCTCGAGGATGTCGCGAAAGCCGCGCGTGACGAGCATGCCGACGCGCGCGGTCTTGCCCTCGATGATGGCGTTGGTCGCGACCGTGGTGGCGTGCACGACCGCCGCGATGTCGCGCCCGGCGGCGTGAGAGCCGGCGAGGCCGCGCTCGAGCGCGGCCATGAACCCTTCTGCCGGGTCGTGTGGCGTCGTGAGCACCTTCACGACGCGAATCGCCCCGCTGTCACCGTCCACGAGTGCGGCGTCGGTGAACGTGCCGCCGATGTCGATCCCGATCCGCAGCGCGCCCATTACGCTCTCCGGGCGCGCTCGGCCGCCGTCGCGCTCGCATCGAGCGCGCTCGTTGCCGGATCGACGACCACGCCATACACGGCGCGCGCGCGATCCGCCGAGATCTTACCGAGGCTCACGTCGCCGGCGACGGCGTCCGCGGGGCGCTCGATGGGCGACTCGGTCCCGCCCCCGCCCGGTGTCTGCACGCTGATGATGTCGTCGGCCGCGAGCTGCAGCGTGATTTTCGACGGCAGCTCGCGCGCCCGCGAGGTGTCGGGGTTGAGGATGTACTTCGCCGCACGGGCCGCCTCGCCGCCGAACAGACCCCACGGGGCGAAGCGCGCCTTGTCCGAGAGAATCGAGAAGCTCGGCGTGTGGCCGGGAAACGCGTAGTCGCGCCGCACGCCGAGGCCGCCGCGGTGGCGGCCGGCGCCTTCGGAGTTTTCGATGAGCTCGTAGCGGAGGATGCGCACCGGGTAGTTCGTCTCGGTCTCCTCGACGGGTGCGTTCTCGGTGTTCTGGAAATGGGCCTGCACCGCGTCCATGCCGTCGGTGCCGAGCGTGGCGCCATACCCGCCCGCGATCGTCTCGTAATACGTGAAGTACTCACCGCTCGTCGGGTTCACGCCGCCGAACGCGACGTTGCACACGCAGCCCTTCGTCCCCGCCACCACCCGGTCGGGTAGCGCAGGCGCAAGAGCGCGAAAGAGCAGGTCGCAGAGCTGCATGGCGATTTCCCAGCCCGCCGCGACGGCGGCGGGGTGTTGCGCGTGCACGACCGAGCCCGGGCGGCTGCGGATGTCGATCAGCCGGTAGAAGCCATCGTTGACAGGAATGTCGGGATCGATCAGGCACTTCAGCACGTACACCACCCCCGAGTAGGTCTGCGACGACGTGGCGTTCGTCGGCGACTTGCGCTGCTCGTCGCAGCCCGTGAGGTCGACCGACACGCGACCGCGCTCGATCGTCACGGTGGCCGCGAGCCTGATCGGCTGGTCGGTGACGCCGTCGCCGTCCATGAGCGTCTCCGCCGAGAACCGGCCATCCGGAAACTCCGCGAACGCCGCCCGCGTGCGCCGCTCGGTATAGCGCAGCAGCTCCTCGAGGTAGTGTCGCAGTGTGCCCGCGCCATGCTGGGCCACCAGCGCGGCGATGCGCTGCGCACCGAGACGATTCGCGGCTGTCTGCGCGCGGAAGTCGCCGGAGATCTCGCGGGTGCCGCGGAAGTTCGACCGAATCAGCGCGAAGATGTCGGGATCGATCTGGCCGCCTTTCACGAAGCGCACGGGCGGGATGACGAGCCCTTCCTGATAGATCTCGCTCGACACGCCGATGCTGCCGGGCGCGCCGCCGCCGACGTCCACGTGGTGCGCGATGTTGGCCACGTAGCCGAGCCGCACGCCGTCGTGGAACACGGGCGTGATCAGCGTGATGTCGTTGAGATGCACGCCGCCGAGGTACGGATCGTTGATCAAGATGCCATCGCCCGGCGCCAGGCGGTCCGCGCCGTAGGTGCGCACGGCGCGCGGCACGATGTGCGCCAGCGAGCCGAGGTGCGACGGCTGCGCGAAGGCCTGGGCGATCGTGCGCAGCTCGGCGTCGAAGAACGCGCACGAGAAGTCGCCGCGCGTCTTGATGTTGGTGGAGTAGGCGGCGCGGCGTAGCGTGGCGCCCATCTCCTCGGTGATCGCGAGCAGCGCGTTGCGAATGACCTCGAAGCGAACCGGGTCGGGGGCGGTCGGGGGCGTGTTCATGGACTCAATTTGATAGCATAGCCACCCACTGGAGGGTGCCCATGCGACCGATCTCGCTTCGCCTCGCCATCGTGAGCGTGCTGGTTCTGGCTGCGCTCGGTGTGTCGCGCATTGCGCCGGCTCAGCCGAAGGTCACCGAGGTCCTCATCGGCTCGGTGCTCCCGCTGACCGGCAACTTCGCCAGCCTCGGCCAGCAATACCACTGGGCGGCACAGACGGCCGAGGACATCATCAACAACGACTATGCCGATCTGCAGGTGCCGCTGGGCCCGGGCAACGGTTTTCCGGGGCTCGGTGGGGCGCGGATGAAGCTGATCGTGCGCGACGACCAGAGCCGCGGTGAGCAGGCTCGCACGATCGCCGAGCAGCTCATCACCGTGGACAAGATCCACTGGTTCAACGGCGAGGGCACCAGCGGCATCACCTCGCAGCTGCAGCCGGTGCTCGAGAGCGCCGGGATCCCGATGAGCTGCCACGCCTGCGCCTCGCCGACGCTCACCGAGAAGGGGCTGAAGTGGTTCTTCCGCACGGGTCCCAACGACAAGACGATGGTGGCCAGCGTGTTCAGTTTCCTCAAAGAATGGCCCGAGCACGGCGGCCCGAAGGATCTCAAGACGATCGCGCTGTTCACGTGCGACAACCTCTTCTGCCAGGACAACCGCAAGGTGGCGACGGATCTGGCGCCGAAGTCCGGCTTCAAGATCGTGCTGGACCTGACGACGAAGACCGGTGCGACGACGCTCGCGTCGGAGGTGCAGCGGCTACAGGGCGCGAATCCCGACATCCTCTTCAACGTGCAGTACCCGGCTGAGACCGTCGTCTTCGAGAACGACGCCAAGCGTGCCGGCTGGATGCCGAAGGTGATCGCCACCAGCAACGGCGCGTACTCCGACGAGACATGGCTGCAGGCGCAGAAGAAGACCAACGGCGCCGCCGGCTGGCTCGGACGCGACCCGACGGCCATCGACCTGGCCCACGAGCGTCCGGCGTGGAAGAAGGTCAACGAGATTTACAAGAAGTACAGCCGCGGCCAGAACATGGGCGAGCTCGCGATGCGCGAGATCACCGGGCTCTTGTGGATGGCCGACGTCATCAATCGCGCGAAGTCGGTGGATCCGGCGGCGCTGCAGAAGGCCGCGAACGAGACCAACATGCCGCCCGAGCAGCTGATCATCGACTACAAGGGCATCAGGTTCGAGAACGGCCAGAACGTGCTGGCCACGGGCGTGGTGACGCAGGTCGGCTGGGACGGCGAGAAGCACACGCTCTGGCCGTGGGACCTGGCGGCCAAGGCCAACTTCAAGCCCGTCTTCCCGAGCCCGAGCTGGCAGGAGCGGGAGAGCAAGCCGAAGCCGGCGAGCTGAGCGACCGGGCCGGCACGCGCGCATGACCGAGCTCGCCCAGGCCGTCGTCAACGGTCTGCAAATGGGCTTCCTCTACGCGCTCGTCGCCGTGGGCCTCACGATCATCTGGGGCCTCATGGAGATGATCAACTTCGCCCACGGCGAGTTCCTCATGCTCGGGATGTTCGGAGCCTGGTGGCTGAGCGCGACGCTTCACCTCGATCCGCTTCTCGCCATCGTGCCGATCGCGCTCGTCATGTACGTCTTCGGCGTGCTCGTCTACCGGCAGGTCATGCGGCGCGTGCAGGGCGGCGATCCCTTCACGCAGATCTTCGCGACCATCGGGCTGCTGTTCCTGCTGCAGAACGCGGTGGTCGCCGGCTTCACCAGCGACTACCGCTTCGTGAACGACACGCTGCTCCAGCGTCTCAGCGGCGCCAAGCTCACGGTGCTCGGCATCATGTTCGCGGTGCCGCTCCTGCTCGCGGCCGGCCTGGCGCTGCTGCTCTTCCTGATTCTCTACCTCGTGATCGAGCGCACGGAGTTCGGGCTCGCGCTGCAGGCGACCAGCGAAGACCGCGACGCCGCGCGGCTGGTGGGCATCCGGCCGCAACGAATGTTCGCGGTGGCGTGGGGGCTCGGCGCGGCGCTGGTCGCGATCGCCGGCGCGATCCTCGTCAACTTCTTCTCGGTCTTCCCACAAGTCGGGTTCCCGTTCACCGTGCTCGCGTACGCGATCGTGGCGCTCGGCGGGTTCGGCAGCATCCTGGGCACGCTGCTGGCGGCGCTGCTCGTGGGCGTCATCCAGAGCGTGACGGTCGTGTACTTGCCGCCGGCCTTCAAGGACGCGTTCGTCTTCGCTTCGTACCTCGTGATCGGGCTGCTGCGGCCGCAGGGCCTGTTCGGACGGTTCTGAGCGTGGCGCGGATCGCGCTCGTGATTGGTGCGCTCCTCGCGATCGTCTATCCGATCCCGCTGCAAATCCGGGGCACCACGTACTACGAGACGGTCGGGTTCCTCGTGCTCCTCAACGCCATGCTCGGCCTCGGGTGGAACGTGATCGGCGGCTGGGCCGGACAGTTCGACTTCGGCCCGCAAGTATTCTTCGCGGTCGGCGCGTACACCGCCGCGCTGCTGTACGTGAAGCTCGGGGTCGACGCGTGGCTCGGCCTGCCCGTGGCCGCGGTGTTCGCGGCGCTCGTCTGCGCCGTCCTGACCTATCCGCTCACGCGCTTGCGCGGTCATTACTTCGCGATCTCGACGGTCGCCATCTGGATGATCGCCCAGCCGATCGGCGCGACGTGGGAGTTCATCGGCGCGGCGCAAGGGCTGTTCATCCCCGTCAAGCCGCGCAGCAACGTCCTTGCGTCCGCGCTCGCGCTGCAGTTCACGGGGCCGACGAAAGCGCTCGGCTATTACTATGCGGCGCTCGTCCTGTTCGCCGTCACGCTCGGGCTCATGGCCTGGGTCGAGCGGTCCAAGCTCGGCTTCTACTTCCGCGCGATCCGCGACGACCAGGAGGCCGCCGAGGGCATCGGCATCGATAGCCGCCTCTACAAGGTGATCGCGCGCAGCCTGACCGCCGCGGTGTTCGGCGCCGCCGGCGTGCTGTACGCGTTCTGGGCGCTGTCCGTGTTTCCCGAGCAGGCGCTCGAGCTCAACTGGAGCACGCTGCCGATCATGGCGACCGTGGTGGGCGGCATCGGCCGACTGTGGGGGCCGGTGCTCGGCGCGGTGATTCTCATCCCGATCTCGCAAGTCATGAGCACGACGCTTGGCGCCGGGCCGCTCGCCGGTCGCGGTATCGACCTCATCGTGTACGGGCTCGTCATCATCGTCATCGCCGCGTTTCGGCCGACCGGGCTGCTGTCGTTGCCGTGGTCCCGCTGGTTCGGCCGCCAGCGCGCCTCCGTCGCGAGCGCGGACGTTTCATGATTGCCGATCCGCCGCGCCCGACGGGCCCTGCCGCGGCGGGCAGCCCCATGAAGCTCGCCACCCCCGCCCGGTGTGGGGTCCCCCGGCTCGCTTCATGGGGCTCCCCGCCCACCGCGTCGCCCGTCGGGCGCGCCGCATCGTCTTTCATGGATCGCCGAGACTAGCGCATGGCGACGCTCCTCAAGATCGAATCCTCTACGAAGCGGTTCGGCGGGCTGATCGCCAACCGCGACGTGTCGTTGACAATCGAGGCGGGCGAGATCGTCGGCCTCATCGGGCCCAACGGCGCCGGCAAGACGACGCTCTTCAGCTGCATCAGCGGCTACATGCATCCCGAGCAGGGACGGATCGTGTTCGACGGTCGCGACGTCACGCACACGCGGCCCGAGCGCGTGTGCCACGCCGGCGTCGCTCGCACGTGGCAGGTGGTGCGCGCGTTCGGCCGCATGACCGCCCTGGAGAACGTGGTGTGCGGCGCGCTGCAGCGCACCAACCGCATGGCCGAGGCGCGCGCGAGGGCGCGCGCGATGCTCGAGTTCACCGAGCTCGGCGGCCGGGCCGACATGCCGGCCGCGACGCTGACCCTGGCCGACAAGAAGCGGCTCGAGATCGCGCGCGCGCTCGCCACAGGACCGAAGCTCCTGCTGCTCGACGAGGCGATGTCGGGGCTCACGCCCATCGAGACGACGGCCGCCGTGAAGCTCGTGCGCCGCATCCACCAGGACCTCCGCATGACGATCTGTGTGGTGGAGCACGTGATGGAAGTCGTCATGCCGCTGTCCCATCGTGTGGTCGTGCTCGACTACGGTGTGAAGATCGCCGACGGACCGCCCGAGGCGATCGTGCGCGACGAGCAGGTCATCCGCGCGTATCTCGGCGAGCGCCGTGCCGCCCGCTAGCCTCCTGGAGGTTCGTGACGTGCATGTTGCCTACGGCGCCGGCATCCGCGCGCTGCAGGGGGTGTCGCTACGGGTGGAGCCCGGCGAGGTGGTCGCGCTCATCGGCGCGAACGGCGCCGGCAAGACCACGCTGCTGAAAGCGATCGCGGGCCTCGTCCCGCCTCAGGCGGGCGAGGTGATCTTCGACGGCCGGCCGATCGGCGCGGTCGACGCGTCGGACCGCGTGAAGCTGGGCGTCGCGCTCGTGCCCGAGGGCCGCCGCCTGTTCAGCCGGCTCAGCGTCGCCGAAAATCTGACATTGGGGAGCTACAGCAACGGTGATCCCGCGCACCGCCGCGAGATGCTCGAGCGGATCCACGCACTGTTCCCGATCCTGCGCGAGCGCACCGCGCAGCGCGCCGGGACGCTGAGCGGCGGCGAGGCGCAGATGCTCGCGATCGCGCGCGCGCTGATGTCGCGCCCACGCTTTCTCATGCTCGACGAGCCGAGCCTCGGAATCATGCCGCGCCTCGTCGACGAGGTGATGGACGCGCTGCGGCGGCTGCACGAGCGCGAAGGGTTGACGATGTTCCTCGTCGAGCAGAATGTGCCCGCGGCGCTCGACCTGGCCGATCGCGGCTATGTCTTGCAGACGGGCCGTGTCGCGCTCGAGGGCACCAGCGCGGAGCTGCGCGGGAGCGATCTGGTGCGTCGGGCGTATCTCGGGATGTGAGGAGACGAAGCGATGCAGTTCGGGATCTGTGTCATGGCAGACGTCGACGAGATCGGATTTTTCACCCACGCGGAAAATCTCGGCTACGACTCGGTCTGGGTGACCGACAGCCAGATGATCTTCTCCGATTGCTACGCGGTGCTGGCACTGGCCGCGCGCGCGACGAGCCGTCTCCGTCTCGGCCCCGGCACCGCGATCTGCGGCACGCGGATCCCGCCCGTGCACGTGGCGGCGATGGCGACGCTCAACAAGCTGGCGCCGGGCCGGGTGCACATCGGCGTCGGCACCGGCAACACCGCGATGCGTACGATGGGCCAGCGGCCGATGCCGATCGCGGACTACGACGAGTACCTGCGCGTGCTCGCGGGATTGCTGCGCGGCGAGACGGTTGACTATCGGTATCGCGACCGCGTGCGCCCCATCCGGATGCTCACCGACAACAAGAAGTACCTCGGCCTCGAGCCGAAAATTCCGCTCTACGTCTCGGGCTTCGGGCCGCGTGCGATGGAGCTCGCCGGCAAGCACGGGGACGGACTCGTCTTCGCCATCCCGCCGCGCGGCATCGCCGTGCGCGACGCGCTCGGTCACGCCCGCGCCGGCGCCGCGCGCGCCGGCCGCACGCTCGACGGCTTTCGCAATTGCGCGCTCACGAACGTGGCGCTCCTCGAGCCGGGCGAGCCGGTGGACTCCGCGCGCGTCGTTCGTACCGTCGGACCGAACGTCATGGCGAGCGTGTACTACTTCTACGATGAGGTGCACGAGCGGGGGATCGACCCGCCGGAGTTTCTGCGTCCGATCTGGAAGCGGTACTGCGCGCTCGTCGAGGAGACGCCGGCAGAGCATCGGCACTTTCGCACGCACGAGTTCCATTACACCTATCTGCACCCGGGCGAAGCGGAATTGATCGACGCCGCGCTGATCCGCGCGACCTGTCTGGTCGGCACGGCCGATGCGCTGCTGGAGCAGGTGCGCGAGCTCGAGCGCCAGGGTCTGCAAGAATTGATGTTCGCGATCGGGGTCGATGAGAAGTGGCACGTGGCCCAGGCGTTTGCGCGCGGGGTCATCGGCCGGCTGTGAGCAGCGACGCGGTTAGCGGACGCTGAATCCCGTGGTGACGACCGTCGCGAGCGCCTCGCTCGCCGCCTCCATCTCGGCGAAGGCCGGCGGCTGCCAGTGCTGCGGGCACGCGAGCGCGTACGCCGATGCGGCCTCGAGCATGCGATCCTCCCGCAGCCGCCGCCCGACGATCTGCAGGCCGACGGGTAAGCCGGACGCGGTGAACCCGCACGGCACCGACATCGCGGGCAGCCCGGTGATGCTGAACGCGTACGTCGTGAGAAACACGTCGTAGAAGCGCTCCACAGGCACGCCGCCGATCTCCGTCGGCAGCGGACGATCGAGCCGGAACGGCGGCGCGGCGACGGTCGGGGTGAGGATGTAGTCGAAGCGCTCGAGGAACGTGCGCACGCGCTGCCAGTACGCGGTGCGCAACCGCTCGGCGCGCGTGATCGTCCGGACCTCGAGCCGAAACGCGTCCGCCACCTGGTTGAGAAGCTGCGGCGTCATCACGTCGCGATGGGCGTCGACGCGATCGGCGTACCGCGCGACCATCCCGAACGCGCGCGTGCCGGCGATGATCTCGCGCACGTCTGCCGTGTCGAAGCACGCTTCCTCCACCAGCGCGCCGAGCTCGGCGAAGCTGCGGGCGGCGGCCGCCGTGAGGCGCGCGACCTCAGGATCCACGCGGACAAGGCCGCCGAGGTCGGGCGCGTACGCGACGCGCCGGCCGTCGAGCCGCCCGGTGTAGCGCGCGGCCTCCACATAGTCGTGCGCCTCCGCGGGCAGGGACGACGGATCGCGATCGTCGGGCCCCACGAGCACGGCCAGCATCAGGCCACAATCGTCCACGGTGCGCGTCATCGGGCCCTGCACGTGCGGCACGAGCGTGTCCCAGGCGAACTCGGCGGGATAGACGGGCACGCGGCCGGGCGCCGGACGCAGGCCGACGGTTCCGCAGAACGCGGACGGGATACGAATCGAGCCGCCGAGATCGGTGCCGAGGCCGATGGGCGCCATGGCGGCCGCGACGGCGGCGCCGGTGCCGCCGCTCGAGCCGCCGGCCGTGACGCGCAGGTTCCACGGGTTGCGCGTGGTGCCGAACACGCGGTTCGTCGTGTTGACGTCGTGCGCGAACTCGGGCGTGTTCGTCTTGCCGAGCAGGATCGCGCCCGCGGCGCGCAGACGCGCGATGGAGAGCGCGTCCTCGTCGGGCACGTGGCGCTCGAGAATCAGCGAGCCGTAGGTCGTGCGCAGGCCGCGCGTGGGCAGGTTGTCCTTCGCCACGAACGGTACGCCTTCGAGCAGCCGCGGCGGCTCGCCCGCGCGCAGGCGCCGCTCGCACGCCTCGGCGTCGGCGAGCGCGCCGTCGTGGCGGGTGCAGATGGCGTTCACCGCGGGGTTGAGCCGCTCGATGCGCTCGACGAACGCGCGGACGACGTCGGGCGCGCCGATTCGACGGCGGCCGACGTCGGTGGCGATCTCACCCGCGGTGCGCCGCGTGACGTCGTCGCTCACGAGCGCGCTCCGGCGCCGACGGCGGGCGGCGCCGACCACGTGCTCGCGTCGAGAGTGAGATGGCGCCGCGCGTACTTCCAGGCGCCTCCGAAGCGCGTGATCGTGTCCTCGTACACGCCGCAGTCGGCCAGCGTCGGCGGCTGGCCGGGCGTGCCGTTGTAGCCGTGGAAGTAGCAGCGACCGCGGACGGTGTCGCGATCGATCTTCTCCAGATGCAGGCTGCCGTTCCAGTGGCGGCGATACTTGCCGTCGCGCCCGGCCGCGTCCTTTTGCTTGAACGCGACGAAGCTCGCGCGCCCGCGGACGGTCACGTCGAGCGGCTCGATGTGCAGCACGCCGTCGTCGGTGAAGCACGCGGCGTACGCCTCGGCGTCGCCGGCGTCGCTCGCGAGGTTGTAGGCGGCATAGAGGTTCTGGATGTCGACGTATTCCTGCGCCGTGAGCGCTGCGTGCGTGGTCATGGGCATGATCTTGACACGCAGTTCAACGATCGGGTAGACAATCGCCGCATCCTGGAGGAGCCCACCATGCGCATACCGCGAATGCTCTCCCTGCTCGTGATCTCGATGCTGCTCGCCGCCGCGCTGCCGGCAGAGGCGGCGGACCCCGGCGTCAGCGACGACACGATCAAGATCGGCGCGCTCGGCGCGCTCACCGGCCCCGGCTATCTGTACGGCCGTCTGATCATGAACGGTGCCGAGGTCGTCTTCAACGAAACCAACAAGGCGGGCGGCGTCAACGGGCGCAAGCTGGTGCTCGTGCGCGAGGACGATCGCTGCGACGCGGCGAGCGCCATCGCGGCGGCCAAGAAGTTGATCTTCCAGGAGCAGGTGTTCATGATCCACGGCGGTGGCTGCAGCAATGCGTCGATCGCGGCACGCCCCGAGATCGAGAAGGCCAACGTCCCGTGGGTCGTGTTCGCGTCGGTCGCCGACGAGGTCACGACGCCGACCGCGCCGTACATCTTCAGCACCGCGCTCACGGCGTCCATCGAGAGCGCCGCGCAGCTCGAGTTCGCGCTGCAGAAGGGCGCCAAGCGGATCGCCGTGATCTCGATGCGCGATGCCTGGGGCCGCGCCCGCTACAACCCGCTGATGGAGGCCTTCAAGCGCAAGGGCGTGACGCCGGTTGCGGACGAGGAAATGGCGCCGGACGCCAACGACGCGACACCGCAGGCGTTGCGGCTGCGGCAGGCGAATCCGGACGCGGTGATCGTGGTGCTCTACCCGAAGGCGGGTGCGGTGTTCATGCGCGACGCGCTCAAGATCGGCTTCAAGCCGATGACGCTCGGCCAGAGCGCCATCGGCGACCTCATCGCGTTTCGCGAGCAGGTGGCGGTTCCGGGCGGGCTCGACCGATTCTTCACGATCAGCCAGGTCCGCTTCACTCCCGACGATCCCGAGATGGACCGCTGGCGCGGGCTGCTCGAGCGCGACTTCCCCGGCGACCGGCTGTCCGTCTACAACCTCATGGGCATCGCAAGCGCGACCGTCGTGGTGGAGGCGCTGAAGCGCGCCGGCCGCGACCTGACGCGAGACCGCCTGCGTGACGAGCTCGGCAAGCTGACGAGCTTCAACACGAACATCTATCCGGGCGTGATCTCGTGCACTCCGAGCGATCATCAATGCCACAAGACGCCTGCGTGGATGCAGCTCATCGGCGACAAGGTGAAAACGGTGGGGGTAACGCCGGTCAGCCGCTGACGGAATGTTTCCGTACCTGTTCGTCAGCGGCGTGACGACCGGCAGCCTCTACGCGCTGGTCGCCATGGGACTCGTGGTCGTCTACAAGGCGACGACGGTCGTCAACTTCGCCCACGGCGAGCTCTTCATGGTCGGCGCGTTCCTCGCGTACACGGCCTACGTGCTGTTCCACCTGCCGTACGTCGTCGCGCTCGTGCTGGCCGTCGTCGCCACGCTGCTGCTCGGCGTGCTCACCGAGCGGCTCGCCTACCGGCCGCTCATGCGCGCGCCGACGATCAGCCTGGTGCTCGCCGCGGTCGGGTTCTCGTTCGTCCTCAAGGGCGCCGCGCGACAGATCTGGGGCGGCCGCGGCGACTACATCCCGTTCCCGCCCATCGTCACCACGCCGTCGATTCTCATCGGCGACATCGTGTTGGTCCCGCAGCAGCTCGTCGTCCTCGCCGGCGCGCTCGTCTGCATGGCGCTGTTCACCGTGTTCTTCACGTCGACGCGGGCCGGCAAGATGCTGCAGGCCACGGCCGAGAATGCCAAGGCGGCGGCGCTCGTCGGCATCCGGCTCGAGCGCGTGTACGCATTCACGTGGGCCGTGGGAGCGGCCACCGCCGCCGCCGCCGCGGTGCTGATGGCCCCGTTGACGTTCGTGTATCCCGACGTCGGCGCGCCGCTGCTCGTGAAGGCGTTCGCCGCGGCCGTGCTCGGCGGCTTCGGAAGCCTGCCGGGAGCCGTGCTCGGCGGCTTCAGCATCGGGCTCATCGAGCATCTGGCCGGAGGCTATATCCACACCAGCCTGACTGATGTGTCGGCGTTCATCGTGAGCCTGGTGATGCTCGTCGTGCGCCCGACCGGCTTCTTCGGCCCCCGTGCCGTGCGGCGCGTGTGACGAGCCGACGCAGCGTCGGCGGCGTGCTGCTGCTCGGGCTCGTGGTGGTGCCGTGGATCGCCAATCCGTACCTTCTCTACGTCGTCAACACGGCGCTGATCTACGTGATTCTCGCGGTCGGTCTGAACATCCTGCTCGGCTATGCGGGCCAGTTCGCGTTCGCCAACGCCGCGCTGTTCGGCATCGGCGCGTACGCCACCGGGCTGCTGCAAGTCAGGGCGGGGCTACCATTCTGGGCGGCGTTCGTGCTCGGCTCGCTCGCGACCGCGCTGGTGGGTGTGCTGGTGGCGCTGCCCGCGCTGCGGCTGAGCGGGCTCTATCTGGCGCTGCTGACGCTCGCCTTCGCGCAGTTCACGCAGTGGGTGCTGCTCAACGCGGAGAAGATCACATTCGGCGCGGGCGGCTTCAAGGTGCCGCCGCTCAGCTTCGCGCCGCTGCCGCTCACGAACCCGCAGGGCGTGTACTACCTGACGCTCGTCGTCGCCGCGCTGCTGGTCGCCGCCGCCTGGAACACCGTCCGCTCGGGCGTCGGGCGCGCGCTCGTCGCCGTGCGCGACAGCGAGGTGGCGGCGGAGGCCCTCAGCATCGATCTGGCGCGCTACAAGACGATCGCCTTTGCGATGAGCGCGCTCTACGCCGGCGTCGCCGGCGGCCTCTACTCGGCGATGCTCAACTTCGTGGCGCCGGAAGGCTTCGACCTCTTCCAGATGGTCGTGCAGTTCAGCATGGTCGTCGTCGGCGGGCTGGACTCGGTGTGGGGCGCCACCCTCGGCGCGGGCGTGCTCGTCGGGTTGCAGGAGGTTCTGCGTGCCTTCAAAGGGGGGCAGGAGATCGCGTTCGGGCTCTTGCTGATTGCGTGCATCGTGTTCCTGCCGGACGGGCTGATCTCCGTTCTCAAGCGCCGGCTACGCGGCTGGGACGAGCCGCTGCGTGCCGCGGAGCCGAGCGAGTGAGCGCGCGGTTGGCGGTGCGCGACGTCGGCATCGCGTTCGGCGGTGTGATCGCGCTGGACGGCGTCGACCTCGAGGTCGCCGCGGGGGAGATCCGCGGCGTCATCGGTCCGAACGGCGCGGGGAAAACGACGCTGCTCAACGTCATCTGCGGGCTGAACCGACCCGACCGCGGCGCCGTCGCGCTGGACGGCGAGTCCGTCGTCGGACTCAAGCCGAGCCGGATCGCCGCGCGCGGGCTCGGCCGCACGTTTCAGTCCACGCGCCTGTTCCGCGGCATGACGGTGCTCGAGAACGTGATGACCGGCCTGCACGGCCGCCTACGCGAGGGCGTGCTGTGCGCCGCGCTGCGGCTGCCGCGCCTG
>JBKOUQ010000004.1:0-12441 GCA_046723475.1 Candidatus Methylomirabilota bacterium
CATCGGACAACTAGCCTATGCGGTATTCGAGCGCGGGCTTTGCCCGCGCAATCGATTCTGGGGGGAGGCTTCGGAGGGGGCCATCGAGGCCCCCTCCGGCGAGGATGAGGGGCGAAGCCCCCCTCCGGGTCATTTGCTGTAGTAAACCCACCGCATCTCTTGGCCGTTGCCGATCGGGCTGAAGCGAATGCCCTCGAGGTTCTTCGCCCAGGGGCCGAAGTACTTCGTGTTGTAGATCCAGACACCGGCGGCATCGTCGACGACAATGCGCGCGGCGTCCTGGTACGCCTTGTCGCGGACCTTGCGGTCCGTCGTCTTCAGCGCGGCGTCGAGCAGCTCGTCCACCCTCGGGTTCTTGTAGAAGCTCGACGCCTTGAAGGTGCCCCACTGCCCGGAGTGGAACATCTCGCCGATCCAGTTGTTCGGGTCGGCATAGTAGGTGCTGATCCAGTACACGACCAGATCGGGCGAGGTCTCGGGCTTCTTCATGCGCTCGACCATCGCCGGCCACAGTTCGCTGGTCAGCTTGGTGTCGACGCCGATCTTGCGCAGGCCGTTGGCCATCACCGTCGCCGCCTGCTCCGTCTGGCTGAAGCCCTGCAGGTAGCCGACCGTGATCGAACGATCGACCTTCGCTGTCGCCATCGCGAGCTCGGCCTTGGCCTTGTCGACGTTGTAGCTGTAGCCCTTGACGTCTTTCGGCACGCCCCACAGGTTGTTCGGGATCGGCACGGGATTACGCTCGACGGAGCCGCCCAGGATGTCCTTGTTGAAGCCGTCGTAATCGAACGCATAGCTGACGGCGCGTCGCACGTGGACGTCGTTCAGCGGCGCGCGCTGGTTGTTGATCTGGAACATCATGATGCGCATCGACTCCTGCTCGATGATCTTGACGTTCGGCGCCTCGCGCAGCCGCTTGACCTGATCGTTCGGCAGATAGCCGCCGGTACCCTGGTAGTCACCCTTGATCATGCCGAGCACGCGCGTGTTGTCTTCCTTCACGAGCCGGAACTCGATCTCGTCGATGTATTTCGGCCCCCACGGCATGAAGTGGCCGGCGAACCGCTTGGCGATGAATCCGACGGCCGGATCGTAGCGGGACAGCATGTACGAGCCCGAGCCCGCGTCGTTGCTGGTGAGCCACGCCGCGCCCCAGTCCTGATCCTTCTCGTTCTTCTTGAGGAGCGCCGAGTTCACCACGTGGACCTCGGGCACCACGGCCATGAAGATGGCGGCGGGCTTGATCAGCGTGAACTGTACGGTGTAGCGGTCGAGCGCCTTCGTCGTGTTCGGGGCCACCATCGTCGCGAGCAGCGATGCCGCGCCTTTCTTCCCCGCGAGAATCCGCTCCATGCTGTAGCGCACGTCCTCGGCCGTGATCTCGGTGCTGTCGTGGAATTTCGCGCCGTGGCGCAGCTTGAACGTGTACGTGAGCCCGTCGGGCGACACGGTGTGGCTCTCCGCCAGCCACGGCTCGAGCTTCGGCGGGTTGTCGAGCCAGCGATAGAGGCCGTCGTAGAGATTGAGCCGAACGGCGACGCGGCCGACATCGAAGGCCGCGTGCGGATCCATGGTGTCGTACGGACTCTCGTTGGCGAACACGAAGCGGGTCTGTGCAGCGACGGGGGCCGTCGACAGCGTCACGACGAGCGCGACGAGCAGAGCGACGAGCAGCCAGGAGCGGCGATGGGTCATGTGAAGCCTCCCAAACATTCCGAGTTCGACGGCGGCCGTAACGTGGCGGGGATCATAACACCGTCAGAGTTCGGGGCCGAAGTAGCCGTTGCGGTGGAACATCCGGACGCCGCCGCGCGGCGCCGCGCGAAGCGCCTCGCTGGCGGGCACGTCGATCTCGCCCCGCGCGTCGATCACCACGCCGTAATCCTCGCGCGCGGACTCGACGGAGACGAAGCCGCCCAGCACGTCGCGCCGCACGCGGTCGAGCGGGCGCAGGAAAGGATGGCCCCAGCCGCCTCCGCCGCTGGTCGCCAGCCGCATCACGTCGCCGCGCCGCAGAACGTTGCCATCGGACATCGGCGCCAGTCGCCGCTCGTCGGCGCGGCCGGGATTCACGATGCAGTGGCCCGGGCGCCCGGCGTGGCCGCCGTTGACGCCGGCCGGCGGAAACAGGACGTTGTCCTGGCGAATGGCGACGACGGCCTCGTCGGCGAGCAGCTCGATCTCGCGCACGACACCACAGCCGCCGCGAAACTGGCCGGGCCCTCCGGAATCGCGATGCAGCGCGTACTGGCGCAGGCGCATCGGAAAGACCATCTCCATGAACTCGGCCGGATAGTTCTTCTGCGCCACGTAGTAGATGGCGTCCAGGCCATCGGCGAACGGCCGCGCGCCGTAGCCGACCGCGATGCCGTCGCTGCACAGAAACGGCTCACCGCGCGCGCGATCGGTCCCGCGCAGGAAATAGATGTTGTAGACGGAGTTCGGCGCCGCGACATCACCGCCCGTGGCCAGCGCGAGCAGCGCGAGCACGCCCGACTGCACGCGGGCCAGGGTGTGCGCGCGGTTGCCCAGCGAGGCCGGCCAGTGCGGCTGCAGGATGCTGCCCGGACGCACGAGCACCTCGTCGATCGCGTCCTGCGCGCCGTCGTTCAGCAGCACCGTCGGATGGCCGGACAGCAGGTAAATGCCGAGGATCAGCTTCGGCACGCTCTCGTGCATGATGAAGTTGATCGGACCGCGCGCCTGATCGTCGCTGGCGCGCGTGTCGATGGCGATGCGGCCGCTCTCCTTCGTGAGCCGCATCCGCACGTGGAACGAACGGCCGCTCATGCCGTCCCCGTCGACCGCATCCTCGGTCTCGTACGTGCCGTCCGGAATCCGCGACTCGAGCGTCTTGCGAATGGTGTCGCGGCACTGCTGCTCGAAGAAGGACCACGCCGTGAGCACGGCGTGGGCGCCAAACCGCTCGAACATCTCCTGCACACGGCGCTCCCCGAGCTGGCAGCCGGCCAGCACCGCCCGGATGTCGCCCTTGAGGATCTCGGGGAAACGCGAGTTGCGCAGGAAGACGCGAAAGACCTCGTCGTTCAGCACGCCCTCGCGATAGATCCGCACGGCGGGGACGATGATCCCCTCGTGGAAGATCTCGGTCGCGTCCGGCGAGATGCTGCCCGCGCGCAGCCCGCCGATGTCCCAGAAGTGGCCCCACGTCTGCGAGAACGCGACGAGCCGGCCGCGGTGGAACACCGGCGCCGCGAATACCATGTCGGGCGAGTGCGACACGCCGCCGCGCGAGCCGTGGCAGTCGTTGTACCAGTAGAGATCGCCCGGTCGCATGGTCGACGCCGGGTACTGCGCGAAGATGATCTCGGTGAGGTTGCCGAACAGCGGGACCATCGTCCCGCACACCACGCGACCGCGCGCGTCCAGGATGCCAGCGAAGTAGTCGTTCTTCTCGCGGATGAACGGCGACATCGCAGTGCGCTCGATCACCGCCTCCATCTGCGACTGCGCCGCGCGCAGCGCGCCACGGATGATCTCGCGCGTGACGGGATCGGGCCCCGGCCCACCGGCGCGCCGCGCCGTCGGTCCACGTCGGTTTCCCAAGCCCCGCATGCCCGTGCGTCGCTTCATCGTGTGCGATCGCCCAGGCGGACCACGAGATTGCCGACGCGGTCGACCGTCGCGCGCTGCCCCGGGGCGACGACGGTGGTGGAGTCGAGCTGCTCGACGATCGCGGGGCCGCTCACGACGGCGCGCGCGCCGAGCGACTCGCGGTCGATGCACGCGCACTCGCGCCAGCCGACGCCGGCGAAGAACACGCGACGACGCGGGGCTCGCTGCCGCGCGGGCCGTATGCGGCGAAGCGGCGGCAGCGCCAGGCGCCGCACGCCGCCCGCGGCCGCGACGCGCAGCGTGACGATCTCGACCGGCGCATCCGCGAGCGCGTAGGTATAGAGCTGCTGATGTCGCGCGTGAAAGCGCTCGACGAGCGCGTCGACGGCCAGCGTACGCTCGGGCCACGGCACCGTGAGCTCGAACCCCTGATGCCGATACCGCAGGTCCGCCAGGCGGGTCAGCCGGCGCGCGCTTGCCGGAACGCCCTCGGCGGCCAGCCACGCCGCGGCCTCGCGCTCGAGCTCGGCGTACGCGGCCTCGACGGCCGCGAGGTCATAGTCCGGCGGCTTCTGGAGCAGCGTGCGCGCGTAGTCGTTGCGCACCTCGGTGCCGAGCAGTCCGAAGGTCGACAGCACGCCCGGATGACGCGGGACGACGACGGTCCGCATCGCGAGCAGCGCGGCGAGGTCGGCGCCGTGCAGCGGGCCCGCCCCGCCGAACGCCACCAGCGCGAAGTCGCGCGGATCGTGGCCGCGCTCGATCGAGACGAGCCGGATCGCGCCGACCATGTTGTTGTTCACGATCTCGAGAATCCCTTGCGCCGCGGCCTCGAGACCGAGACCGAGCGGACGCGCCACGCGCTCGTGGATCGCCGCACGCGCACGCTCGACGTCGAGCGTGATCTCCCCGCCGAGCAGGTGCGGCGGAATTCGCCCGAGAACGAGATGCGCGTCGGTCACCGTCGGCTCCTCGCCGCCCGCGCCATAGCACACCGGTCCCGGCTGAGCCCCCGCGCTCTCCGGACCGACGGTCAGCGTGCCGTCCTCGCTCACGCGCGCGAGCGAGCCGCCGCCGGCGCCGATCGTGTGGATGTCGATCATCGGCACGTGCAGCGGCCACGCGCCCACCCGCCCCTCGACGGTGATATCGGCCTCGCCGCCGCGGATCAGACACACGTCGGCGCTCGTGCCGCCGACGTCGACAGAGATCACGTCGCGAAATCCCGACGCCTCACCGATACGGCGCGCGCCGATGACCCCGGCCGCGGGCCCCGACAACGCGGTGTGGATGGCCTGGGTTCGCACGACGTCGGCGCCGACCACCCCGCCGTTGGACTTCATCACCGACAGCGGCGCCGCGATGCCGCGCTGACGCAGCCGCTCGCCCAGTCGTGCGATGTAACGACCGACGATCGGCTGCACGTACGCGTTCAGCACCGTACCCATCGAGCGCTCGAACTCGCGGAAGACCGGCAGGACGTCGCTGGACAGCGACACCGCGCAGTCCGGATCGATCTCGTGAATCAGCTCGCGCGTGCGGCGCTCGTGCGTCGCGTTGGCGTAGGCGTGGAGGAAACAGACGGCGATCGATGCCACGCCCGCCTCGCGCAGCCGTCGCGCCGCCACGCGCACGGCGGCCTCGTCGAGCGGCTCGAGCTCCTGCCCATCCACGGCGATGCGGCCGCCGATCTCGACGATTCGCTCCGGCGGCACCGGCCGCGCGGGCTTCACCCAGGCGAACATGTTCGCGCGGCGCGGGATGTCGTGGCGGCCGATCTCGAGCACGTAGCGGAAGCCCGTCGTCGTGAGCAGCGCCGTCGCCGCGCCCTTGCTCTCGAGAATCGCGTTCGTCGCCGTCGTCGTTCCGTGCAGCACGTGGCGAAGCGACCCGGCATCGACGCCGCCGAGGGCGAGCGCCTTGTCGATGCCCGCGATGAATCCGTCGGCGGGATCGTGCGGCGTCGTCGGCGTCTTCGTGATCCACATGCGGCCGCTCGGCTCGTGCACGAGCGTGACGTCGGTGAACGTGCCGCCGACGTCGAGGGCGATCACGTAGCCTCGCCCGCCGCCGCGCGTCACAGGACGTTGCGCGGTCGCCCGATCGCGCCCTCGGCGAAGCGCGAGAAGCGAAACGCCGAGAGATCGCGCGACGGCTTGCCGTCCACGATGAGCTCGGAGACGAGGCGTCCCGCGATCGGCCCCATCGCGAAGCCGTGACCGCTGAAGCCGGTGGCCAGCACGAAGCCTTTGAGCTGCGGCACCTCGCCGAGCACCGGCACCAGGTCGGGCGTGGCGTCGATGTAGCCCGCCCAGCTTCGCGCGATCTCGAGCGGCGGCAGCGCCGGCAGCACGCGCTGCAGCTCGGCCAAGCCGCGCCGAACTTTCGCCGGATTCGGCGTCGGCTCGATCCCGCGGTCCCAGACGAGCGGTCGGCGGCGCGCGGCGGAGGCGGGCAGCGTCGCGAGCAGGCTGCTGAGCAGCGGCCGGCCGACGTGAAACCGGAACATGGCCTTGTTCTTCCATGCGTTCGGCAAAAAGAAGCGCAGCTGTCGCAGCGAGTCGAGCGTCACGTCGTGGTCGAGCGCGCCGCCCGCCGCGATGTTGAAGCTCCCGTCGCGGCGCTGCCGAAACGCCACGCCCGGCCCCCAGACGGCGCAAGCCGTCACCGGCGGCGCCGGCGTGGTGCGCGCGACGGTGCCGCGAACCCAGCGCTGCGGCAGACTCACGCCGAGCGTGCGCGCGAGCCTTGACGACCACGCGCCGGCGGCGCACACGAGCCACGGCGCGCGCACGTCGCCGCGGTCGGTGACGACGCCACTCACCGCACCCGCGCGTGTGCTGACGGCGTGCACCGCACACTCGAGGTGCAGCACCGCGCCGTGCGCTCGCGCGGCGCGCGCGAAGGCGTCCGTCGTCTTCTCTGGATCGGCGTGCCCATCCGCGGGCGTGTGCATCCCACCGGCCCAGGCGCCGGCAAGACCCGGGACGACCTCCTGCAGCTCGCGGGCGCGAAGCAGCCGCGTCTCGAGCCCGAACTCGCGCGCCACCGGTAGCCACGCCTCGAGTCGCGCCATCCGCACCTCGTCGGCAGCGAGCGCGAGGTTGCCGCCCTGCACCCATTCGATGTCCGCGCCGAGCTCGCGCTCGAGGCCGCGCCACATCCGGTTGGCCTCCATCACCAGCGGCATCTCGCTCGGATCGCGACCTTGCTGGCGAACGAAGCCCCAGTTCTTTCGCGACTGCTCGCCCGGCACGGCGCCACGCTCGAGGACGACGACCCGGACACCACGACGGGCGAGGAAATACGCGGTCGCGCATCCGACGATGCCGGCGCCGACAACCACGACGTCCGCATCGCGCTCGGTGGCCGTCACGTCTCGTACTCGGCGCCGCGCGCAAGATAGCCATCGGTGTCCACGATGGCCTCGCGCTCCTTGAACGAGGCCATGCGGTCGGCAACCGCGGCGCTCGAGCCGTCGCGCGCGATGGCGGCCAGCGCGTCCTCCATGGCGCGGATGGCGGCGCGCTGCAGATCCGACGGGATGATGACGATCTGGTAGCCGAGCGCCTTGAGCCGCCCGACGGGCACGAGCGGCGTCTTGCCGCCCTGGAACATGTTGATGAGCTTCGGTTGCGGAAGGCGCCGGGCGATCGTCTCGATCTGCTCCACGCTCACCGGCGCCTCGACGAAGATCACGTCGGCGCCGGCCGCCGCGTAAGCGTGCGCGCGCTCGATCGCCGCGTCGAGTCCCTCGATGGCGAGCGCATCGGTGCGCGCGATGAGCACGATGTCCCGGTCGGTCATCGCATCGCGCGCGGCGCGGAGCTTGGCCGACATTTCGTGCGTGGCGACGACCGACTTGTCGTCGTAGTGGCCGCAGCGCTTGGGGAAGGTCTGGTCTTCGAGGTGCAGCGCCGCGACGCCGGCGCGCTCGAACGCGCGCACGGCGCGCTGCGCATTCAGCGCGTTGCCGTAGCCGGTATCCGCGTCGGCGATGACCGGCACGCCCGCGTGCTCGACGATGTTCGCCAGCCGGTCGACGATCTCGCTGAGAGAGAGCAACCCGAGGTCCGGGTAACCCATGCTGCGCGCGATGGCACCACCCGATGCGTAGACCGCCGCGAATCCAGCGCGCGCCACCAGCCGCGCGGACAGGCCGTCCCACACACCCGGCGCGACGACGACGTCGCCGCCGTGCAGCAGCACGCGCAGCCGAGTGGAGGGTTTCATCGACGGCGTGTCGGTCAGGCGAGGCGCGCCGCGGCCCGCTCGACGGCGGCGTCGCGCACCGGGCGCACGGGCTCATATTGTCGTTGCGTATCGGCAAGCACCGTTGCGGACGCCAGCTCCGGTCGGCCGGCATTGAACGGTGGGGCGGGCGCATACTCGATCCGGAGCTGTACCGACTGCGCATAGTCCGCGCCGGCAATTTCGGCCAGGACCGTGAGCGCGAAGTCGATGCCGGCGGTGACACCTCCGCCCGTGATGAGGTTGCCGTCGCGCACGACGCGGCCGGGATCGGGCGTGGCGCCGAAGGCAGGGAGTGCCTCGCGCCAGGCCCAGTGCGACGTCGCACGCTTGCCCTTGAGGAGTCCCGCGGCGCCGAGCACCAGCGAGCCGGTGCAGACCGACGTCACATACCGGGCGGTCTTGGCGAGGCGCCGAAGCTGGGCGAGCAGCTCCTGATCTTCCATGGCCGCGATGGTCCCGAAGCCGCCCGGCACGCAGATCAGCGCGCAGCGCTCGATCTCGGAGAGCTTGCGCACTCGCGTGAAGACGAGCCCACCGTCGGCCTCGACGTCGCCGCCGACGCTCGACGCGAGGATGCACTCTGCGCCGGGGAGGCGGGCGAGCACTTCGTGAGGGCCAGTGAAATCGAGCTGGGTCACATGAGGATAGAGCGCAAACACGATAGGGAAGTCAGCGGCCATCACGACCTCCGGGATCCGAGGCTCTACTATTCGGGTATTGAATCTCCACGCTCAGACCTCCGGCCAGTACGCGAAGCCGGCGCCGACCGGCGACGCGTACACCGGGACGTAGTCGACGATCGTCGCGGGCTTGCCGTCGGCGACGGCCGCGGCGGCGATCCAGTTGCACGTCTCCCGCGTGCCACCCTGAGGACCGCCGGGGCTCGGCATACCCGTCGCGCCGCGACCGCGTGTGGCTATGTCCTGGCTCCGATCTCCCGCCGGGATCGTGTAGTCGTCGAAGAAGCGCGCCATCCGTGCCGCGTCCCCTGCCGCCATCAAACGCAGAATCTCGCCGTCGAATGCCTCGTCGAGATACGCATCCGGCGCGCGCGGCGTGTGCCAGAGTCCGCCGGAGCCGACGACCGCCACGCGCAGCGCGCTCGGATGCGCATCGATGATCTCGCGAACCGCGCGGCCGAGCTGGTAGCAGCGCCGCGCGGTCGGCTGCGGCGCGTAATAGCAGTTGAGGAACACGGGCACGATCGGGGTCGCGAGATCCGTGAGCGACTCCGCCGGACGCAGGAAAGCATGGCCGACGCCTCGCTCGGGCTTCGGCATGTCCATGCAAAACGCCGGATCGAAGCCGCGGCGCATCAGCCCGGTTACGAGTGCCATGCTGAGCTCGGGATGGCCGCGGAGCTTAGCGCGCTGGCCGGACGCGAGCGCGCCCTCGAACGTGTCGCCCACGTACACCGCGAACGCCGGAAAATTCGTGAAGTCGAAGCATTCGAGCTGATCGTCGCCGAAGATCACGACCACGTCGGGCCGTGCCGCCGTCAGCCGCGCGCGCAGCGTGGCGAACGCGGCCTCGACGCGCGCCTTCTTGTTGCGATTGTCCTCGAGCGAATCCATCGGCACGTCGGCGCGCAGCGTGCGGCTCGCGCGGACGCCGTTCCACTCCTCCGCCGGGCGGTAGCACGTCGGGCTGTGAGCAACGTTGAAGACGCCGACGAGTTGCGCCATCAGGCGCGGCTCCGCTCGGCCCAGATGCGCTCGATCTCCTCGGCGATCTGACGCGGTTGGCCGGCATGGAAGAGCATGGGCCGCGGCTTGCCAGGCGCTACGGTCGGCGCGCCCCGGCCCGCGCGAACGCGCGGAAGCGCCAGCGCGACGTTCTTGGCGGGATCACGGATCACGCCCTTCGGATCGCCGCCCTTCGCGACGATCGCGGCCTCCTCGAGCATCCGCTTGCGCAGAAGGATCACGCCGCGATCGCTCTCGCCCAGGTGCTCCTGCGTGCGGTCCGCGATCGCGCCCTGGCCGATCCACGCCGCGAAGTCCTGGTTCATGATGTGGCTCGTGATCAGGCGTCCCGTGGCCGGATCGACGATCGGTCCGTGCCAGTACGGGATGCGCGTCTGCTCGAACGGCGTGTCGCCGGGCAGCGGATCGTTGAACCACGCCACGTGCCGCGTGCGCGCGTCGTCGATCGGCACCCGCCACTCGAATTTGGCCGTGTAGAGGCAGTTGGGCCAGAGACACACGCGACCAACGGTCCACAGCTCGTCGTCCTCGGTCGTGTCGTCGCGCACGCGGCGGTACACGAACCCCCACTCGAACTCTTCGAACGCGATCTTCACGTGTCGTGGCGCACGCGCGCCGGGCTCGCCGCGCAGCGCCGCGGACCAGTTGCTGTGGAGCCACTCGAAGTGCACCGGATCGATCGAGTTCTCCTGACCCTGGAACCAGTTGCACGGGATTTCGGAGAACACGATCTGCTTGTAGCCGCGCTCGCCGAACAGATCCCAGTCGGGCACGAGTGGCGCGGGGGCCGGGCCGAGATAGGCCCAGAGCAATCCGGCCTTGGCCTGCACGGGATACGCGGTCGTGCGGATCTTGTCGCGAAAACGCGCTTCGGGTCGTGCGAGGTCCTCGAACGGCTGCTGCAGACACGCGCCGGTCCCGTCGAGCAGCCAGCCGTGATAGTGGCAGCGCAGGCCGCGATCCTCCGGCACGCCGTAGCAGAGATCGGCGCGCCGGTGCGGGCAGTGGCGATCGAGCAGGCCGTAGCCGCCGCGCGTGTCCTTATAAAGGACGAGGTCCTCGCCCATCAGGCGCACCGCCAGCGTGGGATGCTCGTCGAGCTGGGCGACCGCCGCGACCGGTTGCCAGTAACGGCGCATGAGCTCGCCCATCGGCGTGCCGCGTCCGACGCGCGTGAGCCGTTCGTTGTCCTGCGCGCTCAGCATCGCTGTGGCGTCGGATGATACCATCCGCCTCGACGTATCCCGGTCAGCACAAGGAGCGCGCCCATGAAAGAGCCCGTGGTCGTCCGGCTCGAGGAGACCGAGCGCGTGAGCTTCGGCCCGCTCTCGCACTATCAGCTGATCATCGGCGACGACGACGGCAGCACGCCCGTGCGCACGGGAATCCAGACCGCGCAGCCCGGGTACGAGGCGCCCGTCCACTCGCATCCGTACGTCGAGATCCTGCACATTCTCGATGGCGCGGCCGAGGCGTGGATCGACGGCCGCGAGCGCGAGGCCGTCACCCTGCGACGTGGCGACACGATCGCGATCCCGCCCGACACGCCGCACGCGTTCCGCGTGGTCGGGGCAGACACGCTGCGGCTGCTCGGCACGCACGCCTCGCCGAAGCGCATCGTGCAGTACCAAGACGGCGCCGCGAGCGACGCGCGAGGCTACCGCATCAACCCCTGAGGTCCGGCCGCTAACAGTGGAGGGGAAGCCATGAGAGCACTGCTGCTCGCGCTGGTGTCCTCGCTCGTCGTCGCCAGCGGCAGCACCGTCAGTGCCGCGGCGGAATCGGGCCCGCAGTCGTACGCGATCCGCAGCCTCAATACTCCGGACCCGATCTTCACGGCGGCGGACAGCGTACCGATCACGATCAGCGCGGACTCGACCGCGAGAATCCAGCGCGCCGTCGTGCGACTGAGCGGTCACGACGTCACCTCCGCTTTCGCGCTGACCCAGCCGGGTGTGAAAACGGGTACGGTCAGCGGCCTCGTGCCCGGCATCAACACGTTCGAGCTGTTTGCGACGAACAACGAAGGCCAACCCGTGGCGACACTCAGGGTCGCGAGGGCGAAGGCGCCGGTCGTCGCGTGCAGCACCGCCTCGTTCCCGACCTCGGCGCTTCCCGTTCCCAACACGGTCATCACGTCGGCCACGCCGGTGGCGGCCACGCCGACGGTTCCGGCGCATTGCTTCGTCAGCGGCACGGTCAACGCGGGCCGTGTCGGGGCCGAGACGAGCCCGGGCGCGCCGGTGAGCCGGTACACATACGCGATCAACTGGCAGGCACGGCTGCCGGACGCGTGGAACAGCAAGTTCTACATGCCGGGCGGCGGCGGCACGGACGGCAGTGTCCCCAACACGACCGCTCGGCTCGCAAGGGGCTACGCAGAGGCCGCCAACGATTCCGGTCACAGCAACGCCGTGAACAGCGATCCCCTCGCAGGCGGCACGGCGTCGTTCGGCACGGACTATCTGGCGCGCGTGGACTTTGCCTACAACGCGATCGACGTCACGACCCGCACGGCGAAACGCCTCGTCGAGCTCTACTACGGTGCGACGCCGGCCTTTTCCTATTTCGAAGGCTGCTCGATGGGCGGTCGTGAAGCGATGATGGTCACGCAGCGCTTTCCCACGTACTTCGACGGCGTCGTCGCGGGGGACCCGGCATTCCGCATCACGAAGGTCGGCGTGTGGGCCGCGTATGAAGGCCAGCAACTGGCGGCGCTTGCCCGGTCCCGCGATCTGATCTCCGGCTTCGGCGTGCCGTTCGCGAACAACACGTTTACCAACCAGGACCTGCAGCTCATCTCCAACGCCGTGTTGAAGGCCTGCGACCATCTCGACGGCCTGGTGGACGGCATGGTCAGCAATCCCGACGCCTGCACGACGTCGCTCGTCGCGCCCGTGCTGAC
>JBKOUQ010000191.1:0-22094 GCA_046723475.1 Candidatus Methylomirabilota bacterium
CGATGTCGTCGGCGCGGCCCTGCTGTCCGTGGCCGAAGAGATGGGGACGGCGCTCATCAAAGCGTCCTACTCCAGCAACATCAAGGAGCGGTGGGACTGCTCGACGGCGCTCTTCGACGCGAAGGGGCAGGTGATCGCGCAGGCGGAGCACATCCCGCTGCATCTCGGGTCGCTGCTCGGCGTGGTGAGCGAGGTGCTCCGGCGCTATCCGCCACAGCGTCTCGCGCCGGGCGATGTCTTCGTCGCGAACGACCCGTACGCCGGGGGCGGCACTCACTTGCCGGACATCACCGTAGTCAGCCCGGCGTTCGTCGGCACCGAGCTGTTCGGCTTCGTCGCCAACATTGCACACCATGCCGACCGTACCGGAGCGGTGATCCGCTCCATTTACGACGAGGGACTTCGGATTCCGCCGATCCGTCTCGTCGAAAACGGTGAGATCCGTCGGGATGTGATGGAGCTCCTGCTCGCGAACTTCGCCCTCCCCGAACAGCGTGAAGGAGATTTCCGTGCGCAGATCGCCGCAAATCGTCTGGGAGAACGTCGACTCTTGGAGCTCTGTCGCAGATATGGCGTGGGCTTCGTTACGACGGCGGCCGACGAGTATCTGAACTATGCCGAGCGCAAGATCAGGGCCGCGATCGCGGCGACCCCCGATGGGGTCTACCGATTCACGGATGACCTCGATGGCGATGGCGTGGGAGCGACCCGGATCCCGATCGCGGTCGCCGTGACGATCGAGCAGGACCGTATCGAGCTCGACTTCGCGGGCACGGGCCCGCAGAGTCCCGGGGACTTGAATGTTGTCTTGCTGGCCCTGCAGGCCACGGTCTACTACGCGCTGAAAGCGATTCTGGACCCGTCGATTCCCGCGAACGGAGGGTTTTATCGAGCGATCGAGGTGCAGGCTCCGCCCGGCTCGATCGTCAACGCGCACGCACCCGCCGCGGTCGGCTGGCGGTCCCAGACGTGCCAGCGCATCGCCGACGTCGTGTTCGGCGCGCTCGCCCAAGCGCTGCCGGATCGCGTGCC
Organism: Candidatus Methylomirabilota bacterium; assembly: GCA_046723475.1. Classification (GTDB taxonomy): domain Bacteria; phylum Methylomirabilota; class Methylomirabilia; order Rokubacteriales; family CSP1-6; genus AR12. The sequence continues at coordinate 1,033 of JBKOUQ010000191.1, forward strand.
CGCGGCTGGCAACGGCGCGAATACGGCGTGGACATTCGCGGGACGTGATCCTCGGAGCGGCGGCTACTACGTCTACCTCGAGACGATCGGTGGCGGCAGCGGCGCGTTCCAGGACCAAGAGGGCCTCGACGCTGTCCAGGTTCACATCACGAACACGTCGAATCTTCCGGTCGAGTGCCTGGAGATGGAATACCCACTGCTGGTCGAGGAGACCGCGCTCGCCGAGGCGAGTGGCGGAGCCGGGAAGCTCCGCGGAGGCCTCGGCATCCGCCGGACGATTCAGGTGCTCGGACACGAAGCGCAGTTCTTCGCGACACTCGAGCGGGCGGCGATCGGACCGTGGGGCCTCGCGGGCGGAGGCCCAGGCGGCCGCGCCTCGCTTCTATTGAATCCGGGTACGAACGAAGAGCAGCGCCTACCCGCGAAGCTTTGGGGATACACGTTGAAGCCGGGAGATCGCGTGCAGCTCATCACGCCCGGGGGCGGAGGCTACGGCAATCCGAGCGAATAGCCGTGAGAGCTCTCAATGCAAGGAGGAGCCAATGGAACGGCCACACAGGGTGTCGCGGCGTCAATTCCTCACACGCGCCGCCGCCGCCGGTGGGGCGATGGCCTTTACGCTGCACGGCGTGCGGTCACGGCCGGCGCGTGCCGCCACCGGTCAGCTCATCGTCCGCTCGACTCCCGGGGGCACATGGGGCAAGGCCAACCAGGAGTCGCTCTTCGCGCCGTTCGGGAAAGAAGCGGGTGTCGAGGTCGTCGTGACACCGGCCACGATGGCGCAGATTGCCGCCTCGGTCGAGCAGCGTGCGGTGGAAGTGGACGTGATCGATTTCGGACAGGCCGGTCTCGTCAAGCTCGCCAACCACGGGGCGCTGGAGAAGATCGACTACGGGCGGATGAAGGGGTGGAACCCGTCCTCGGTGCCGGACCACATCCGGGCGGACCAGATGGTTGGGCGATGCTACTGGGCGATGGTGCTCGCGTACCGCACGGACGTGTTTCCCGCTGGCAAGCAGCCGCGTGGCTGGAAGGACTACTGGGACGTGCAGAAGTTTCCCGGGCCGCGCGCGATGTCCGACGGGACGTCGTCCGATCCCGATCTCGAGTTCGCCCTTATCGCGGACGGCGTGCCCGCCAAGCGGGAGGCGCTGTACCCGCTCGACATCGACCGCGCGCTGAAGTCGATGAGCAGAATCCGGGCAAGTGTCATCAAGTTCTTCCCGTCCGCGACGCTCTCCGCGGAGATGCTAGAGCGAAAGGAAGTCGTGGCGGAGAGCATCGCCAATGGGCGCGCCCAGGACCTGGTGGACAAAGGCGCGCCAGTCGCGATCGAGTGGAACGAGGCGGGACGTGTGGTGCAGTCGTGGGCCATCCCGAAGGGCGCACCGCACAAGGACCTCGCGATGCGGTTCATCGATTTCGCGATGCAGCCGAAGGTCCAGGCCGAGCTGACGAAGTACATCGCGTATGGGCCGACGAACCGCGATGCGTTCAAACACGTCTCCGCGGACGTCGTCAAAAAGCTGCCCAGCAACCCGGAGTGGGTGGACAAGGGGTTCGATCGCGACGGGAAGTGGTGGGGCGAGAACCTGGACGCCGTCACGTCGAAGTGGAGGGCGTGGATGCTCCAGTGACCGCAGCGCTGGCGCCGAGCGCGGCCGCCGCCGGCGCACCGCTGGGTGCACCGCTCACGCTCGACCGGATTACGAAGCTGTACAGCAACGTGGCTGCCGTCCGCGAGGTCTCGCTCGACGTCGCGGGCGGCGAGTTCCTCACCCTGCTCGGGCCGTCGGGCTCTGGCAAGACGACGACGCTCATGATCGTCGCCGGGTTCGTGGACGCCGACGCCGGGGAAGTCCGCGTGGGTGGCCGCCCGGTGTCCGCAATCGCTCCGCACAAACGCGGGCTCGGCGTGGTCTTTCAGCACTACGCGCTCTTTCCGCACATGACGGTCGGGCAGAACGTCGCCTTTCCCCTCGAGCTGCGCGGCGTGCGCGGCGGCGACGCGCGACGGAAGGTCAGCGACGTGCTCGACCTCGTGCGCCTGTCCGGGCTCGAGGCGCGGTACCCGCGACAGCTCTCGGGCGGCCAGCAGCAGCGCGTCGCTCTCGCGCGCGCGCTGGTGTTTGGCCCGCCGGTGCTTCTGATGGACGAGCCGCTCGGCGCACTTGATCGCCAGCTGCGTGCCGAGATGCAGCTCGAGATCAAGGCCATACAGCGGCGGCTCGGCATCACCGTCGTCTACGTCACGCACGACCAGGGCGAGGCGCTCACGATGTCCGACCGCATCGCCGTCATGCGCGACGGGCGCATCGAGCAGGCGGGGAGTCCCGCCGATCTCTACGAGCGGCCAGCGACACGCTTCGTCGCCGCGTTCCTCGGCGAGTGCAACTTCCTCGACGGACGCGTGGTGGACGCCGGCGGCGGGCGAACGATCGTGGAGATCGCGCGCGGCTTCCGTCTCGACGCCGGCGCGTCCGGCGTCGTCCCGGGCTCGCGGGTCGTGGCCGCGATGCGACCCGAGAAGCTCTGGTTCGTCGATCACGACATGACGACGGGCTCGACGTCGGCCGTCGAAGGAACAGTCGAAGAAGTCGTCTACGTCGGTGACTTCACGCGATACCAGGTGCGCGTCGCCGCCCTTGACGCCGTCCTTCATGTGGAGCGCCAGAATCGCGGCGCGAGTACCATCGCGCGCGGCGACTGCGTCCGCCTCGCGTGGGATCCGGCTGATGTCCGCGTTCTGCCTCCGGAGTCTCCGCGATGACGCGACGGCGCCCCCTGTACCTGCTGCTCGCTCCCGGCGTCCTCTATCTTGTGGTGTTCTTCATCTATCCGATGGCCGGCATGCTGTGGCGGAGCGTCTCCTCGCCGAGCGGCCTGACGCTCCGTTTCTACGCGCGCCTCATTCGCGAGCCCGTCTACTTCAAGGTGTTCGTGAACAGCTTCGAAATCGCGCTAGAGGTCACGCTGCTCACGCTCGCGCTTGCCTACCCGCTGGCCTACTTCCTCGCGCGCTTGCAGCCGCGCGCGACGAACCTCCTGCTCGTCATGGTCGTCCTGCCGTTTTTCACGAGCACGCTCGTGCGCACCTACGCGTGGATGGTGCTGCTCGGCAGCGAGGGCCTGGTGAACCAGGCGCTCGTTGCGCTCCGGGTGCCGGGCGCGCCGGTGCGGCTGCTCTACAATCGGACCGGCGTGCTGATCGGCATGTCGTACATCCTGCTCCCGTACATGATCCTCGCGCTCTACAGCGTGATGCGCGGCATCGATCGCGGCCTTCTGCAGGCCGCGGCGAGCGTGGGCGCCGGGCCGCTGCGGGCGTTCTGGCGGGTGTTTCTGCCGCTCAGCCTGCCTGGCGTGGCCGCGGGCTGCCTGCTGACCTTCATCCTCGGGCTCGGCTTCTTCATCACACCGGCGCTGATGGGCGGCACGCGCGACACCATGATTGCGGTGATCATCGAGCAGCAGGTGGAGCAGTTGTTGGACTGGCACTTCGCGTCCGCGCTCTCCACCGTGCTCCTCGTCGTCACCGCCGTCGGCTTCATCGTCTATGACCGCGTCGTGGGCATGGAGCGCCTCTTCGAGGCGAGGCACTAACGCCGTGCGCCGGCGTCTCTCCGCGGCGGGCGTGTTCCAGGGCGTGTGGAGCGGCTTCGTGCTGCTGTTCCTGATCGTGCCGATCCTCGTCATCGCACCCATCTCGCTCACGTCGTCGACACAGCTCACGTTCCCGCCGCCGGCGCTGTCGCTCCGCTGGTATCGCGAGGTGTTCGCCGATCCCGCGTGGCTGCGCGGCTTCCGGCTGAGCGCCGGCATCGCGGCGATGACGACGTTACTCGCGACGGCGCTCGGCATTGTCACCGCCCTCGCGCTCGTGCGCTGGCGCTTCCCATTCCGGAAGGCGGTCTACGTCGTGATTCTCGCGCCGATGATCGTGCCAACCGTCATCACCGCCGCCGCGATATCCTTCTTCTTCACCGCCGTCGGCCTGCGGGGAAGTCTCGCCGCCTTCACACTCGGGCACACCGTGCTTGCGCTGCCGGTGGCGACGATCATCCTGGCGGCGACGCTGCAGGGTTTCGACGAGCGGCTGGAACACGCAGCAATGAGCCTCGGCGCCAGCCGCGTTGTCGCGCTTCGCCGCGTCACGCTGCCGCTCATCGCACCCGGGCTGGTGTCGGCGGCGATCTTCTCCTTCCTGCATTCGTTCGACGATCTGATGGTGTCGCTGTTCCTGGCGACGCCGCGCGTGCAGACACTGCCGGTCCGCATCTGGTCGGCCGTCTTCTACAGCGTCGAGCCGACGGTGGCCGCCGTCAGCATTCTGCTCATCGGCGTGCTGATCCTGGGCCTCGGTCTCGTGCAGGTGTCCCGCCGTCTGCCTGGTCGCGGCCTCGAGGGACGGTGATGGCACCGAACCTCTGGAAGGAGAGCATTTCGCCATGAGCAAAGTGGACGACGTCAACCGCGTCATCGATCGCGACTTCGGGTCGTACCTGGACGAGTTCCGTCGCTATCTGCGCCAGCCTGGCGTCTCCGCAACCGGCGAGGGTATCCGCGAGAGCGCCGCCATGACGCTTGATTACGTGCGCTCGCTGCAGAACACGACCGCCCGGCTTGTCGAGACCGATGGTAACCCGGTGATTCTGGGCCGGACGGCGAGCGCGAATCCGCGCGCAAAGACGCTCGTTTTCTACTGCTTCTATGACGTGGTGCCCGTCGTGCCCGATCAGTGGGTGTCGCCGCCGTTCGAACCGTCCGTGCTCGACGCCACGCGCCTCGGGCTGCCGGCCGCGTACGGACAGGCGCTGTGCGCGCGAGGGGTCGTGGATCACAAGGGGCCGTTCCTGGCCTCGGTGCTTGCGCTGCGCGCGATGCAGCAGGCCGGCGATCTCCCTGTGAACGTAGTCTTCGCCATCGAAGGCGAGGAGGAGATCGGCTCGCCCAGCCTGCGCGCGTTCACGCAGGCGCATCAGGACGAGCTGCGCGGCGACGCGATGTGGTTTCCCCGCTTCAGTCAGGAGAGCGTTGGGGGGCCGATGGTCGTGCATCGCGGCTACAAGGGCCAGATGAAGCTCTACCTCTCGATCCGCGGCGGCGCGTGGGGCGGCACGCTCGACGGGCGCGACATCTGGGCCGCGAACGTGGCGTGGGTCGACGCGCCGCTCTGGCGCATGGTGCGCGCGCTCGACACGCTCGTCGACCAGGACGAGCGCATCGCCATCGATGGTTTCTGGGACCATGTGCGGCCGATGGGCGCGCGGGAGCGCGAGGAGATCGCCGCGCTCCAAGCGGCGTTCGACGAGGACAAGATCAAGCGCAGCCTGAAGATTGCACGCTTCCGGGGCGGCCGTCCGGGCAAGGACTTGCTCGCGCGCTACGTCACCGAGCCGCAGCTCAACCTCGGGCTTGGCGTATTTCCCGGACTGCCCGGCGAAGAGTCGTACACAAAGGCGATCGTCGAGGGCGCGCTCAAGACCGAGCTCATCATGCGGACGTCGGCGCGGCTCGACTTCCGGCTCGTGCCCGAGCTGGAGCCCGACCTCATCGTCTCCCTCCTTCGCGCGCATCTCGACCGGCGCGGCTTCACCGAGATCGAGATCCACCGAACGAAGCACGAGTACAGCTGGTCACGCAGCGAGCCGACCGGCGCGGCGTACCGCGCCATGTTCCGCGCCGCCGAGGCGCGGGGCATCCGGCCGCTCGTGTGGCCGACGATGCCGTCGTGCGCGCCCTTCAACCTTTTCAACCGCCGCCCGCTCCAACTGCCCATGATCATCTTCGGCGCCGGCCACGGTGCGTGGTTCCACGAGGCCAACGAGTACGCCTGCGTCGAGGCGATCAGGGACTTCATGCAGCTGCTGGTCCGGTGGCTGCACGAATGGGCGAATGAACCCGAAGTATGACGGGTCCGAGGATCCTTCGACATGCAGCCGCCTTTCCCTGAGTGAAGGAGCCGACCATGCTGATCGTCGACGCGCAGATTCATCTCTGGAATGCCGGCAACCCCACCAGCCCATGGCACCGGCAAATCCCCGCCTATCTCAAAGAAGATGCTTTGAAGGAGATGGACGCCGGCGGTGTCGATGCCGCCATCCTCACGCCGCACACGCCGTGGGATCCGAACGCGAACGAGCTCTGCATGGAGGCCGCGCGCGCGCATCCCGACCGGTTCGCGATCCTCGGCAACTTCCCCCTCGACAAGCCGGAGAGCCGCGCGCTGGTCGACACGTGGAAGCAGCGGCCGGGAATGCTCGGCTGCCGCTTCACCTTCATCGGGCCGGAGCAGGAGAAGTGGCCGACGGACGGCACCGTGGACTGGCTGTGGCCGGCCGCGGAGCGGGCCGGCCTGCCGATCGCGCTGATGGCGGCGAACTTTCTGCCGAAAGTTGCCGAGGTCGCGCAGAGGCACCCGAACCTCAAACTGATCCTCGATCACCTCGGTCGCCCGAGAGGCGACACGAGCCCGAGTGAGCGATGGGCGAATCTGTCGCAGGTGCTCGCGCTCGCGAAATATCCCAACATCGCGATGAAGGCGACGGGCGCGCCGAGTTACAGCGATCAGCCCTACCCGTTTCGCGACATCCACGACAATCTGCACCGCCTCTACGATGCCTTCGGCCCCGCGCGCTGGTTCTGGGGCACCGACATCACGCGCATGCCGTGCCCGTGGCGTCAGTGCGTGACGCTGTTCACGGAAGAGCTGTCGTGGCTGAAGGGCCGCGACCTCGAGCTGGTCATGGGCCGGGCTGTCTGTGACTGGCTGGGATGGAACCGATAGGAGTACGTGCACGCATACTATTCCGTGAGGCGCGAGCGCCCGGAGGAAGTTCGCGTAGCAGCTCAGGCGCGCCCGTTGATCTCGTCGACCATCTTGTGGGCGATATAGCGCGCGAGCGCGTAGACGGTGTAGCACGGATTCACGCCCAGGGACGTCGGCAGGATGGACGAATCGGCGATGTACAAGCCTTCGACGTCGTAGGAGCGGCCCTGGGAATCCACGATGTCCCGCCTGGCATCACCACCGAGCGCGCAGCCGCCCATGGGGTGGCCGCTCGTGATCTGCAAACGCTGTTGCTCCACCAGCTCCAGGGTCAACGCCGCCTCGATCTGGTCGGGACTGTTCAGGATGAGCGGCCGATGGGCGTTGAAGAACACTCGCCGTGCGCCGGCGGCGAACATGATCCTGGCGCCTGTCTGCAGGGAGTCGAGCCATCCGGGGCGATCTTCTTCGGCCAGCTCGTACTCGAATCCCTCGTCGGTGACGCGCCCGACCGGGCGATCACGGAACATCACGGCCAGCGTCATCGTCTGGCTGAAGCGCTTCATGAACGCCTGGTGGCTTTCGGCGGACTCGTACGGCATGAGCTGCGCGTGGGCGAGGGGATGATTGAGCAGACCCTCGAGGGCGTAGCGCACGTGGTGAATCGCAGGATCCGCACTCGCCTGATCCTCGACCTCATACTTCTTGGCGAAGTAGCCCATCGGCGGGGTCGCGGCGGACGGATACAGGGGCTCGTCGAAGTCGCCGTACACCGTGATGGTGGCGTGCGTGGAGAAGCGCTCGCCCACCGCTTCGTCGGCGCCCTTGAGAGACCGCAGGCGCGGCAGGCCGCTTTCCATGAGGATGCGCGGCGAAGAGAAGGGGCCGGCGGCCAGCACGACGCGGCGCGCGCGGACCTCGAGCGATGCTCGATTCTCGCCTCGCGAGTCCGTCAACTGGGCCCGGACGCCGGCGACGCGGTGCCGTCGCCCGCCGCGGCCGTCCTCGGCGCGGTCTTCGAGGAGCAGCGCGTCCACCCGGCAGTTTGCGACGACCTGAGCGCCATGACGGGCGGCGAGAGGCAGAACCATGTTCAGGGGCGTGAGCTTTCGATTGTAGCGACAGCCCAGGTCGCAGAATCCGCATCCGATACACTGATGCGCATTGCGCTGCGCGACGCCGTGATGGGGCATCCCCAGCTTTTCCGCGCCCCGGCGTAGCGCCAGATTGCTGCCGGAGATCTGCGATTCCGGCACGGGGGCGATCCTGAGCAGCTTCCGGATGTAGTCGAGGTGCGGCACCAGGTCGTCGTAGCTGAAGTCAGCACCCAGCTGATCGTGCCAGTCGCGGATCACCGGTCGAGGGGGCTCGAAGGCAAGCGCATGGTTGATCGTGGCCGAGCCGCCGACGAGCTTGCCGGTCACGACGGCGGTGGAGACCGTAGGAATGTCGAAGCCGAACACCTCGATCACCGAGAACTCGGTGTCGAAGATGCGCGGCATCATCAGTCGCTCGCGCTGAAGGAACTCGACGGGCTCGATGAAGTCGCCCTTCTCGAGAATCACGACGCGCTGGCGCGTTCTCGAGGCGAGCTCCGCGGCCACGAAGGATCCGCCGGCGCCGGAGCCCACGACGACGATGTCGGTCTCGAGGATGAGATTGTCAGAGTTCGACTGCTCGACGACGCGAGCGGCCTCGAGGCCGGTGGGCAGCTTGTCGTGCGGGACGACTCGACGCCGTAGGTCGGCGACATTGGATTCCGTCTCCGCCGCCATGTCGAACGAGGTGCCGTGCGCGCGATCTGCCGCCGGCTTCGCGGGATCGAGCAGCCACGGGCCCGGGTAATTCATCATCCTCCAGACGACCTTCTCGTTCGTGTACAGCGGTGCGGTGCCGATGAACTTGGCGCCGCTGAAGATGTTCCGGAGCGCTCGGATCTCGCTATCGCGCAAGTACAGGAAATAGCGATTGGCGTCGTCGGCATGGAAGTGTCGCAGCTGGCCATGCGGAAGCACGCCGTGCTGCCTGCGAAAGGTGCGCGTGATCATCGGCAAGACGTTGAGGAAATCGATGAGGAACTTCATGTCGTCGAGGAATTCCTCGCCGCTGGCCCAGGCGAACTGCGCGTAGACCGCCACGGGATCGTACGTGGGATCTTCCGCCTTCAGGCGTCGCCGGATCTCTGTGTCGGGCGGATTGAAGCCATCGATGATTTTGCCGACGACAGCTCGCTGGACTGGATCGAAGATCGGCGCGTCGTCGCCGAGCTGCACCCGCTCGAGAGCGCCCCGCAGCGTCCCACAACCCGGGGCCGAGGACGCCACGATCGCCGCCGCCGACGCTCGGGCGAGATGAGCCATGAACGTTCTGCGCGTCATCGCGCGCACGATGTTGGCGTCGAACCGCTGCTGTGCGCTCATGGCTGGCCGCGCTCTGTTCCGGGCACGGCAAACCGGTGGGTGTTTACCATCTGGCCGGCGACAGTCGCGCCAACCCGGACGTGGCATGTGACGCATCGGTTCGCGTCCCCGGCCGGGTCGCTCGGAAAATGCTGCTCGCGATCTGCGTGGCAGCCGATGCAGAAGCTTGCCCGCTGCACCGCGCCAAGACCGAGGCGGTGGTCATCGTAGTGACACGCCGCGCACAAGCGGCCGCCGAGCTCGCCGGACGAAGAATCGCCGACGAAACGTCTCGCCGTATCAGTAGGGGAGGTGAATCCGTCCCGGCGGAGCGACGCGCGTTCGGCGCGCTCGTTGTCCAGCGGGCGCTGAAGGCGACCGGCGAAGTGCCTGCTGGCGAGCGTCTGCTGGTACGCCGCCTGGTGGCAGCCTCCGCACGTTGCGTCCCGGACCGGATGCGAGAAGTCGGGATGGCCTGCGAGCGTGTGGCATTGCCCGCAGCGGATTCCCTTCAACGTATGGCGACTCTGGGCGTAGTGCTGGGCGATGGGCCCCGCGTGGCAGCCGACGCACGTTTCGACATATGGGGTCGGCCCCGAGAATGCTGCCGGGTCAGGCCGCCGGGAGTGTGGCATCAGCATGCAGCCGCCGATCGCAATCGCAAGCGACCCGGTTGTGATTACGAGCGTTCGTCCGCGCTGTCGCACATCCGTACGTGATGTTCACCATACGAACGCCTGCCGGATACTGGACCTTGGACTCGTGCCATCCGGGTGCGGCGTCAACGTCTCAGCGTGGAGTTTGGACGAGCTTCCGCAGCGCGGTGACTGTCTCGATGAGACTGGCGGTCTCGGCGCCGCCGGTAACGAAGGCCGGCAGCATCGTGCGCACGGCGACGGCATAGGTGACGAAGCTTGCGTCTCCCGCGTCCGCGGCATCGACCTGCCAGTAGCCGGAATTCTCTCGGAAGAGGCCGTGAGGACGCCCTTCGGCGAGATGCCATTCCACTCGCCGCCGGAGCGGATCCGGATACTTCTGCATATAGAAGCCGAAAGTGAATGGGCCGACGGTGACCCGGTAACGGACGATCACGTGACGCTCGTTCATCGCCACGACGTCCGCCGCGGTGACGTGCGGGTAGTACCGCGGGTGGCTGCGATAGTCGACAATGACGCGCCATACCTGCTCGGGCGAGGCCCGCAGCAGGGCGACCGCGGTGCCGCCGCGGGCGGTCAGGCTCGCGCCCGCCGGCAGCGTCTCGGTCACGATGACCTCGCCCGCGGCCAGACGGCGGTCTACATCTGGTGTCGTCGCTGCAGGCGCTGCCGATACCAGGGAAACGAGCCAGCAAGTCAGGACAACGAGTGCCGTGATACCCTTCACGTTACCTGCCGCTCCCCGGAAGGCCCCGTGGAAGCACAGCCTTTCTTACGCGCAACGCGCGTCGCCCGCGATCTCGTCATCAGAAAATCAGTGTGTGAGGAGGACATCGGTGGGGTCATCAAGGAGTGACGTCGTCCGGCAGAACCAAGACCGAAGCCGGAACTGCCCGGCGCCCGGCTGCACGAACCCCGCCGGCGCGTTCACGTCCGAGCGCGACGGCCAGATCTACGAGTTCTGCTCGGAGGCATGCAGGGCGGCGTTCGAGCGTCCCTCCAGCTGATCGCGACCCGCGATCCGTAGGCGCACAGCCCTCCGCTCCTCCGCCTCTGATCTTCCGCCGCACCGCAAGCACCACGAGGTCAGGCGCACCTCAGCACGGCGGCGACGATGTACCGCGAAATGCGCATGACGTACTGGCTCGAACAGGCGGAAGGAGAGGTGCGGGGGTCGGTGTAACGGACAGTCTCACGCCATCATCACGTACGCGACACCGAGCGCCACCAGAGCGGCTGAGAGAAGCAGCTCATATCGCATCGGCAGCGGAGGCGCGAACTTGTAGACGAGGACGACGATACTCAAGAGCACTGCCCACCATAGACTTTCCATCCCGATGAGGACCATGGCCACCATCAGCGCTCCGCTGCATCCAAGGCAGCTGAGGCCATACCGCCCGCCGGCGACGGCGGCGCTCCGCAACAGGTTGAAGGGAAGCGGCCCGTGTAGCGCGCACAGTTCGCGGCACCGGGCCTGGCTCGCCCGTTTGATCGGGCTGACGGAATAGACGCCGGCGAGCGCCAGAGCCACACCAGCCACGACGGTCTGATTGGGCCACGGCATCTTTACGGCGGTGTAGATCGCGTAGCACAGAACGCCGAATATCAGCCACACGCCGAGGTACGTGGCGGCGAGCACTCCAGCGGCCACCTGCCATCGCCTTCGCCTTTCGGCGGTCCGTGCGAACTCGAGGACGACCGGGATAGCGGAGGGCAACATCATCGCCGCCATCATCACGACCCAGGTTGCGGCGAAGGACTCGATCGGGCCCAGGCCCATGTCCATTCCGGCCATTTCCGCCATGGAGAGTGATTCCCGGACCATGGCCGCCCAGGCAACCGCAGCGACAGCGAGGACGACCAATGCGGCGACCATAGGTTTGGCCAGCTCCTGCCTGCCGTCGAGAGCCTTCATCAGCACACGGCACGCTGGACAGAAGCCGGCCGATCTTGCCGACCTGACCAGCCCCATCGCGAGGAGGAGTCGACCGCCGTCCATCAGTCTTGATACTCGTCCCGGCGACGAACCCACGTGGTCGCGCCTCCGTCGCCTTCGTCGCGGCCCTTCGGCACGAGATCCATGTAGTGGTAGGCGACGTTCAACATGTCGAGTCCGCGCTCATACGTGGAATACGTGTGGTAGATCTGGCCGCCGTCCTTCAGGAAGACGCTGATGCCCGGTGCCTCGGTCAACCCCCACGGGCGCACTCGGTAGTTGTAGTCGACCTTCTCGGCCTTCTCGTCGGCGAACGAGACGCCATAGTCGAAATTGAAGTCGCTTCCGATCGATGACAGCCATGGAAAGCCCCAGCCCATCCGTCTCTTGTACGCGGCGAGCTTGGGATAGGGAGCGCGCGAGACCGCGGCCATGGTGATGTCGCGGTGGTTCAGGTGGACGGTGATGCCGTTGAAGTTGTCCATCCAAAATGAGCAGACGTAGCAGGGTGCGTCCGATGTCCAGGGCGTATGCGATCCCGCAGTGTCGGGGTTGAACATCGCGTGATAGATGGCCAGCTGGCCGCGTCCATCGAACAGATCGCTCAGCGTCTGCGCCCCGTGCTCACCCTGGAAGGTGTATGGCTTCTCGACGAGCTCCCAAGGGAGATCGCGCCGCTCCCGGCTCAGCTGGTCGCGCATCCGCGTAAACTCCTTCTCCTTCGCCAGGTGCTTCTTCCGTGCCTTGAGCCACTCGTCGTGCTTCACCACTTTGTGGGCTGGCATGTGATCCCTCCTTGTCGAGCTCCCCGCACGTGCGCTGTCCTGACCAGCCTGTTGACAGACTGCCGCGACGTCAAGGTGAAGGACCGGGACGGCGAGGGGATCGCAGATCGAGGTGCAGCGCCCGAATGATCTCGAGGGCCTTGCCGCCGCGGTCATGCGAGAGCGCTTATTCGGCTCGGCATGCTAGGCTTCCCCGATGAATCTCGCCCGCGTCGCAGAGGACTTCTCATGATGCGCATCGCCCTGGCCGTCCTGCTCGCGTGCCTTGCCCTCGCCTCCGGCGTCACCCGCACGTCCGCCCAGGCCCCCAAGCCCGGCGGCCAGATCGTGCACGGCTCCGTCCAGGAGCCGGACCGCATCTGGGGGCCGGTGACCGGTCTCACGGTGTCGAGCGAGATCGGGCAGCTCGTGAACGGGCACCTCATCGAGATCGACGACAAGCTCGACTACGTGCCGTCGCTCGCCACCGAGGTGCCCACCATCGAGAACGGCGGGGTATCGAAGGACGGGCTGCGCTACACGTTCAAGCTGCGGCGCGGTGTGAAGTGGCACGACGGACAGCCGTTCGCCGCGGCGGACGTCGCGTTCACCCACAGCGTGCTGCTGAATCCGGCCATGGACGTGCGGGGGCGGGTGGGCTGGAACAAGATCACGAAGGTGGAGACGCCCGACGACGCGACCGTCATCTTCCAGTTCTCCGGCGTCGACGCGCCGTTCCTCGATCGCGTCGCCACGCTCGGCATCCTTCCCAAGCACATCCTCGGCAGCGTGCCCGCGGCCGATCTCAAGACGCACAAGTGGTTTCGCGCGCCGGTCGGGCTCGGCCCGTTCGTCTTCAAGGAGTGGGTGCCGGGCAGCCACCTCGTGCTCGTGAAGAACCCGAGCTACTGGAAGCCCGGCCGGCCCTACCTCGATCGCATCGTCTACAAGATCGTGCCGGACGCAAACGCACTGCTGAACCAGCTCGAGACCGGGGACGTCGACACGCGCGTGCGGCTCGTCAACGAGCAGATCGAGACCGTGCAGAAGCTGCCGAACGTCCGCGTCGTCGCGACGCCGTCCGTCACGCCGTGGCTTCTGTGGATGAATCACACCGTCGCGCCGTTCAACGACAAGAAGGTGCGCCAGGCGCTCGCGCACGGCGTCGACAAGGAGCGGATCGCGAAGACGCTCCTCGGCGGCCACGTCACGCCCGCGTGGGGGCTCTTGCCGCCGATGTCCTGGGCCTACAACCCGAGCGCGCCGACGCAGGCGTTCGACCAGGCGAAGGCAAAGAGCCTCCTGGACGAGGCGGGCTGGAAGATGGCCGGCGACGGCGTGCGCGCGAAGGACGGCAAGCGGCTCAGCTTCGAGATCGCGAACATCGCGGGGGAGCAGGAGCGGGTGCAGGTGCTGTCGTTCATCCAGCAGCAGTGGAAGCAGATCGGCGTCGACGCGAGGATCCGCGCCGTCGACGTCGGCCAGATGTGGGGCCGCATGCTGCCGCAGCGACAGTTCGAGATGGCGTACTCGTACACGGGACGCCTGCCCGATCCCGACATGTCGAGCCACTACCTCTCGCCCGAGCTCAAGCCGACCACGAACTTCGCGGGGTACGCGAATCCGGAGGTCGACAAGCTCCTGCTCGCGGCGAGCGCGACGGTGGAGCGCGACAAGCGGAAGGCGGCGTACCAGCGCGTGCAGCAGATCGTGGCGGACGATGCCGTCTATATCTTCCTCTACTGGCTCAACGGCACCACCGTGCTCAACAAGCGTGTGCAGGGGTACAAGCCCGCGCCCGGCTACAACGAGTTCTGGAACGCCGACGAGTGGTGGGTGCAGTAGTCGTCGCGACGGCCGGATGCGCACGTTTCTGATCCGGCGGATCCTCGCCGCGATCCCGACGCTCCTTGCGGTCTCGCTCATCATCTTCCTGCTCCTGCACTCCGCCCCGGGCGGGCCCATGGCCGTCTACGCCAACAACCCGAACGTGGATCCCGAGGACCTGAGGCGGCTCGAGCAGAGCCTCGGGCTCCACGATCCCTACCCGGTGCAGTACGCGAAGTGGCTCGGCTCGATGCTCACCGGCAACTGGGGCGTGTCGTACAAGTACGCGCGGCCGGTGGGCGCGATCCTGGGCGAGCGCATCCTCGCGACGCTGCAGCTCGTACTCGTGTCGCTGCTGATCGCCGCCGTCATCGCCATACCGGTCGGTGTGCTCGGGGCCACGGCGCGGCCCGCCCTGCAGCGTGTGGTCGGCGCCGCCTCGATGCTGGGCGTGTCGGTGCCGACGTTCTGGCTCGGCATCGTGGTGCTGCTGCTGCTCTCCGTCAAGGTACGGCTGCTGCCCTCCGGCGGCATGGCGACGATCGGCGCGGACTTCTCGCTCGCCGATCGGCTGTGGCATCTGCTGGCGCCGGCCGCGGTGCTGGCGACGCTCGAGATCGCCGGCTGGAGCCGCTACCTGCGCTCGATGCTCCTCGAGTCGCTGGGACAGGACTACATCAGGACGGCGCGCGCGAAGGGTCTGGCCGAGTGGCGCATCGTGATGCGTCACGCGCTCCGCAATGCGCTGCTGCCGCTCATCACGCTGCTCGGCCTGCAGGGAGGCCGGCTCGTCGGCGGCGCTCTCATCACCGAGACGGTATTCTCGTGGCCGGGAATGGGACGCTTGCTCGTCGAGTCGCTCGCCGCGCGCGACTATCCTGTGCTCATGGCGGCCTTCATGCTGATGTCTGTGCTCGTGATCGCGGGGAATCTCGCGGCCGATCTCACGTACGGCGTGGCCGACCCGCGCATCCGGCTGGAGTGAGACAATGGCCGTCGCCACGTCGGTCCAGAGTGTGCCTTCCGCCGTCCGCCGCGCCGGCTCGCTCAGGCTCCTGCTCTCGCGCGTCGGCCACGATCCGACGGCTGCGGGCGGCACCGCGTTCCTGATCGTTGTCGCCGCCCTCGCGCTGCTCGCACCGGTGCTCTCGCCGCACGATCCGTACGCCATCGTCGATCGTCCTCTCCGCCCCGCCGGCGAGCAGACCGTGCTGGGCACCGACGACGTCGGGCGCGATCTGCTGAGCCGGCTCCTGTACGGGGCTCGCGTCACCCTGGCCGTCGGCGTGGGCGCGGCGCTGTTGACGGCGGGCATCGGCACGGTCATCGGCGCCCTCGCCGGGTTCTACGGTGGCCGCACCGATACCGCGCTGTCGGGCCTCGTCAACGTGATGCTGTCGGTGCCCGCGCTGCCGCTGGCGCTCGTCATCGGTGCTTTCGTCGAGATGAGCCTGCCAATCCTAATTTTGGTGATCGGCGGCGTGTCGTGGACGAGCTCCGCACGGATCGTGCGCGCGGAGACGCTCTCGCTCCGCGAGCGCGAGTTCGTGGCGAGCGCCCGCGCGCTCGGGGCGGGCGACGGCCGGCTCATCCTCCGGCACATCCTGATCAACGCGATGCCGCCGATCATCGTGGCCGCCACGCTGCAGGTGGCGACGGCGATCCTCGCGGAGTCGGCGCTCTCCTATCTCGGCTACGGCATCCAGCCACCCGTCGCGTCGTGGGGCAACATGCTGCAGAACGCACAACGGTACCTGCGTCGGGCGCCGGAGCTGGCGATTTACCCGGGCCTGCTCATCTCGTTGACGGTCGTGAGCATCAACTTCGTCGGCGACGCCCTGCGGGATGCACTCGATCCCGCGCGTCGCGGCGCGCCGAACTGGTGAGGACAACCATGCTGGACGCCCTGTCATCCGCCCGCGAGATCACCGCCGCTCGCCCCTCGCTCGCGGTGCTGCCGATCGGCTCCATCGAGCAGCACAGCCGCCACCTGCCGCTCGGCACGGACTGGATCGCCGCCACCGCGCTCGCGCATCGCGTGGGGGCGGAGCTGGGCGCGCTCGTGCTGCCGACGTTGCCGGTGAGCATGGGGCGCTGTCACAAGCCGATGGCGGGCACCGTGTGGCTCAGGCCGATGACGCTGGCGGACGCGGTCACCGATCTCATCCGCTCGCTGGCGGCGAGCGGCATCCGGCACGTGCTCATCGTCAACGGCCACGGCGGCAACTTCACGCTGGAGGTCGCGGCGCGGGAGCTCAACATGAGCTCGCCGGAGCTCACCGTGCTGCTGCCGCCGATGACGCTGCGCTCGAAAGGCCCGCAGATCTTCGAGACGGCGGGGAGGGAGGTGCACGCCGGCGAGTCGGAAACATCCGTCATGCTCGCGATCGACGCCTCGCTCGTCGGCGACGTGCGCGTCGACTACATCCCGCCCGTGGGGCGCGAGTACCTCGACTACGCGTTCGTGGGCGACATCAGCCCCGAGGGCGTCTGGGGCAAGCCGTCGCTCGCCACGCGCGAGAAGGGCGAGCGCGCGTTCGAGGCGCGCGTGCACGCGCTCTGCGACTACGTGCGCGAAACGTTTGAGCGAGTCGCGACGCTGAAGCGCGAGGCGCCGCCGGTGCTCACGGCCTCCGCCGGCGCGTCGCGCTGGATGGACTGGGGCCCGTGGGCAATCGGCACGGGGCTGAACGCGCGGTCGACGACGTTCGAGCTCGAGCGCGCGCGTCCCGCGACCGCGATCCTTCCGATCGCCACCGTCGAGGCGCACGGGCCGCACCTGCCCGCGGGGACCGATCTGCTGATCGTCGAAGCCGTGGCGCGACGCGCGGCGCAGGCCCTCGGCGACGCGTACCTGCTGCCGACGATTCCGTTCGGCACCTCCGCGCACGTGCGCGGGCTCGCGGGCACCGCGGATTTCACGCCGGACGTCCTGCGGCGCGTGATGCAGGACGTCGCCGTCGCGCTGCACGAGACGGGCATCCATCGCGTCGCGGTCGTGGCGGGGCCGGGGCTGATCACGGGCAACACGGTCGTGCCGTTCGGCAACTTCATCCTGAAGGCCGCGGTGCGCCAGCTGAACCACGAGTATCCTGGCATGGACGCGATCTGGGTGCAGCCGCTCGCCGCGGCCTCGCGAGCGCTCGGGAAGGTCTTCGAGTCCGGCGCGGACGACGTGCACGCGGGAGAGGTCGAGACGTCGCTCGTGATGGCGCTGAGGCCCGACGCGGTGGGCGAGGGCGCCGTCGACCACGTGCCGGCGGCCGATCGCGACATGATCGAGCTGGTTCCGTTCAGAACCCTCGCCCCGGGTGGGGTGTGGGGCCGCCCGAGCCTCGCGTCGAAGGCCAAGGGCGTGGAGGCGATGGCGGCGGCGTCGGAGGCCACGGCGACTTACATCCGCGAGAACTTCGACACGCTGGCGCGCATGAAGAAGGGACGGCGCGGCTTCGAGCGGTGACCGTCCGCCACTGCAGTCCCTGGGGAGAGGAGCTTGAGATGAAGAAGAGGAGCGGCCGTCGTCTGGCACTCATCGCGATGTTCGTCGCTGTGTTCATGCTTGGGTATATTTGCGGTTCCGTCCGCACGCCCAGCGCGAGTGCTCAGCTTCCCCAGATTCCGGGTGGCCTTCCGAGTGGTGGCGCGCTCGGAGCGGCAAGTCAACTTGCCTCCTCCATTACCGAGATGGAGCAGCACGTCAGCGGTCTGCAAAAAAATCTCGATACGCTCAAGAAGATCCAGTCGCTACTAGGGGGCAAGTAATCATCGATCTGACGATGAGCCGCGCGCTGCCTTGTTCACGGATCAGCCGAACGCTACGATCGCAGCCGTGGGGGTGGCGATCAGTCGTCGCGCGTTCGTCACTGGTCTCGGCGCCATGCTCGCGGCGGGACCCGCCGCCGAGGCGCGGACCGCGAAGACACCACGCATCGGTGTGCTGTGGCCCAACCCACCCGAAACCTTCGACTTCATCCGAGAGGGCCTGCGCGATCAGGGATTCGTTGAAGGCCGAAATATCAGCTTCGAGTTTCGTTGGGCAGAACGGAAGCTCGACGAACTCCCCGCCTTGGCTGCGGATCTCGTTCGTCACAACGTCGACGTCATCCTGACCCTTGCGCCCCCGGCCACATACGCGGCCAAACGCGCGACGCAAACAATCCCGATCGTGTTCGTGGCCATCGGCGATCCAGTTGCCGGTGGATTTGTGTCGAGTCTCGCGCATCCGGGCGGCAATTTGACCGGAACAACCAGAATGACGTCGCAGATGAGCGTCAAACACCTCGAGCTGTTGAAGGAGCTCGTGCCCTCGATCGGCCAAGTGTGCGTGCTGTGGAATTCCGGGAATTCGGCGCATGCGCCGGCCCTGAAGGCGATGGATCTGCCGGCGCGGACGTTGCGGTTAAGGCTGCGGCTGCTCGAGGTGCAGCGCCCGAACGATCTTGATGGCCTTCCCGCCGGCTTCATGCGAGAGCGTCCTGACGCCGTTCTCTTTCTTCCAGATCCGATCTTCTACATCCATCTGGAACGGATGGCGCAGCTTCTTGCGTCGACGCGGCTGCCGGCGATCTCACTGTTCACCGAGTTTCCGAAACTCGGCGGCCTCATGGGTTACGCACCAAGCATCCCAGAGGAATTTCGTCGTGCCGGGGCACACCTCGCCAAGATCCTGAGGGGTGCGAAGCCAGGTGACCTTCCCGTCGAGGAGCCGACCAAGTTCGAGCTGGTTATCAACGCGAGGACGGCCCAGGCGCTCGGCCTGACCATCCCGCCTTCGCTGCGGCTGCGAGCAGATCAAGTGATCGAGTAACGGGCGCGGTCAGCGCGCGGCGCCCGCCTCCCGGATCGCGCGCCACACCCGTTCGGGTGTGGCCGGCATGTCGAGGTGCGTCACGCCGAGCGGCGCCAGCGCGTCCAGGATGGCGTGGATGACGGCGCCCGGTGCGCCGACGGTGCCGCCCTCGCCGGCACCCTTGACGCCGAGCGGGTTGGTGGGGCTCGGCACGTCGCGGCTGGTGACGGCGATCGCCGGCAGCTCGTCAGCGCGCGGGATCGCGTAGTCCAGGAACGACCCCGACAGGAGCTGCCCGCTCGCCCCGTCGTAGACGCAGCGCTCGGTCAGCGCCTGGCCGATGCCCTGCGCCACCGCGCCGTGCATCTGGCCGTGGACGATCATCGGATTCACCGAGCGGCCGGAGTCGTCGACCATGGTCAACCGCACGACGTCGACCGCGCCGGTCTCCCGATCGACCTCGACCTCGCAGACCTCGCAGCCATTGGCGAACGCGAACGTCGGGTTCTCGTGCATCCGGACGGCGCCGAGCCTGATGCCGAGCGCGCCGGGCAGCTCGCCGGCGGCCGCTCTACGCGCCACCTCGAAGAGACCGATCGAGCGGTCGGTGCCGACGACGCCGAACGCGCCGTCGCGGTACGTCACGTCGGCTGCGGCCGCCTCCAGAAGTTGCGCCGCCATCGCGCGGCCGGTTTCGACGAGCGCGGCCGCCGCCTCGACTGCCGCGCTTCCGGCCCGCACCATCGACCGCGAAGCGAACGTGCCGATGCCGTTCGCCACCCGGTCGGTGTCGCCCATGACGATTCGCACGCGCTCGTAGGGCACGCCGAGCCGCTCGGCGACGACCTGGGCGAACACGGTCTCGTGGCCTTGGCCCTGCGAGTTGCTGCCGAGCGGCACTTCCACGAATCCCTCCGGCAGCGCGCGCACCTCGGCGTATTCCTGCGGCACCCCGCCGGTGCCTTCGATGTAGGGCCCGACGCCGAGACCGCGCAGCTTGCCGCGCCGCGCGGCCTCGGCGCGCCGGGCGGGGAACCCCGCGGTATCGGCGAGCGTGAGCGCCTCGTCGAGACGGGCCACGTAGTCGCCCGAATCGTAGACCGCGCCGGTCGCGGTGCGATATGGGAACGTCCGCACCATGTTGGCGCGCCGGAGCGCGACGGGGTCGCGTCCGGTTTCGCGCGCGGCGCGCTCGATCAGCCGCTCGACCGTGTAGACGCACTCGAGGCGGCCGACGCCGCGATAGACGTTGATCGGCACGGTGTGAGTCAGCGCCCCTTCGACTCGGAGATGGATCGCGGGAATCGCGTACAGACTCGAGATCATCCGCTCCATGTTGGACAGGGTCGAGACGGGGATGCACGGCGCGACGTACGCGCCCAGGTTCGACGTCGAGCGCACGCGCAGCGCGGTGATGCGACCGGCCGCGTCGAGCGCCAGCTCGCCCTGCAGCACGTGGTCGCGCGACTGCGCGTCGCTGACGAAGCCCTCGGACCGGGTCGAGACCCATTTGACCGCGCGGCCGAGACGCCGGGCCGCCCACGCCACCGCGACGTACTCCGGATAGAGCTGGATCTTCGAGCCGAAGCCGCCGCCGACGTCGCCGGTGACGCAGTGAAGCTGTTCGGTCGCGACACCGAGGACCCGTGCGAGATTCGCCGCGAGCTGATGCACGCTCTGAAGGCCGGCGTGCAGCGTGTAGCGCGCCGCCTCCGCGTCCCATTCGGCCAGCGCGGCGCGTGGCTCCATGAAGCACGTCACGAGCCGGTTGTCGACGACGGTCAGCCGCGCGACGTGCGCCGCTTCGGCGATCGCGCGCGCGGTGGCGGCGGGATCGCCGCACTCCCAGTCGTAGACGCGGTTCCCCGCGACGCCCTCGTGCAGCAGCGGCGCGCCGTCGACGAGCGCGGCGACCGCGTCAA
>JBKOUQ010000123.1:0-11454 GCA_046723475.1 Candidatus Methylomirabilota bacterium
GCCCAGCGCATCGGCGACGGCGCCCTGCGCGACGGCGACGACGGCGGGCGCGGCCCACGCGCGCGCCACCTCCTCGATCATCATCGTCCACGTCGCGAGGTCGAGACCGAGGCCGCCGTCCGCCGGCCCGACGAGCGCGGCGAAGAGACCGAGGTCCGCGAGCTCGCCGACGAGCTCGTCGGGAACGCGCCCGGCGCGATCGTGCTCGCCGGCGACCGGCGCCAGCGTCTTGTCGACGACCTGCCGCACCGCGCGCAGCATCCGCCGGCGCTCGTCGGGCTCGCTCTCCCACGACACGAGGGCGCCGCCGCGCTCGCCGTGCCGCTCGACGAGCTGCCGCGCGATGATCGTGCGCTGGATCTCGTTGGTGCCCTCGCCGATGATCATCAGCGGCGTGTCGCGGTAGCAGCGCTCGACCGTGAGCGCGGTCGACGTGCCGCACAGCCGCACCGCGTCGCGAGCGACATCGTGGGCGATCTCCGAGGCGAACAGCTTCGCCATTCCGGCTTCGAGATCACACCGCTCCGCGCGGTCTTTCATGGCCGCGGCCCAGTACGTCAGAAGCCGCGCGGCGTCCACGCGCGCGGTCATCGCATCGACCCGCTCGGCGTGGGGGGAGTGCGCGGCCGCCTCGTCGAGCGCCGCCTGCGCGACGCCGACGGCCCGCGCCGCGATGTTGATGCGCCCGGCTTCGAGCCCGCTCATCACCTGGCGGAAGCCGCGGCCCTCGACGCCGCCCACGAGGTTTGCGGCGGGGCAGGGGAAGTCCTCGAACAACAGCTCCGCGGTGTCGACCCCCTTGTAGCCGAGCTTGCCGATCGACTTCACCACGCTCAAGCCGGGCGCGCCTTTCTCGACGATGAAGCACGACATGCCGCGGTGACGGGGTTGCGCGACCGGATCGGTGATGGCGAGCAGCGCGAACGTGTTGCCCTCGCGCCCGTTGGTGACGAACATCTTCGTGCCGCTGATACGGTAGTCGCGGTCCTCGCGACGGGCCCGCGTGAGGATTGCCTGCACGTCGGATCCCGCATGGGGCTCGGTCAGACACAGACCGCCGCGCGCCTGGCCGCTGGCGAAGCGCGGCAGCAGCCGCGCGCGCTGCTCGTCCGTGCCGTGGTGGAGCACGATGAGCGTGGCCATCGTGTGACTGTTGACCACGCCCGCGAGCGACATCCACCCGCGGCACAGCTCCTCGATCACGCGCGCGTACGTCGTGACGGCCAGTCCGAGCCCGCCGTATTCGCGGGGAATCAGCGCGCCGAACAGTCCGAGCTCGCGCATCCGGTCGACGAGCGCGTGGGGATAGGTGTCGGCGTGCTCGAGCGCGGGTGCCGCGGGTCGCACGTCCCGCTCGACGAAGCGCCGCACGTCGTCGACGACGCGCAACTCGAGGTCCATCGCGAGGCCGATAGTACAATGAAACCCGATGCCTCTCGACGACCTGGTGCTCGGTCTCCAGCGTTTCGTCGATCGTCTCATCCGTCGTGTGCGGCGCGGCCGCGCGCCGATCCCGGGACGTCGGCGTCTGCTCGTCGTGCAGATCGACGGACTCTCGCGCGGGGTGCTGGAGCAAGCGCTGGCCGAGGGGCGCATGCCGTTCTTGCGCCGGGTCATCGAGCGCGCGGGGTGGCGTGTGCATCCGATGTTCGTCGGCTTACCGTCGTCGACGCCCGCGTTCCAGATGGCGGCGATGTACGGCGTGCGTCCCGACATCCCCGGCTTCCACTATCACGACAAGCGCGCGCGTGAGGACATCTACTTCCCGCGCGGTGGCGACGCCGCGCGCGTGGAGCGGGCGCAGGCGGCCGGCCGCCGCGGCATCCTCGAGGGCGGCGCGAGCTACGGGTGTGTGTTCACCGGCGGCGCGGTCGAAAACTTTTTCACGTTCGCCATCATGAAGCGTCCGACCGGCAGCGGGCTGCTCGCCGCGCTGTCCGCGCCGATCGTGCTCGCGTGGGTCGCGCTCAAGAGCACGCTCATCACGCTGGTCGAGCTGTTGCGCGCGGTGCTGCGGCTCATTGCCGATCCCGTCGCCGAGTGGCGGCGCGGCTGGAAGTGGCTCGCCATCAAGGTGGGCCTGTCGGTGTGGGTGCGGGAGCTGTTCACGCTGGCGACCGCGCGCGACCTGTATGCGGGTTCCCCCGCGGTCTACGTGAACTATCTCGACTACGACGTCGTGTCGCACGCCTACGGCCCGCGGCATCCACGCGCGCTGCGCTCGCTGCGACGCGTCGACGACGCCATCAAGCAGCTGTGGCGCATCTGCCGTCGGCTGCCCGAGTATGGTTACGATCTGTACGTATTGTCCGATCACGGCCAGGCGCACACCACGCCGTTCGCCGAGCTCGCGGGCGGGCGCGCGTTCGAGCGGGTGATCTTCGACGAGTTTTTCCCTTCGCAGGGCGTCGAGGAGATCGGTCCGCAGCATCCTCGCGGTCGCCACCGGCTTGCCAGCGGCATCAAGGCCTTCCGCATGGGCCGCGCGCCCGCGTTCTTCCAGCGGTTCTTCAACTACCTCGAGGACGGCTTTCCGTGGGTGCTCGGCGAGCTGAAGGAAGCGCGCGAGCGCGAGGGCGTGCGCGTGATTTGTGCCGGGCCCAACGCCTTCGTCTACTTCCTGGACGAGACCGCGCCGCTGCCCATCGACCGCATCGAGGCGCGCTCGCCGGGGCTGGCGGAGGCACTCTCCCGCGCGCCGGGCGTCGGGTATGTCTTCGCGCGGTCGGCCCGCGGGCCGGTGTGCTTCTTTCGCGGCAAGCGCTCTTCGCTCGCATCCGAGCGCGGACCGTTCGCGGATCGGCCCGATGCGGCGCTCGTCGTCTCCGCCATCCACGACCTCATGGCCATGCCGAGCGCCGGGGACCTGGTGATCTACGGCATCGACGCGACGCCGGGCCACGTGTCGTACATCGCGGAGGCGGGCGCGCATGCGGGACCGTCGCCGGAAGAGCTGCATACGTTCGTCGTGGCGCCGCCGACGGCGCGGGTGCCGGAGCCCCTGAATCATCCGACGCAGCTCTATCCGTACTTCGCGAGCTATCTCGAGGGACCCGAGCGCAGGCCGGCGGCGTGACGCCGATCACGATTGCCTCCTACAACATCCATCGGGGCGTCGGCCTCGACCGGCGGCGCGACCTCGACCGCCTCGCCGTCGTCATTGCGGAGATGAACGCCGACGTCATCGGGCTGCAGGAAGTGATTCGCGAAGACGGCAACGTGTTGGCGACGGCGGACCAGGCGGCGTACCTCGCGAGCAAGCTCGGAATGGAGCTCGTCATGGGCGAGACCCGGCGGTACGGCAGCGCGGGCGGGGTGTACGGCAACGCCGTGCTCACGCGGCTGCCTGTGCTCGGGGCCATGCGCCACGACCTGAGCCACGGACTGCGCGAGCCGCGGGGCTGCTTGCGCGTCGACGTGGCGGTCGGCGACGTGACGATGCACGTCTTCAACTGTCACTTCGGTCTTGCGTTCCGCGAGCGGCGAGCCCAGCTCGAGCTGCTGGCCGGATTCATCCGCGCGGGCTCGTGCGGCGGGCCGCGCGTCGTGATGGGCGACTTCAACGAATGGCATCGCGGCCCGGTGACCCGAGGGCTTCGGCTCGAGTTCAAGTCGCCGATGCGGCGGATGCGCCGCACGCATCCGGCCGTGTTCCCGCTGTTCCGCCTCGATCGTATTTATTGGGATGCCGAGCTCGAAGGCGAGGCCTTCCACGTGCACAGGAGCCGTCTGGCGCGCGTCGCCTCCGACCATCTGCCCGTGATGGTGCGGCTGCGGGTGCGCCGGCGTTCCGCCGCCCCGTACGTCACGGGCGACGCGCTGCCGCCGGCCGAGTAGCGTCTGGACGCCACGCCGCCGCTCCCCGACGCCGTCCTGCTGGCGCCGCGTCCGCGTCCCCGCCGCTGGCCGGGCGCCGTCGTCACCGCGGTGTCGGTGCTGCTCGTGCTCGCGTTCGTCGCGCTGGCCGTGCAGGTGCACTTCGCCGGCACGCGCCTCGACAGCATCGACGACCCGCCGCGCGCGCTCGCGCTGATCGTGGAGCGCACGATGGACCTCGCCGACGCGTTCAGCGGCGCCGCGAGCTGGGAGCGCCGCTTCTACGAGCTGACCGTGACCGACGGTCGCAACGACCTCGAGGAGGCGATCGCGTGGTACGAGGAGCTCACGGACACCATGCCGGGGGAGGCGGGCGTCCAGGCGCGGCTGGTGGTGCTCTACGGCGAGGCCGGGCGCACCGACGAGGTTCTCGAAACCGTGGACCGTTGGCGAAGCCGCGGCGACAGCGAGGCGGCCGATGTTCTGGCGGCCGCGTATCTCGATGCGCCGCTGGGCGAGGACGTCGCGCTGCTGCGGGCCGACGCGGTGCAGATGGTGGAGGCCGGCTGGTTCCGTGATCGTCTGCTGTTGCGTCTCGCGGACCGCGCGGGCGACCGTGCCGCGCGCGAGAGCATCGTGCGCGCGGCGCAGGCGCGGACGGCGCCGCTGCTGCGCCGCGTGCGCGCCCTGACGTCGTCGGAGCTGCTGCTGCTCGGACTCGGGCTCGTCGCGCTCATCGCGGTTTTCCGCGGTCGCGCGGTACGCGTCGACAGCGCGCTCGTGCCGCCGCCGTGGAGCTTTCGCGACGGCGTCGTCGTGCTGGTGCGGGGGGCGGGCGGCGGCGTGCTCGCGCTTTCGCTCGTGTACCTCCTGGGGCGGTGGCGAGGGCCGAGCGATCCCGTGCTCGCGACGCTGAGCATGCCGCTGATGTACGCGCCACTGCTCTGGCTGGCGCGTCGGCGCCTTTTCGCGCCCGCGGGCGTCGGGCTGGTCCGCGGCCTCGGGTGGCGGCCGGCCCCCGGCAGCGGACGCGCGCTGTTGTGGACGACCGCACTTCTGGTCGGGATGGGAACCGCGACGGATGTTGCGCTCGGTCTGCTGAGCGAGTCGGCGAATCTGTCGCCGCACTGGACGGAATGGTTCGACGAGGACCTCGCGTGGGGCGGGCCGTTGGTGGCGGTGACGAGTCTGCTCGGCACCGTCGTGTTTGCGCCCGTGTTCGAGGAGATCGTATTCCGCGGGCTGCTCTACGCCACGCTGCGCCGGCGGCTGGCCTGGCCACTCGCGGCCGGAGTGAGCGCGGGGATCTTCGCGGTGGCCCACGGCTACGGCGCCGCGGGCTTCGGGAGCGTCTTTCTGAGCGGGTTGCTCTGGGCGATCGCCTACGAGCGCACGGGCAGCCTGGTGCCGAACACGGCGGCGCACGTCATCAACAACGTGGCCGCCGCGCTCGGCGTGATGCTGCTGCTGCGTGGATGAGCGCGCCCGCGTGCATAGCGCGCTATTGCGTTTTCGCCGCTATTGCTTGTTCACCAAGACCTTGATGCGCTGGGCTTCCGTCTTGGCTTCGAGGTCGATTGAGCGCAGCGTGCCGTCGGGCGCCTCCATCAAGAGATTGTTGTTCGAGAATCCGATGATCTTGCCCCACGCCTTCGGGATCGTGACGACGTAGCGCGGCTCCTGCGCCTCGGCCGAGGACACCGTCACGCGCTTCAGCCACGGCTGAGCGGTGAGAACCACGAGGGCGATGGCGATGACGGTGAGTACGGCCTTCGTGTACGCGTCGAGCTTCATGCGCTCTCCTTTCTGTATTGGGGGCCCCGACATCGCCCCCAAACCCCCAACGCTCGGAAGCGCGCCGGCGGAGCCGTGGCGCTCCTCGACTAACCTGCCAGATCGAGGACGGCGCGGAACAGCGTGCCGGCGCCGTACTCGATGTCGTCCATCGGCGTGAACTCCTCCTCGCAGTGACTGCGGCCACCGCGCGAGGGGACGAAGATCATTCCGGCCGGGCCGATCGCGGCCATGTATTGCGCATCGTGGCCGGCGCCGGACAGGATGTGGCGGAAGCGCGCGCCGCTCGCGTGGGCGGCCCGCTCGATGGCGGCGACGACGTCCGCGGCGAACGGCGTGTAGGGCACACGCCAGTAGTGATCGAGATGGCCCCGCACGCCTTCCCGCTCGCACGCGGCCTTCACCAGCGCATCGAGGCGGCGGCGCGCGACGTCGAGCGTGGCGTCGCGTGGATCGCGCATGTCGATCGACATCGTGACGGTGCCCGGAATCGCGTTGACGATGTTCGGCTGCACCACGAGGTTGCCGACCGTGGTCACCAGCTCGCCGCCCAGCTCGCGCGCGATCGCCCGCACACCGGTGACGATCTCGGCCGCGGCCACGAGCGCGTCGTGGCGAATGCGCATCGGCGTCGGACCGGCGTGGTCCTGCACGCCGGAGAGCGTCAGCCGCGACCACGAGATCGCGACGATCCCATCCACGACGCCGACGGAGAGACCTTCCTCCTCGAGACACGGGCCCTGCTCGATGTGCAGCTCGAGATACGCACGAAGCGCGCGTGGCACACACGGCTCGGAGCCGAGGTAGCCGATTCGCTCGAGCTCGTCCACGAGGCGGATGCCGTCCTTGTCACGGGCGTTGTAGGCGTCCTCGAGGGGGATCTTGCCCGCCATCACGCCGCTGGCGATCATGGCCGGCTGAAAGCGCGCGCCCTCCTCGTTGGTGAAGATCGCGAGCATGACCGGATGGCGCGTGCGGATGTCGTGCGTGTCGAGCGCGCGGATGGTCTCGAGCCCGCACAGCACGCCGAGCTGCCCATCGTACTTGCCACCCGTGGGCACCGAATCCACGTGGGAGCCCATCATGACGGGCGGCAGCGCCTGCGTGCCCGCGCGCTCGCCGAAGATGTTGCCCATCTGGTCGACGGTGACGCGCAGGCCCGCTTCGCGCATCCAGCGGACCATCAGGTCGCGTCCGCGCTTGTCGTCGTCGGTCAGCGCCACGCGCGTCAGCCCGCCGCGCGGGGTGGCGCCGATGCGCCCGAGCTCCTCGATCGATTGCTCGAGTCGCTTGCGGTCGATGCCGACGTCGCGACGTGCGTTCATGCGCGGTCTAATCTATAACGCGACGGCGCCGATGGCCGACAAACTAATCGGTCCGGTGCACTCAGACGGTTTCCTCGTCGGTTGCCTTTGACGTCGCTTCACGGAGCGCGCGTTCGATCCGGCGGTCAGGCACGAGCCAGAGCAAGGCGACCACGACATAGATGAGGCAAGACCATGCCGCCAGGTCCTTCAGCGCCAGCACGATGGCGAGCAAGTACAGGGCTGAGGAGACCTTTCCTTTGATGTCCCGGCCGAGGGCCTGTCGCAGCACGAAACCGGGTCCATGCTGGGCAAGGATCGCGCGCTGCAGGATCAAGTAGGCGAGCGACGCGAGCAGCATCACGACACCGTACATGGCGGTTGGCGTCGCCGCGAAGTGGTTTTCCCCCATCCAGCCCGTCACGAACGGCACCAACGAAAGCCAGAACAGCAGGTGAAGGTTGGCCCACAGCATGCCACCGCTCACCGACCGCACGGCGCTGAGGAGGTGATGGTGGTTGGTCCAATAGATGCCGACGTAGATGAAGCTGAGGACGTAAGTCAGAAAGCTCGGCAACAACGGCTTCACGGCTACCAGCGCGTCTTCATGCGGCACCTTCAGCTCGAGGACCATGATCGTGATGACGACGGCGATGACGCCGTCACTGAAAGCCTCGAGGCGGCCCTTCCGCATCAGCGTCTGCTACCCTTTCTCGCAAAGCATCTTGATTGCCTCGAGGCCCCGCTTGTAATCCGCGAGGATCGCGTTGGTCATTTCTCGCGGCGGCTCGGGGCTGGACAGCCACTTCGCGTGGAACTCCAGAAAGGTTCGTCGCGCCCCGAGACGCTTCAGGACGAACGACGCCCGGGCCGGCAGATCCTTTTCCACGATCCTGCCGTCTTCGACATAGGTGATTTGATCGTCTCCGATCTCGCTCTTCACCGATACCCACTCGACGGTCAGGCCGTGGAATATGCAAACGTGCCGCAGACCGATCCGCTCGGTGATGGCAGGCCGGTCGAGGCGCTCTACGGCCGAGAGCCATCGGGTTCGCTGGTCGAGATCGATCACCAGCTGATGCACCTCCAGCATCGGGGCATCGATCTCCACCGCCACGGAATGCTCTCCAAGGTCGATCACGGGGCTGATTCGCGGGGCTGGGTTCGCGATGGTTCGTCTGACTCCGGCGAGCGGAGCATATTGATATTCGATGACCCCAATCGCCGGATACTCGTCGCTCGATCGCTCCCACGCGAGGGCGCCCGGGGATTGCGCGACGCTCGACAAATCGAAACAGCTGGGCGTAGCGAGAATGTACTCGTCCGACGCGATCCGGTTCTTGAGCAAGCGGTGGGCGACGACCATGTCGACTCCCGAGCACTTCGTGAACTGCCTCACCTTGATTTCCTGGACCATGCCGTGATGTACGACGAACTTCAGGCTCAAGTTCGATGCCGTCTTGCAAGCGCCGCACTGGCATACCGAGTCCCGCTCGATGATCTTGATCTGCGTGTGGAAGCTCTCGAACATGCTCAGACACAGTCGAACGAGGGCGTCGGCTTCGATCGGCTTGCCCTTGTGATAGAGGAGGAGTGCGTCGCCCTCGACCTCGGACAGCACGAAGTCGCCGGTGTTGGGGGCGAGGATGGCGTCGAGCAGCTCGTTGACGATGTGAGAGCTGTGTACGAGCTCGGTCTTGGTCACAAACTCCGTGTAGCCGCTGATGTCGGGAATGAGGATCGTTGCGCTTTCAGCCATGGCATCCTCCGCAGTGGTTGGTCCGGTTCTTACCCTTGAGGCAGAGCCTCGCACATCCCGAGCACGTCCTTGTCGACGCCGAGGGGTCAACGGCCATGAAATTCGGAATTCACAACGCGTCGTGGCTCGACGTTACCGATCCGGCAGAGACGTTCAATGCGGTGAAGGCGAAGGCGCAATGGGCGGAAAATCACGGGTTCGTCTGGTTCTCGGTCATGGATCACATGATTCAGATCCCCCGCATCGGCGCACCCCAAGAGCCGGTTCTGGAAGGCTGGACCGTCCTGGCGGGGCTGGCCGCCGTGACCCGCCGTATCCGTCTCGCCACCCTGGCCACCGCGGTTGGTTATCGCAATCCCGCGCATCTCGCGAAGATCGCAGCGAGCGTCGATGTGATCAGCCAGGGACGACTGACACTCGGTATCGGCGCCGGCTTTTTGGAGGACGAATACCGGCAATACGGTTGGGAGTTTCCGGCGCAGCCGGCGATCCGAATTCGGCAGATGGAGGAAGCGGTCCACCTGATTCTGAAAATGTGGACCGAGCCGCGTACGACGTTCCACGGCCGGTATTTTCACGTCGAGGATGCGATCCTCGAACCAAAGCCGGCGCAGAAGCCGCGTCCGCCTCTGATGATTGCCGGCAGTGGCGAACAGATGACGCTTCGTGCGGTCGCCCGTTTGGCCGACGCCTGCAATCTCGTCGGCGGTGACATCGCGGAGGTACGACATAAACTCGCAGTGCTGCGTGAACACTGCGTCGCGGTGGGGCGCGATGACCGGGTGATCGAAAAGACGCATGTCCAGAACTGGCTGCTTGCCCGCGACGCTGGCGCCGTGGCCGCGAAGCGTGAACGGCTGGCGACCCGCGGATCGGTGCCGGGCTTCGTCGGGACGGTGTCCGAGGCCATCGACCTGATAGGTCGATACCAGGACGCCGGCGTCGAGCTCGTGATCCATAGCGATCGCTGGAACGACGTCGAGACTCGCGAACTCTTCGCCTCGGATGTCATACCGCATTTCGCATCGTAAGCGGCATGGCGACAGCTGCGCGCGATCCGCGCCAAAGTCGATCGCTGTCGCGCCGAGCGCACGCGGCTGCACGGCCCGGACTAAGGCCGAGCAAAGAGCTGCGTAAAGAGGAATCTACGCTGAGCGCGGCTCGCGCGAGGCGCAAACGCGCTACAGCGTCTGGCTCCACGCGCGCGCGGTGAGACGCGCGGCGTCCCATCCGCCGGCGGCCTCCAGCACGGCGATGGCCACCGCGGTGTCCGCGAGGCGCACGACGGCCAGCGCGCTGCCGTCCGCGAATATGCCGCCCAGATTGACGATCTTCTCCGCGCGCAACTGCATGAGCGCCGAGCGCGCGCGAAGACGGTCGGCGGGGGTTCCCTCGACGAGCGTGACCTTCCAGCCGGCATCGTGCGGCAGCCGCTCGATCGGTTCGACGAAATCCTCGAACACGCGCGCCGCGTGGGCGACGAAGAGCCCCGCGCGCTGGAACTCGTTGTTCGCGATCAGCTGCTCGAGTTCCACGCGGCCAGCGACACGATAGAAGATGTGCGCCGCGCTGCCGTCCGGCTCCGGCCCGCCGGCGACCACGCGCTTTTCGTCTCGGAGGGCGAGCAGCTGCGCGAGGTGGGCGGGGCGGTAGGGCAGCCGACGGGCGTTGTAGTCCGCCGCGCAGGTGAAGCGCACGTGATAGACCGGCACGGTCAGAGTCCCAGGTACGCGCGCTTCAGCCGATCGTCGCCGAGCAGCTCGCGCCCGGCGCCCTGCAACACGAGCTTGCCGGATTCGAGCACGCACGCGCGGGTGGCCAGCGTGAGGGCGCGCCGAACGTTCTGCTCGACGAGCATGATGGTGACGCCGTCGGTGTTGATCGTGCGCACGGTGTCGAAGATGCGGCCGACGAGCACGGGCGCCAGCCCGAGCGTCGGCTCGTCGAGCATGAGCAGCCGTGGTCGCGCCATCAGCGCACGCCCGATCGCGCACATCTGCTGCTCGCCACCGGAGAGCGAGCCCGCGAGCTGACCGGCGCGCTCTTCCAGAACTGGAAACAGCCGATAGACGTAGGCCAGGGTCGCGTCGCGCTCGGCACGCGCGCGCGGGGTGTGGGCACCGAGCAGCAGATTTTCCCGCACGGTCATGAACGGAAACAGCCGTCGACCCTCGGGCACCTGCACGATGCCGAGATCGACCCGCCGCGCGGCCGGCACGCGCGCCAGATCGACATCGTCGAAGAGCACGCGCCCGTGGCGCGGGCCCAGCAGTCCGGAGACGATGCGCAGCGTGGTCGTCTTGCCGGCGGCGTTGGCGCCCACGAGCGCGAAGATCCCGCCCGCCGGCACCTCGAGCGACACCCCGAACAGCGCCTGCAGGTCGCCGTAGAACGCGTCGATCGCCTCGAGCTTCAGCAAGAACGAGCCTCACGCTTCAGCAAGATTGAACTCGTCGCCGAGGTAGGCATCGATCACGCGACGGTCATGCGCAATCTGCTCCGGTGTACCCTCGGCGATCTTCTCGCCGTGGTGCAGCATCACGATCCGCTGGGCCAGCCGCATCATCGCCGCCATGACGTGCTCGATCACGATCAGCGTGACGCCCTCGCCGTGCAGGCGACGGACGAGGTCGACGATGCCGCCGAGCTCGGCGGGGTTGAGCCCCGCCATCACCTCGTCGAGCAGCAGCAGCCGCGGACGCGTGGCGAGCGCGCGCGCGACCTCGAGCCGCTTGCGCAGCGCGATCGGCAGCGCCCGAGCGCGCGCGTGCGCGTGCGGCC
>JBKOUQ010000052.1:0-6565 GCA_046723475.1 Candidatus Methylomirabilota bacterium
CTTTTCAGCCTTCGCTGCGCGGGGTCATGTCCGCAAAGACCACCGACGCCCCCGCGACGACGAGCGAGGCGGCAAGCATCCAGAACACCGCCGGATACGAGCCGAGCGCCAGCAGCAGCATCGATGCGCCGACGGGCCCGACGGCGCGCGCGCCGTTGGCGCCGAGGGCGACCGCGCCCGAGATGGCGCCGTAGTTCCGCGCGCCGAAGATCTCCGCGAGCGATGACGCCCTCGCGAGTGTCGCCATGCCGTTGGCCGCGCCTTGCATGACGATGAAGGGCAGCAGCGTGCCGACAAGCGCGAGCAACGGAAGCTGCCCGATGCCGAGCGCCTGCGCGACGAAGACTGTGGCGACCATGACGCGCGAGCCGAGTCGGGCGGAGATCGGAACGAACAGCACGCGGCCAGGCAGCTGCATCGCGCCCGTCCACCCGATGGCCGCCGCCGCCAGGGCCGGCGCGTAGCCGCGATCGACGAGGAACGGAATGAGATGCGTCGTGACGGCGGCGGTCGCGAAGTTCGACACCAGAAACGCGGTCGAGAGGATCCAGAACACCGGCGTCCGCGCGGCCTGAGCCAGGGTGAAGCTCGGCGCTCCAGCCTCGCCGACGCCGGACGTGGTGGCGGCCCGCCCCTGGCGCAACAGGAGGGCGTGGATCGGAATCGTGATGGCGCCGAGCACGACCGCGAGCACGGTGAGCGCGCTCCGCCACCCCAGCCGCTCGAGCAGCGCCGCCTCGATCGGCATGAAGATCGTGCTCGCGAGTCCGGCCACGAGCGTCACCGTCAGCAGCGCGCGGTCGCGACCACGGCTGAACCACGAGACGACCACGGCGAAGGCCGGCTCGTAGAGTGTGGCCGCCATCGCGAAGCCCATCAGCAGCCACACGACGTAGAGCGCGACGACGTTCGGCACGTGCGCCCAGGCCAGCGTGAGCAGCGTGGCCAGACACGAGCCGGCCGTCATGAGCGCGCGCGGACCGCGTCGATCGAGCCAGCGTCCGACGGAAATGCTCGCGAGAGCGGAGGTCGCGAGCCCGATGGAAAACGCCGCGGTCACCGCGACCCGGGACGCGCCGAGATCCCGCTCCATAGGCTGCAGGAAGACGGGGAATCCGTAATAGATGATTCCCCAGGTGACCGTCTCCGTCACGGAGAGCGCGGCGACGATCACCCAGCCGTAATAGATGGTGCGCGAGCCGAGCCGGACGTCCGCCTTATCTCTCCGCGGTCCGCACGGCGGCCTTCATGTCGCACCTCCGGTGGAAAGTCGAGCGCGCGCTAGAACAC
Organism: Candidatus Methylomirabilota bacterium; assembly: GCA_046723475.1. GTDB lineage: Bacteria > Methylomirabilota > Methylomirabilia > Rokubacteriales > CSP1-6 > AR12. Next base: position 1,291 of record JBKOUQ010000052.1, read on the forward strand.
CAGATCGCGCTCCGGAACGCAACTGGTCGCGCGAGCGCGCGGGACTACAATGAGCCCGGAGGTCACCGCCATGTGGGGCTCGCACAAGATCACGATGCCGACCAGGGACAATGCGCTGCCGGGTCGCACCGAGCGCATGCCCGTGCCCGAGAAGCATCACGTTCACGGGCGCGCGCTGACGCCGCCGTTTCCCGCCGGCATGCAGACGGCGGTTTTCGGCCTCGGCTGCTTTTGGGGCGCCGAGAAGGCGTTCTGGCTCACGCCGGGTGTTTTCACGACCGCCGTCGGCTATGCGGGCGGCTTCACGCCGAATCCGACGTACGACGAGGTCTGCACGGGGCGCACGGGCCACAACGAGGTCGTGCTCGTCGTCTTCGATCCGAGGGAGGTCTCGTACGAATCGCTGCTGAAGGTCTTCTGGGAATCGCACGACCCGACGCAAGGTATGCGGCAGGGCAACGACGTCGGCACGCAGTACCGCTCCGGCATCTACGTGTTCTCGCCGGAGCAGCGGCGGCTCGCCGAGGCGTCGCGCGACGCATACGAGCCCGCGCTCACCGCCGCCGGCCACGGTCGCATCACGACCGAGATCATCGACGCGCCGGAGTTCTACTACGCCGAGCCGTATCACCAGCAATACCTCAGCAAGAATCCATGGGGGTATTGCGGTCACGGCGGCACCGGCGTCGCGTGTCCTGTCGGGATCGCGGAAGCACGCGCCTGAGCCAGTCGTGACCCGCGCCCTGGTTGACTCGCGAGGCGACCCGCCGGTGGTGACGCCGGCCCCGGACGCGTGGCCGGCCGCGACGCCGGCCGAGTTGGGACTCGACCCGCACCGCCTGGACGAGGCGATCGCTTATCACCTCGCTCACGAGACCCGCTGGCGTCGGGACTTCATCACCGCGCGCGGGGTGTTCGTCGGCGTCGCCGACGAACCCGACAACGCGGGCGGCGTGCTCGGGCCGATCAAGCCCCGCGGCGGGCCGAGCGGTCTCGTCGTGCGTCGTGGGTATCTGGTTGCCGAGTGGGGCGAGACCGAGCGTGTCGAGATGTCATTCAGCATCGCCAAGAGCTACCTCGCCGCGCTGACTGGCATCGCGGTCGCGCGCGGGCTCATCCGCAGCATCGACGATCGGGTGAGCGACGACGCGACCGACGACGCGTTCGCGTCCGAGCACAACCGGATGGTGACGTGGCGCCACCTGCTGCAGCAGACCAGCGAGTGGTCGGGCACCGTCTTCGGCAAGCCGGACACGATCGACCACAATCGCGATCTCGACAAGGCCGACTTCGGCCAGAGCGACAAAGGGATTCCACGGCCGTTGCGTCGACCGGGCACGCTGTGGGAGTACAACGACGTCCGCGTGAACCGCCTCAGCCTGTCGTTGCTCCAGCGCTTTCGCCGCCCGCTGCCCGATGTCTTGGGCGAGACGATCATGACGCCGATCGGCGCGTCGAGCACGTGGGAGTGGCGGCCATACGACAACGCATGGGTCGAGATCGACGGCCGACCGATGCCGTCCGTGCCAGGCGGCTCGCACTGGGGCGGCGGCCTCTGGATGTCGGCGCGCGATCACGCGCGCTTCGGTCTGCTGCATCTACGACGAGGCCATTGGGGCGACGCCGAAATTCTGCCCCCCTCGTGGATCGACGAGTGTCGACGGCCGTGCGCGATCAATGCGCAGTACGGGCTGCTGTGGTGGCTCGACGTGGGTCGCCCGGGCGCGTGGGCCGCGCGTGGCGCGGGCAGCAGCCTCGTGTGGATCGATCCGACGGCCGATCTCGTCGCGGTCCTACGCTGGATCGACAAGCCGCACATCCCCGGCTTCCTCGAGCGCCTGCTCGCCGCCGTGACGCGCTGAGGCCGCCGTGCTGCCCGCGATCGAGCTCGAGACTGCGCAGCCCGCGACCGCGTCCGTAATCTGGCTGCACGGTCTCGGCGCCGATGGCCACGACTTCGAGCCCATCGTCCCCGAGCTCGATCTCCCCGACTCGCTCGGCGTGCGGTTCGTGTTCCCGCACGCGCCGATGCAGCCGGTGACGATCAACGGCGGCGCGATCATGCGAGCGTGGTACGACGTGTACGGGCTGGACGGCCAGCGTCGCGAAGACGGCGACGGCGTGCGCGCCTCGCAGGCCCGCATCGAGGAGCTCATCGCGCGGGAGAAGGCGCGCGGCATCCCCGCCGAACGGCTGGTGCTCGCGGGCTTTTCGCAGGGCGGGGCCATCGCGCTGCAGACCGGGCTGCGACATGCCGAGCGTTTGGCGGGCATCATGGCGCTGTCGACGTACCTGCCGTTGGCGTCGACCCTCGCGGCCGAGGCGAGCGCGCCGAACCGCGCGACGCCGATTTTCATGGCGCACGGCCAATACGACGGCCTCATTCCGATCGACCGCGCGGTCGTGTCGCGTCGACAGCTCGAAGCTGCGGGCTACGCGATCCAGTGGCACGCGTACCCGATGGAGCACGCCGTGTGCGCGGACGAGATTGCCGACGTGTCGGCGTGGCTGCAGCGCGTGCTCGGCTAGCCTCGGCGCTCGGTCAGCTCCGCGCCTCCACGATCAGACTCTGCACGGCGCGACCGATCGGACCGCGCACGTCGTACAGCCGCGTGTCTGCGAGCCCGACGCCGCTCGGCTCGTAGAACGAGACGGAGTCGAGCCCGACCCATTCGCCGTCCAGTGGGCGATGGAGGCTTACCGACAGATCCGCGTTGATCGCGCTCGTGACCTTGTGCTCGATCGCCGCGCTCACGCCGCTGCTCGAATCGGCCGCCACCAGCACCCGCTCCAGCGGCGAGGTCGGCGTTCCCGCCACGAGCGGCATCCGCTGCCGCATCCACGCAGCCGCGCGCCCGGTGCCCCACTCGCCGCGCACGAGCCGCGTCTCCATCGCGGCGTGATAGCTGAGCGGCTCACCGAAAAACGGAAACTCGAACGGGCGTCCGTGCTCGGGCGGCGGCAGCGGAGGGTCGCTGGCCGACAACGTGAGGTCGATGGGTGCCGACCGCGCGAGCGCGGCGATCGCTTGCGCCACCACGTGCTCGCCGTGATGCAGCCGCGCGACGATGCGCTGCACCTTCGCGCCGGCGCGCAGCGTCTCGACACTGACGCGGACGCGATCGATCGGCACCGGGCGCAGGAAGTCGACGGTGATTCGCAGGATGCCGAAGCCGGGCACCGCGGCCTCGGCCGCGCGCGCGAGCAGCGCGGCGGGCGGTCCGCCGTGCTGATGCCGCGCGCTCCACGGCCCGCGTGTGTGGACGGTGGCGACGAACGCGTCCGCCTCCGGAATGTAGAACGCGGCGGTTGTCATCCGCGCCATGCTACCGCACGGCGCCGCGACTCAAGCCGCCTCGGAATCCTCCCCGGCTTCGAGCCGCGCGAGACGCTGCCGCACCCACGTCTCGCCGCCGTCGGTCGCCGTGAGCCCGGCGATGAGATCCGCCAGCGCCTCGACGAGCTGACGCAGCCGATCGGGCAGTGCGGCATCGAACCCGCACATCCGGGCGACGAGCGTCTCGCGCTCGGACTCCGCCAACGGCGCGAGTGCTGGCAGGAGCGCCTGCAACCGATCGTCCAGACCCTTGAGATCGGCGAGCAGCTCGGTGCCGTGTCGAGTCATCGCGCTCACGTGCTCGCGCAGGCGAACGAGATCGGTCTCACGCGTGGCCATGCTGCCTCCTCACGCGAGGCCCTGCACGATCTGGTCCAGCAACTCGTTCGGGCGATCGACGTGCACGAAGTGGCTGGCCCCGGCGAGCGTGTCGACGCGACAGCCGGCGGCGACGAACCGCCGTGCATCCGGATCGGACACGTGGTCGGAAGCGCCGCCGCGGATGACGTGCACGCGGTATTCGTGCGGAGCCTCGATCGCCCGCCAGAGATCGTCGATGCCGATTTCGGCGTACAAGGCGGCGAGTGAGGAGCGATCGACGCGCCAGCGATAGCCGTCGCCGGTACGAACCAGGTTCAGCAGCAGCCAGTCGATGGCCGCTGCCGCCAGTCCCGCCTGGCGAAACCAGTTGCGAAACGTCTCTCGATCCGGAGCCGCATCCGGCGCGTCGATCAGCGCCTTGACGATGACCGCGACCTCGCCGCCCGGCGGACGCGGCGACGGGCTGACATCGAGCAGCGTGATGTGGGCGAATGCGCCGGGATCGAGCATCGCGGCGCGCAACGCAACGCGTCCACCGAGCGAGTGGCCGATGAGCGTCCACGGCTGCGGAGCGTCGAGTGCGCGAGCCGTCTCGAGCACGTCGCGCGCGAGCACCGCGAGATCGGGCCGCGGCGGCAACGGCGGCGACTCGCCGTGTCCGGTCAAATCGGGGGTCACGATACTGTCCTGCGGCCGGCGCCGCGCGAGCCCCCGCGCCAGCGTCGTCAGGTTGCGGGCGGAGCCGAGAAAACCGTGGAGAAGCACCAGCACGCGCGGCCCGGTGCCGAGGCGGGCGTACGCGAGGACGCTCACACCTCGAGCACCATCCGCGCAGGATCCTCCAGCGCTTCCTTTACCCGCACCAGAAACGTGACGGCCTGCTCGCCGTCGACGAGACGGTGATCGTAGGAGAGCGCCACGTACATCATCGGCCGGATCACGACTTGCCCCGCGCGCGCGATCGGCCGGTCCTCGATTTTGTGCATGCCGAGGATGCCGGACTGCGGGGGATTCAAGATCGGCGTCGACAGGAGCGACCCGAACACCCCGCCGTTCGTGATCGTGAACGTGCCGCCGGCCAGATCGTCGGGTGCGAGCTTGCCGTCGCGGGCGCGGCGGGCGAGGTCGCCGATCGCTTTCTCGAGCGACGCGAGACTCTGTCCATCGGCGTCGCGCACGACGGGCACCACCAGACCGCGCGGCGTGCTGACCGCGATGCCGAGATGGACGCGGCGCGGCGTGACGACGTCGCTGCCGTCGATGCGCGCGTTGAGGATCGGGACCTCACGCAGCCCATGCAGCACCGCGCGCGCGAACAGCGACATGAGGCCGAGGTCGACGCCATGCCTCGCCTTGAAGCGCTCGCGATACCGCGCGCGCAGTGCGAGCAGCTCGCCGAGGTCGACCTCATTGAATGTGGTCAGGATGGCGGCCGTCCGCTGCGCGTCGACGAGGCGCGCGGCGATCGTGCGCCGCAGCTGGGTCATCGGCTCGCGGTCGGACTCATCGTCATGGGGGACGTGACGCGCGCCGTCGCCGTCCTGCGGCGCGACCCGTTCGGGCGACGCGCCGACATGCGCTGGTGCGACCGGCACTGCCGGCGCCGCGGGCCGCGGT
>JBKOUQ010000029.1:0-15352 GCA_046723475.1 Candidatus Methylomirabilota bacterium
GTGGGCTGATCTAGGCAGGTTGGGCTTCATTGTAGCGAGGTCCGCGAGCGCGCCTCGAACCGCGGGTGGGCTGATCTAGGCAGGTGGGGCTTCATTGTAGCGAGGTCCGCGAGCGCGCCTCGAACCGTGGCTGGGCTGATCTAGGCAGGTGTGGCTTCATTCGATGCGGAAGGTGAAGGCGCCCTCGGTCACGTCGGCGTCAATGGCGACCACGCGCCACACGACCGTGTAGGGGCCGGGCGGCAGCGGGGGCAGCGTCACGCGAAGCAGGGTGGGATCCGCGCGATCGACGCGGCTGTCGCGCCGGTCGACCTGCTCACCACGATCGTTGACGATTCGGACTGTGCTGTACGCAGGTTCCAGCCGCTCGCTGAAGTAGAGCTTCACCTCGTCCGGCGGACGCTTGAGCCGGCTCTCGACCCGCGGCTCGGCGCGCTGCAGGACCGCGTGAGCGCTCGCGACGCCGGCGGTCAGCACGAGGGCGGCGAGCGCGAGGCCGAGCCACGTCGCGCTCGCTGGTCCGCGCCCCACGGCGGGGACTCGCCCTAGGCGAGCCCCGCCTTGGCCCGGTAGTAGGCGATGACGTCGCTGGTCTTGAGCCAGAAGAGGTCATACGTCGATCCGGTGCCGCCGGACGTCGAGACAGGGCCCGGCCCTCGATCGTACCCGGCGGACCAGATCATCTTGTCGCCACCAGCCGTGAACATGGGACACGCGCCGTCGACGTTGGGCTGGTTGAACGGTGCCTCGACGATCGGGCCCTTCCACTCCTTGCTGGCGGGATCGTAGTGCACGAAGAGCATCTTGTGGAACTTGCCAAAGTCGTGGACGGAGACGATGCCGAGCAGGAGCCCGTCGCGCGCGACCGCATTGAGCCGGCACTTGAATCCAACCGAGTCAAGCAGCTTGCTTTCATACCGTTTTGCCGGCTGCCAAACACCGCTCTCGCTCCGGCTCGTGTAGAGATCCGAGGCCGACGGCGTGCCGTCGGCGCGCGGCCGCAGCGAGATGAACACCGAGGTGTTGTCCTCGCCCGGCAGGCCGAGCGGCATGAAGCAGTGGTCGACGTGCACGGAGTTGACGTTCGGGCCGACGTTCTGCGCTTGCGTCCATTCGCCGTTGGGTTTTTTCGTCGTCACCCAGACATCGGCACCGCCGAGCCCGCCCTCCCGACGGCTCATGAAGTAGAGCGTCTTGCCGTCGGGCATGATGCGTGGCTCCTGGTCGATCGAGTCGCTGTTCACGGTGTCGGGCAGCCGCTCGGGCGGCGTCCAGTCCGCCCCGGTGCCGGGCCACTCACCGGTCTGGCGGATTCGGTGGGTAACGAACAGGTCCGTCGTCGTGCCGCGCACGCGCTTGTCGCCGCTGGCCGCGAACCGAGCAAAGTAGATCGTGTTGCCGTCCGGCGTGATCGTCGGCTCGTAGCTGCCGAACTCGTCGTTGGGCGGGAAGGGCAGCTTCTTCGGAATCAGCTCCTTGTCGGCCGCGTCGGCGCGGCGCCGGGATAGCAGCGGCGGCGCCATCGTGGTGAGGACGATTGCTCCCGACGTTCGAAGGAAGTGTCGGCGCGACACCGTGGTCATGGTGGACCCTCCTTTCGGCGCGGCTCGGTTATACACCGATCGGCGACCGACAGCGCGGGCTCAGGCGAGCGCGGGCGGCTTGTGGCTGGAGGCCTCAGGCGAGCGCGGGCGGCTTGTGGCTGGAGGCCTCAGGCGAGCGCGGGCGGCTTGTGGCTGGAGCGCTTGTGTCGGCCGAGATGCATCGGCCGCGAGAAGCGGCGGCCGCACACGTCGCAGACGAGCGACGCCTCGGTGACCTCCGCGGGCGTCGTCTCGTCGGGGAGACCGAGGAACTGACGGACCGCGTCGGCGCGGTCACGCGAGATGCGACGGCGTCCGATGCGGGCGAGCCGCGCCGCTTCGCTTTCCTGGCGCGCGAACTTCTCGGAGAGCTTCATGCGCCCCCCAACGATATCAGGCGTGACGTGCGGATGACGATTCCGATGAGGCCCGCCGGCCACGTCGGAACGGCGTAGTGGCTGGCACCGTGATTGTAAGAGGGGCCATGGCTATGGCCGGTGCCGGGCTCGTGTCCCGGGTCCAGCGCTATTTCGAGCGCGACCTGTGGACGATGGAGGCTGCACCCCGCAGCACGGTGCGGCGCACCGCGATCACGGTGCTGCGCCTGGTTGTCGTCGTCATCCGCGCTGTGCTCGACCCCCAGCTCAACCTTGAGGCGACGGCGCTCGTCTACCGCACGCTGCTGTCGATCGTGCCCCTGCTGGCCGTCACGTTTTCCGTGCTCAAAGCATTCGGTGCGCACTATCGCGTCGAGGCGGTCGTGGCGCGCATGCTCACTCCGCTCGGCGCGAGCGGCACCGAGCTGACCGCCCACGTCGTGAGCTTCGTCGACAACATGAAGGTCAGCGTGCTCGGCGCCATCGGCTTCGTCGCGCTGTTCTACACGGTGGTTTCCGTGATCGAGCGCGTCGAGTCCGCGCTCAACCGGATCTGGCACGTGCGGCGTCCGCGCAGCCTGGCGCGGAAGTTCAGCGACTACCTGAGCATCCTGCTCGTGGGCCCCGTCCTCGTGTTCGCGGCGTTCGCGATCATGGCCTCGGCGCTCAACTACTGGCTCGTGCAGCGGGTGCTCGCGGCCACGCATCTCACGTCCGCCGCGGTGTTGATCGCACGACACGGCGCGCCGTTCCTGCTGCTCGCCGCGGCGTTCACACTGCTCTATCGGCTGCTGCCGTATACGCGCGTGCGGCTCGCGTCCGCGCTCGTGGGCGGCGTGACGGCCGCGCTGCTCTGGCACCTCGCGGGATTCTGGTTCGCCGTGTTCGTGGCCAGCTCCACCAGCTATACGGCCATCTACTCCGGGTTCGCGGTCTTCGTGATCTCGCTCATCTGGCTTCAGGTCGCGTGGCTCGTCGTCCTCACCGGCGGCCAGGTTGCCTACGTCCACCAGCATCCGATCTCCTACGTCGTCGTGCGCGGGCGCCCGAGTCTGCTGCTACGCGAGCGCATCGCGCTGGGCGGCCTCGTCGAGATCACGCGCCAGTATCTCGGCGACGGTGGGCCGGCGCATCCGGTCGAGCTCGCTCGCAAGCTCGAGGCCCCCCTCGGGGTGCTCGAGGAGCTCGTCGAAGACTTCGTCGCGGCCGGGCTGCTCGTGCGCACGATCGAGCCCGACGGTGTGATGCTCGCGCGCTTGCCGGACGAGCTGACCGTTGTCGACGTGCTCAACGCCGTCCGCGAGCCTCCGGCATCCCAGGCCGTGGAGCCGCCCGCGGTCCCGTCACCCGTCAGCGCGACGCTGCGCCGCCGCGACGAAGCGGTGCGTGATGCGCTCGGCGGCGTCAGCCTGCGTGCCCTCGCCACGGCGTCCGACGAGACGTGGCGCGCGCTGCCGGCGGCCCGTAGCCGCGCGGCGTGACGGCCGCGGGGATCGGTGGCGCGGACGGACGGGATGACACACGCATGACAAACGCGCACGTCGCGGCGCGCCGGCGGCGGTCGAGACCGCCGAAAATCCAGGGTTCCGGCCGTGTCGCGACTGGCGCGGCGCTTGCCTCCAGCGGCACGCATGCGTTGGAAAGGACGAAGCCAGCCCGCGTCGGATCCGGCCGTCGCCGTCATCACAGAGGGCTCACACCTCGAGGGAACGTGCACGTTCAGCGGTACCGTCGTGATCGCCGGCAGCATCAAGGGCACCGTCGAGGCGTCCGGCACGCTGAGCGTGGCGCGGGCCGGCCGCGTGGAGGCCCGGCTGCGGGCGCCCATCGTGATCGTCGAGGGGGAGGTCGTCGGCAGCATCGCGGCGACCGAGCGCATCGAGCTCCGTGAGCATGCCCGCGTTCGCGGCGATCTCGAAACGCCCGCCCTCGTCATCGAGGAGAGCGCCATCTTCGAGGGCCGCACACGCCGCGTGCAGGGCCGCCGGGACGCTGCGGCCGAGCGCGACGACATCGACGTCATCGGATCGGCGGGCGCGCCGACCCTCGCGCTCACGTAAGACGCGTCACGACGGGTCGCGGTCCCGCCGTCACCTCCCACAGAATTTGGTGTGCGCCGCCGTCGAGTGAGAGAGTAGCTCAGCGCTCACAGGCGCAAATCCCCGGGGAGGTGCGGACACGATGGCGAACAAGAAAAATTTTGGCGGGTACGCGGTCTCGTTCGGCGGTCGGCACGAGTCGCTCGAGGCGATCATGGGCAACAAGCCGATCGGTCCCGCCGAGATGACCAAGCGGCTGTGGGCCTTCATCAAGAAGCATCGGCTCGCCACGAAGTAACCGCCACGGTTGGGAGCGGAGCGCCCGCGCGGGCGCTCCGCCCATTTTGCCGGCCCCCCGTATAATCAGTGGCATCCCGTCAGGCGGCGACCCGCCCGGCATCTCGTGAGGCAGTGACGGCATGACCGACTCCGACGCCGAAGAAGATTTCGCGACGCTCTTCGCCCAGCACGAATCCCGTCGCGCGCTCGAGCGCGGTCAGGTCGTCAAGGGGCGTGTGATCCAGATCAGCGACGAGCACGTCTTCGTCGACGTCGGCGGCAAGGGCGAGGCGTGGATCGACCGCGGCGAGCTGACCGACGACACGGGCCAGCTCAAGATCAAGCTCGGCGACGAGGTCGAGGCGACCGTCGTCGCGACCGGCGATGAGATTCGTCTGTCGCACCGGCTGCGCCAGGGCGCGCAGGCGCGCGAGGCCCTCGGGGTAGCGGCGCAGACCGGTGTGCCGGTCGAGGGCCGGGTGGCCGGCGTCATCAAGGGCGGCTACGAGGTCACCGTCGCCGGGCTGCGCGCGTTCTGCCCGTTCTCGCAGATGGACCTGCGGCGCGTGGAATCCGAGCAAGATTTTGTCGGGCGCGTGCTCGAGTTCCGTGTGACGAAGTTCTCGGAAGGCGGCCGAAATGTCGTGCTTTCCCGCCGTGCGCTCCTGGAAGAACAAGCGGCGAAAGCCGCGGAGGAGACGCGGAAGAAAATCTTGCCCGATGCCGTCCTGCCCGGCACGGTCGTGTCGCTCGCCGACTTCGGCGCGTTCGTTGATCTGGGCGGCGTGCAGGGACTGGTGCCGATCTCCGAGATCTCCCACGCGCGCGTCGATCGCCCCGGCGATCGACTGCGCGTCGGCGAGCACGTCAGCGTGAAGGTGCTCCGGATCGACGAGGCCAAGGGCAAGGTCACGCTGAGCCTCAAGGCGCTCGAGGGCGATCCGTGGGCCACGGTGCCGGGACGGCTGCGTGAGCGACAGATCGTACACGGTCGGGCGCTGCGCGCCACGGAGTTCGGCGTGTTCGTCGAGCTGCTGCCCGGCGTGGACGGCTTGCTGCACACCAGCGAGATCCCGCGCCACCGGCAGGGCGCGATGCGCGAGGCGGTGGCGGCCGGCGCCGCGATCACCGTGATGATTCTCAACGTCGATCTCGCACGCCGGCGCATCGCCCTGGCGCTGGCCCCCGAGGGCGCGGAGGTCGGCGAGGAGCTGCAATCCGCGGTCGCCGTCGGCGCCGTCCTCACGGGCAGCGTCGAGCGCATCGAGCCGTTCGGCGTCTTCGTGCGGCTGGGCCCGGGACAGACCGGTCTCGTGCCCAATGCCGAGCTCGGTACGACCCGCGGCGCCGACCACCGCAAGATGTTCCCCGCGGGTAGCGAGATGAAGGTCTTCGTGCTGGCCGTCGAAGAGGGCGGGCGGCGCATCCGGCTGTCCCGCGAGAAGGCCCTGGCGCACGAAGAGCGCACCGAGACGCAGGCGTACATGAAGGACGCGGGCCGCAAGGGCGGCTTCGGAATGACGCTCGGCGACTTCTTGAAGGAGCGCTGACCTCGGCGCGGCTCGTCTCGCTCGACGCCTTCCGCGGTCTGACGATGGCCGCGATGGTGCTGGTGAACAATCCAGGGACGTGGCGCGCCGTGTACGCGCCGCTGCGCCACGCCGACTGGCACGGTCTCACACCGACCGATGTGATCTTTCCGTTCTTCCTGTTCATCGTCGGCGTGGCGATCGCGCTTGCCCGACCGACGCCCGGCCGCGTGCTGCGACGGGCGGCGATCATCTTCACCCTCGGCCTGCTGCTGAACGCGCTGCCGTCGTTCGACTGGGCGAACGTGCGCGTCCCCGGCGTGCTGCAGCGCATCGCCGTCTGCTATCTCGTCGCCGCGCTCGTGTTCGTGGCGACGCGATGGCGAGCGCAGGCCGTCGTGACCGCGCTCCTCCTGCTCGGCTACTGGGGTGCGATGATGCTGATCCCCGTGCCCGGCCACGGACGCGGCGACCTGAGCGCGGAAGGCAACCTGGCGGCGTGGCTCGATCGGCTCGTGCTCGGCCCGCACATCTGGCGCGCCGCGCGCGTCTACGACCCGGAAGGCATTTTGAGCACGGTGCCGGCCGTCGCGACGACGCTGCTCGGCGTGCTGACGGGCCACTGGCTTCGAAGCCGCGAACGCCCCGGCCGGATCGCATCCGGGCTGGCACTCGGCGGCGCGATCGCGGTCGCGCTCGGCGCGGCATGGGGCCTTGTCTTCCCACTCAACAAATCGCTCTGGACGAGCTCGTATGCGCTGCTGACGGCCGGGCTCGCGGCGCTCGTGCTCGGGCTCTGCTACTGGACGATCGACGTGCGCGGCTGGCGGCGCTGGAGCACGCCGTTCGTCGTGCTCGGCGTCAATGCGCTGCTGCTCTTCTTTCTCTCGACGCTGCTGGCGAAGCTGCTGATCGTCATTCGGGTCCGCGGCGTGCCGCTGCAGGCCGCGATCTTCGAGCGCCTGTTCGCGCCGTGGGCGTCGCCCATCAACGCGTCGCTGGCGTGGGCGCTGGCGTTTCTGGCCGCGTGGTGGGTCGTGATGTGGGGCTTTTACCGGGCCGGCATCCGCGTGCGCGCCTGATCGCCCACGGCGCCGTGCGTGCGTGGTCCTCGATCAGGCCGCGCGCAGTGTGTACATCGATCCGACGGCGCTCGGACCGTAGCAGTGTGGCGCAAACGCGGCGGCCAGCGCGGCTTTGGCGCGCCAGCCGCTGCAGTGCCCGGGAGCGACGACGCGTGGCCGGATGCGATCGCGGAGATCGCGCACGGTGGCCTCGATGCGCGTCTCCATCGCCTTGCCGGCCAGATGATAGCCGCCGAGGACGACGTCGATCGGGTTTGCTGGGACGACGGCTTGCGCGCCGAGCGCGGCGTTGACCACGCCCGCGTGCGAGCACGCGGACAGCAGCGTGGTGCCGCGGCCGCGCACCTGCGCGGCGACGAACCGTTCGTCCAGAATCAGCGGATCTTCTTCGCCTTTGTCGCCGCGAAACGTGTGATGGCCGATCAGACCTTGCTCGTACTCGGTCACGCGGTCGATCCGGCCGCTGCCGAGGAAGAAGCCGTCGGCGAGCACGTGCGCCGCGCCGTGTTTGCTGACGCGCCCACCGGCGGCCGCGATGGCCTCGAACGTCGGCTCGGGCGGGAGCAAGACGATCGTGCCGCTCGGCTGCAGGATTCCACGCTGATCGGGCCGGTCGGGGTGCAGATCCACGAGCGGCGCGTCGCGCCCGGCCTCGCTTCGCGCGCGCGTCACCGCGGCCACGACGTCGCCCAGCCCGCCGCTGTGATCGAAGTGCCAGTGCGAGAGGAACAGCGCCTCGATCGCCGACAGGTCGATGCCGAGCCGCGTCGCGTTCGCCAGCCAGACGTCGGCGTACGGGCCGACGTCGAAGAGAATCGTGCGTTGCTCGTCCCCGCGCCGGCCGGTGACGAGCACCGAGAAGCCGTGCGCGGCGCAGCAGAGGCGATCGAACACGACTTTGCCCGGCCGCCCCTGGTGGGTGCGCGCCACGGGCACGCGCGGCAGATGCTGGGCGACCTCCGGCGTCTGGGGCACGCCGTCCGCGATGCTCGAGAGCGTGTCCGTCTCGTTGTCGACGACGACGAGCAAGCGTAGCTCGTCCAGGGGCAGGGGCTGCACGCCGCTCATCGTGCGCTCGCCGATCGGACGGCGGCCGCGACCGTGTGCAGCAGCGCGTCCGGCGTGTCGGGATCGATCGAGCAGTCCGGCCCGAGCAGCAGCGCGCGTCCGCCCATCTCGGCAACGGCGCGCCGCGCTCGCGCGGCAAGTGCCTCGGCCGTCATCGACGCAATCTCCGGCTTGGCGGGCAGGCCCCCGACCACGGCTTTCCCCGTGCGTTTGTGGGCCGCCGAGAGCGAGGGGTTGTCGCCGCCGAGCGCCCAGGAAAATGCGCTGACCGGATAGTCCGCGAATTCGTCGAAGTGGATCGCCGGGCCGCACACGTGCAGGAGGTTGAACGGCGCGCGTTCGACCGCGGCGAGAATGCGCAGATCGTGCGGACGCTGAAAGCGCCGGCATTCCTCCGAGCGGAGTCCGTCACGGCGGGCGAGATTCGTGGCATAGAACAGCCCGTCGGCGCCGGCTTCCACGCAGGCGCGCGCGTACGCCGCGAGTGTCTCGGTCATCGCGGCGAGCCCGGCGTCGAGCGCTTTCGGCTCCTCGCGCGCGATGGCCAGCGCCTGCTCGCGGCCGCCGGCCAGCAGGTAGGGCAGGACCATCATTGGCGCGAACACGGTCCAGATGATCGGCGTGTCGGGCCCGACGGCCGTGCGGATCGCGGCCAGCGCGGCGAGCTGCTCGCCGAGCGCGCCGCCGCGCGGATCCGCCGGCCGCAGCCGGGCCACGTCGGCGGCGCTCGTCAGCGGCGTCCGCGTCACTGTGAACGGCGTGGCGCGTTCCGTGGACGGGCGATAGGTGAGGCCCCACATCTCCGCGAAGCACTGCGCGCGCGACTGCGGCTTGAGGAAATCCCAGTCGAACACGCGCGCCAGGCGCAGGGTCTCGCCGGCGAGCCCGTCCGCGGAGTTCTCGGTGGCGAAGTTGTGCATCCAGAAGGCGAGCGGCACGCGATCGACGGGATCGCCGCGCAGCGCAGCCAGTACACGGTCTCGCTTCGTCATCACAGCCTCACTTGATCGCGTACGGATTGATCGGCGTGCCGACGGCCCGCGTCACCGGCAGCGGCGGCGCGACGAGCAGGAACGCGTACCGCCCGTCAGCGGCGCAGTCGGCGGCGAGCTCTTCGAGGAAGAAGATCTCACCGAGGGTGAGCCCCATGTTGGCAATCGCGACGACGTGAAACGGGTTGCGGAAGGCGGGCAGCTCGGAAGGACGGACCTCGACCGCGTAGTTGTCGCTCGCGACGGCCGCGATTTGCTTGTCGTGCATCCACGCGGTCGTGTGCACCGAGACGCCGGGGAACGGATCGAGGTCGAAGTGCCGCCAGTCGTTCTTGTCGAGGTAGCGCGACATGTGCCCCGTGCGGATCAACAGCAGGTCGCCGCGCTGGACGGTCACCCTGGCCGCCGCCGCCGTCGCCTCCAGATCGTCGACGGTGATCGCGTAGCCGGGCTCCAGGGCGCGCACGCGCTTGTGACGGGCGACGTCGAGCAGCACGCCGCGCCCGACGATCTTGTCGCGCGTCTTGTCGATGCTGTTCTTTGCCGCGCCGCTGCTCGTGACGAGCGTCGCGTCGTAGCCGTTGTACATCTTCCCCTCGTAGAAGATGTGGGCGAGGCTGTCCCACTGGGTCGCGCACTGCAGCGGCATTACGATCCAATCGTCCGACCCGCCGTAGCCCTGCATCTCCGCGACGTGGGCGGGCGTGCGCGGCGCGTCGCCGCCGTCGCGGAACATCGTGTGAATCGGGTTGAAGCGCTGCCGCGTCCCGCTCTGCGGGCCGTGTCGGTCGAGCGGAATGCCGAGCGCGAACACCTTGCCCGTCGTGACCAGCCGGCCGGCGGCGGCGATTGTGTCCGGCGTGATGTAGTTCAGCGTGCCGATCTCGTCGTCCGGGCCCCAGCGGCCCCAGTTGCGCACGGCCAGCGCCAGCGCGCGCAGCGTCGCCTCGTCGCTCATGACGTGTCGTCTCCTCGGCCGCTGATGATATGTCCGCGGTCTGCATTTCGCGACATTGCGCGCGTCATGGCGCCGGCGGTACCCTCGCAGTCGATGGACGTACAGGAGCGCAAGTGGACCCGCGTCGAGTACGAGCGGCTCGTGGAGCTCGAGATCCTCGGACCGGACGATCGCATCGAGCTCATCGGCGGCCTGATGCTTTGCAAGGAGCCCCAGTACAGCCCCCACGCCACAACGATCCGGCTCGTCGAGCGTGCGCTCACCGCGGCCTTCGGCGCCGGATGGGACGTCCGTCAGCAGATGCCGGTCGCGCTCGACGAAGAGTCCGAGCCGGAACCCGACGTGTGTGTCGTGCCCGGCGAGCCGCGCGACTACCGCGACGCGCACCCGACCCGTCCGGTACTCGTGGTCGAAGTTGCACTCTCGCGGCTGGGATTCGATCGAGACCGCAAGGGCAGCCTCTACGCGCGCGCGCGTCTCGGCGATTACTGGATCGTGAACCTGCCGGATCGGCGCCTCGAGATTTATCGCGCGCCGGTGCCCGACGGCGCCGCGCGGTACGGCTGGCGCCACGGAAGCGCGCAGACTCTCGGCGCCGACGAGCGCGTTTCGCCCCTGGCAAAGCCGGGCGCCAGTATTCGCATCGCCGACCTGCTGCCCTGAGTCGTCCGTCCCAGTACCGCCGGTAGCCGGGTGGCGCCGGTGCTGTCCTCACTCTTCGGGGATCGGCAGCGGCTCGACGCGCCCGCTCCGCTCGGAGCTCTCTCGCGCGCGCTCGTTCTGCTCGGCGTGCACGCGGCGCATCAACGGCAAGAGCGGCAGGATCGCGAGAAACACGATCGCGATCAGCCAGAAATCGTCGGCATAGGCCAGCACCTGCGCCTGCTCCGTCGTGCGGCGGTACAGCATCGCCAGGGCCTGACGCGTGGCCGTGAACGTATCGGCGCCCTGGCTGACGAAATGCGCGGTCAGCTCTTTCAGAGAGCGCGCGGTGTCGGCGCTGAAGACGTCCACGTGCGCCACCAGGGTGGTCTGGTGCTCCTGGCTGCGCCGGACGAGCAGGGTGGTGGCGAGGGCGACGCCGACACTGCCGCCGACGTTGCGTACGACGTTGTACGCGGCCGTCGCGTTGCCGAGGCGCTCGAGCCGAATGGTCGCCAGCGTCAGCGTCTGCAGTGGCGGAAAGATGAACCCCATCGCGAAGCCCTGCAGGAAGCGCGGGAACGCGAGACTCCAGTAATCCATGCCGAGCGTGAGCTGCGTCATCGAGAGCGCGGCAAACGCGTTGAGCAGACAGCCACCCGTGAGCATCAGTCGCTGATCCATGCGCGACACGAGCCGGCCCGAGATCATCAGCGAGATCATCGTGCCGAGACCGCCGGGGGCGAGCACGAGGCCGGCGTTCCACGCGTCGTAGCCGAGCATCTTCTGCGTGTAGACCGCGAGCAACAGCATGCTCGAGTTGAAGGCGAGCCCGACCAGCGCGATACAGATGGTTCCCACGGCGAAGTTGCGGTCGCGGAAGACGGTCAGGTCGAGGATCGGCTCGGCCGCCGTGAGCTCGCGCGCGATGAAGGTGATGAGCGTCCAGGCCGCGAGCACGAACAGCGCGATGATCAGCCGTGACTCGAACCAGTCTTCCTTTTCTCCGAGATCGAGCGCCAGCTGCAGGAACCCGAAGCCGAAGATCATGAGCACGAGGCCGGGCACGTCGATGCCCCGCGGCTTGGTCACGAACGGCGAGTCGAACAGGAACGCGCTGACCATGAGAAAGCCGAGCGCACCGATCGGCAGGTTGATGTAGAAGATCCAGCGCCACGACCAGTTGTCGCAGATCCAACCGCCAACGGTGGGCCCGAGGATCGGCGCCATCATGATCCCGATGCCCCAGACGGCCATCGCCGTGCCCCGCTGCCGCAAGGGAAAGATCTCCCACATGATCGCCTGCGCCATCGGGATCACGGGCCCGCCGCCCATTCCCTGGAAGACGCGCATCCCCACGAGGAATTCCAGGTTTGGCGCGATCCCCGAGAGGAACGAGCTGACGGTGAACAGCACCGTGCAGACGAGGAAGAATCGCCGCCGGCCGAAACGCGCCGAGAGCCAGCCCGTGGCCGGGATTGCGACGGCGTTCGCGGCCAGATACGAAGTGACGACCCAGGACATCTCCTCGATGCCGGCGGACATCGAGCCCTGCATGTGGGGCAGGGCCACGTTGGTCACGCTGGTGTCGAGGACCTGCATGACCGTGACCATCATCACCGAAAGCGTGACGGCCCACCGGCGTCCCGGAGAAATCGTCGCGGGCTCAACCATGTGGTATAAGGCGTCCATGCGACGCCTGTCCGTGCCGCTCTCGGTCATGCTGGCTGTGCTGCTGTGTGCCGCACCCGCCTCGGCCGAATGGTTCCTCGATGCGTACCTGGGGCCGGCCGTCACCCAGAACGACAACCTGACCTTCACGCTCTTCAACCAGGAGCAAACAGAGCACATCAGCGGGCGCAGCTCGCCGGAGTTCGGTCTGCGTGGAGGGTTGTGGCTCACCGACTTCGATCTGTCCTGGCTCGGCTTCGCGCTCGACGTGTCGTACTTCCGCCCGACCACCGACGTGCAGACCATCCCGATCACGTTTCTCGCGATGGTCCGCTACAGCCTGCTGAAAGACGAGGAGTTCCCCCTCGGCCGCGTCCAGCCCTACGCGGGTCTCGGCGGTGGCGTCTTCATCTCCAACGCGAGCGGGAGCATCGGATTCCACGACGTCGACGAGACGAGCAACGACTTCGGCCTCGACCTGCGTCTCGGGCTGTCGTACCTGTTCACGCCGAACTGGGCCGCGTTCACCGAGTACCGGTTCACCCACGTGGAGCCCTCGTGGAAGGTCAAGGTGTTCGGCGGCGAGACCTCGGCCGACACCAACTTCAACACGCACCACGTGCTGCTCGGCGTGTCGTACCGCTTCTAACGACGCCCGCGCGCGCATTCAGAGCTTCGGGATCCGGAGCGTCTTGCTGATCATCAGCGAGCCCGAGACCGCCCACAGCAGCGCGAACGGGTGCAGCGCGCCCGGGCCGATGCGCACGGCGCCGAGCGGCAGCTGCCCACCGAGGCGGCCCGCCCACGCCGCGAGGACTACGAGCGCGACCAGCACGACGCTGGTCGGAATCGGCGTGCCCTCGAAGTAGCGCACCTTGGCGCCGCCGGCCGCGAGCGTGTCCGCGGTGATGTTGAACCGCGCGAGGCGGCTCACACCGCAGCAGACGAAGTAGACAAGGATCACGACGTCCCAGAGCCCATCCATGCCGGCGCCATATGCGATCGTCGCCGGCGCCACCCCGAACGAGATGACGTCGGCCAGCGAGTCGAGCTCGCGCCCCATGGCCGAATGCTCGTGTCGGGCTCGGGCGACGCGGCCATCCAGGACGTCGAGCACGAGCGCGAGCGGGATGAGCGCGGCCGCCACGACCAGGCGCCCGGTGGCGCGCGTCTCGAGATAGCTCATGACGGCGAAGATCGCGAGTACGCCGCACGCGGCATTGCCGAGCGTCAAAAAATCCGCGAGCTGAAAGCTCCGGATCATCGACAGCCGGCGCGGTGCGGTCGCGGTCACGCGATCTGCACCCGGCGCATGAGGCGGCGGAACGGCCCCGCGTCGTTGACGGCCAGGTGCTTGACGCAGCGGTTGTCCCAGAACGCCACCGCGCCCTTGGTCCACCGAAAGCGGCACGTGAACTCCGGGCGATTGCCGTGCTCCATGAGGAAGTGCAGCAGCGGCCGGCTCTCCTCGTCGGTCATGCCTTCGATACCGACGGTGTAGGAGACGTTGACAAAGAGCACCGGACGGCCGGTCTCGGGATGCGTCGTCACGATCGGGTGCGTGCTCACCGTCTCGCGCCAGGTGTCGTCGTGGCGTGCCTTTGTCGTGCGGCCGACGCTGGCCCTCGATTGCGGGCCGGCCACGAGCCGGTCGCTGTGAGTGGCGCGGAGGCCGCCGATGAGCCGCTTCATGCCGTCGGACAGTGTCTCGTAGGCGAGGTACTGGTTGGCGAACAGCGTGTCGCCGCCGTAGGGCGGGACCTCGATCGCGTACAGAATGGCGCCCATCGGGGGCTTTGGCATCATCGTCGTGTCGGTGTGCCAGTCCTCGCCCACCACACGTGTGTCGCCGGGCTCGCGCCGGATCATCACGATCTCGTTGTCGTCCTGCAGACCGGCGTAGTTCGGGTGCACGAAGATCTCGCCGAACCGCCGGGCGAGGCGCTTGTGCTGCTCGGCGTCGAAGTCCTGGTCGCGAAAGAAGATCACGCAGTGGTCGAGTAGGGCCTGGCGGATCTCCTTCACGGTCGCATCGTCGAGGTCGGCGCCGAGGTCGACGCCGGCGATCTCCGCGCCGAGCGCGCCGGTCAGCGGCTGCACGTCGAGCCGGGGGGTCGTCATGGCCATGGGCATGTCTCCTCGGGGCGGAGTATAACGTCGCGTCATTGCGTCGCGTGCTTGACGTCCGGGCGGTGCGGCGCGACCATCGCGATCACGCAATCCAGCGAAGGAGATACTCATGAGCGACCGGGCCGTCACGCCGCGCGGGGTCAACCACGTCGTGCTCAATGTGCGCAACCTCGAGGTGTCGCACCGCTTCTGGACCGAAATCATCGGCTTTCGTCAGGTCGCCGAGCTGAAAAATCGGCCGTTCAAGATGCGCTTCTACAGCGGCGTCTCCGAGGACGGCGACGTCACGCACCACGATCTGGCGCTCGCCGAGGCGCCGCCCGACAGCGGGCCGGCGGACGCGTGGACGATGCAGCCGCGCCGCGTGGGTTTGAATCACATCGCGATCGCATATCCCGACCGCGAGTCGTGGCTCAAGCAGATCGAGTTTCTGCAGAAGCAGGGCGTCACGTTCCTTCGGCGCGTGAACCATGGCATGACACACAGCGTGTACGTCCAGGACCCGGACGGCCACGGCATCGAGGTGCTCTACGAGCTGCCGCGCGAGGTATGGGGCAACGACATCGACGGCGCCCAGAACTATTCCGAGCGCCTGCCGACCGAAGGCCCGGAGGCGCTGGTCGACACGACCGACAATCCCGTGTTCGGCGCGGCCAAGGTTTCGGCGTGAGCCGGCTCGCCGAGGAGTTCGAGCGGTACGACGGCCTCGGCCTGGCCGAGCTCATCAGGACGAAGGAAGTCACGGCCGACGAAGTACTGGCCGCGACGCTCGAGCGCATCGACGCGCGCAATCCCGCCATCAACGCCGTCGTCACGCGCATGGACGACCACGCGCGCGCGGCGATCCGCGCCGGGCTGCCCGACGGGCCTTTCAAGGGGGTGCCCTACCTGTTGAAGGATCTCGGCGCGCTCTACACCGGCGTGGTCACCACGTTCGGCAGCAGGCTGTTCGCGGATAACGTCCCGGATCACGACAGCGAGATCGTCGCGCGCATGAAG
>JBKOUQ010000049.1:0-17035 GCA_046723475.1 Candidatus Methylomirabilota bacterium
GCACGGCACGCTCCGTCGATCCCGCGCGCATCAGCGGGAGCCCGACGACGAAAGTGGCGCCACGCCCGGCGCCGTCGCTCCGCGCGGTCACGGTACCACCGTGAAGCTCGACCAGGTGTCGTACGAGCGAGAGGCCGAGCCCGAGGCCGCCGTGCGCGCGCGTGCTGGAGCTGTCGGCCTGCCGAAAGCGGTCGAAGACGAACGGCAACACGTCGGCGCGGATCCCGAGGCCGGTGTCGACGACGACGATCTCCGCCCGCGCGTCCCGCCGCTGGAGATGTACGGTCACGCGGCCGGCCTTGTCCGTGAACTTCACCGCGTTCATCAAGAGATTCCAGACGACTTGCTGCAGGCGCGCCGCATCGCCGGTGACCATGCCCGCCGACGCGTCCAGCACGCCCTGCAGCGCGATCCCTTTTGCCTCGGCCGCCGGGCGCACGGCGTCGAGCGCATCCTCGATCACGGCTTTGAGGTCCACCGTCCGCACGTCGAGGCGCATCTTGCCCGCCGTCACGCGGGAGACGTCGAGGAGATCGTCGATCAGCTGCACCTGGGCATTCGCGTTTCGCACGATGGCATCGAGCGCGCGCCGTGCCGTCTCCGGATTCACCTGCGCGTTCTGCAGAACCCGCGCCCAGCCATAGACGGCATTCAGCGGCGTACGCAGCTCGTGAGACAGCAGCGCGAGGAACTCGTCTTTCGCGCGGTTGCCCGCCTCGGCCGCCTCGCGCGCCACGCGCAGCTCGGCGAGCTGACGCTCGAGCGAGACGCCACGCTCACGGATGAGCCGGCCCGCATCGACGAACGCGTCACCGAGGCGCGCGAGCTCGGTGATCGGCGTGTCGATCGGGGCCGGCGGCGTGTCGCCTGGCGCACTCAGGGTGTCCGCCGCGGTCACCAGCTGCAGCACGCTGCGCCGGATGCCGCGCGCGACGACGAGCGCGCTCGCGACGCTGAGTGCTAAGACCACCGCGCCTGCCATGAGCACGTCCCGTGTCGACTGCCGCTGCGCCGCATAGAGCGCGCGGTGAGGTACCCCTACGGCCACCGACCAGCCGACCACGCGCGCCCGCTGGAACACCACGCGTACGGGCGTGCCCTCCAGGTTGACGTCGTCGAAGACGCCCGACGTGTGGACGGCGCTCTCCTGCGCGAGACGCGGCGTGACGGGCGTGCCGATGAGCTGCGCGGCGTTGACCGTGCGGAAGACGATCGTGCCGCGACGGTCGTAGAGCACGGCGATGCGGTCGGGCACGTCCTGCTGGCTGCTCAGGGCACCGGCCACCGAGCGCGCCGACATCGTCGCACTCAGGACGTAGCGGACCGCGCCGTCCCGAATCACGGGGACGCGAACGGCGAACGCCGGCTGATCGCGGATTCCGCCGGACAGAAGGTCGGACACCACCGGCTTGCCGGACCCGGCTGCCTCCTTGACGCTCGCGACGTCCAGCAGCGGGATAGGTGGGCCCACCGGCCGCAGCGAATTCGCGAGCGGTGTGCCGTCGGGCGATGCGAGATTGATGCTGAGCCAGCCGTGCTCGGCCTGGCTGTCGAGCACGCGCCGCGCCTCGCGGAGGAATGCGCGGGGCTCGCCGCTGTCCAGCAGCTCCGACGCCGCAATCGCCTCGAGCGTCGTGATGTGGGTCAGCAGCTCCCGATCGACGCCGATCGCGAGGGCCGCGGCCGTCTCAACGATGCCGCGCTCCACGGCCTCTTGCTGCGTGCGGCCGAGGCCGATGATCAGATACACGGCGAAGCACACGACGGGAACGACGGCGCCCGCGGTCAGCGCGAGCAGGAACGTGCGGAGTGAAGCGCGCGGCAGCGATACCGTCATGCTTGCTAGTGGTTTATCGCTCGTCGGCGAACGGGCGCGGCAAGCGTATCATGCGGACGCGGACATGATCGTCCGGTTTTGGGGGACGCGAGGCTCGCTCGCCAAGCCGGGGCCGAGCACGCTGCGCTACGGGGGCAACACCTCGTGCGTGGAGATTCGGACCGCGGGTGGCGCACTCATCGTTCTGGACTGCGGCACCGGGGCGCACGCCCTCGGCCATGCGCTCGTCGCCCCAGGACAGCGCTGCGACGGGCATCTCATGATCACGCACACGCACTGGGACCACATCCAGGGGTTTCCGTTCTTCGCGCCGCTCTTCGCGGCCGGCAACACGTGGGACATCTACGCGCCGGGCGGTCTCGGTCGAGAGCTCGAGCGCACGCTGGCGGGTCAGATGGAATACAGCTACTTTCCCGTCACGCTCGCGCAGCTCGGCGCGACGATCCGCTATCACGATCTCGCCGAGGGCGCGTTCACGATCGGCGACGTCCGCGTCACGGCGCAGTATCTCAACCACCCCGCGCTCGCCCTGGGCTATCGGCTCGAGAGCGGCGGCGCTGTCCTCGTCTACTCGACCGATCACGAGCCGCACGCGCCGGACCCCGTCGCGCGGGGCGTGGACCGGCCGATCATGCATCACGAAGATCGGCGCCACGTCGAGTTCCTCGCCGGCGCTGATCTCGTCATCCACGACGCGCAGTACACCGTGGACGAATACCCGCAGAAGACGGGTTGGGGTCACACGCCGGCCGAGTGGGCGGCCGATTACGCCGTCGCCGCCGGCGTCGCGCGGCTCGCCGTCTTTCACCACGACCCTCTGCGCGACGACGACGGCGTGGACCGCCTCGTCGACCTCTGTCGTCGGCGCGTCGCGGCCGCGGGCGGCACGCTCGACGTGTTTGCGGCGGCCGAGGGGCTCGAGCTTCGTCTCGACGGACGCGCCACGGCGGTCGCGTCGACTTCGGAGAGCCCGCCGCAGACGCGGCCGACGGGACCGCAGACGATTCTCGTGGCCGACGACGACCCGGGCATCGTGCGTCTGCTCACGCGCATTCTCGAGCAAGACGGTCATCGCGTCGTCGCGGCCAACGACGGCCACGCCGCGCTCGATCTCGCGCGGCTCGAACGCCCGACCCTCATCCTGCTCGACTGGCAGATGCCGGGTGCCAGCGGGATCGAGGTCACGCGTATGCTCCGGGACACTCGCGATCCGGCGCTGCGCGATGTGCCCGTGGTGCTGATCACGGCCCAGACCGGTGCCGACAACACCGCGGCCGGTTTCGCCGCCGGCGTGACCGACTATCTGACGAAACCGTTCCGCCCCGCGCACGTGAGAGCCCGCGTGCAGGCGTGGCTGCTGCGGCAGCGCGATTCCACGTAGCCGGCGGCTGACTGACGTCGCCGGCTGCCGGAGTTTCGCCCGATGATCGCGGAAGTTCGCCTGTCCGTGACGACGGCCTGCATCGCCGCGGCGCCCGCATCCCGCTCGGAATTCAAGACGTTTCGCGCGGTGCTCGGCCGTGGCAAAGAGGTTGCTGACGTTGCCGCCGTACGACCGATCGCGAGGGAGGCATCGATGCTGAAGAACATGGTGGTCGTCGTCGGAATGGTCATCGTCGCGGTCACCGGCACGCATGGAGCCGCGCGCGCAGAAAGCCCCGCGGCCGGCGCTGAAAACCCGTTCCGCTTCGAGCTCGGCGAGGCCGAGAATCCGCACCGCGGGCGTGCAGTCGAAGGCTATGTCTACAACGAGCTGCCGTGGCGAATCACGAACGTGCGGTTGCGCGTCGAGAGCGTCGACTCGGCGGGAACGGTGACGGGTCAGAACTCCGGATGGGTCCTCGGCGACGTCAAGGCCGGCGGTCGCGGCTACTTCTTCGTCCTCGTCGCGCCGGGTGCCGCGACCTATCGCGCCAGCGTCGAGTCGTACGACCGGGTCATGCTGGAGGCACCACGCTCCGAAGCCCCGTGACCCGGAAGGTCTACCGCGAGCTCAGTCATCGCTCGACGAACGAGCTGCGGCTTTCTGTCGCGATCCCAGTGTCGCGGCGAGCCCGGCGGCCAATGCTTCCTTCTCGGCCGCGGACAGCCGCGCCAACCGGTGGCGAATCGCGTAGAGCCACGGTGGCATCTCGCCGTCTCGCACAGTCTTCGCCGAGTCGCGCGCTTCCTTCTGCGGCCGATTCCACTCCGAAAAATTGACTGCGCGGCGGGCCTCGTCGACATCGTGCTGGACGAGCCAGGAGACCGGCGCGACGTTCGAGTACCACGGCCACACGGTTTCGTTGCTGTGACAATCGAAGCACGCCCGTGCCACCAGCGCGCGCGTCTGGGGCGAGTCCCAGTTCGGCTCGGCAAGCACGGGAGGGTTGATGTGATGCCTCCCGTAGGGCACCGCCTGGATGATGATCACTGCTCCGACGACGACGAAAACGATCGGCAACAACCATCGACGCATTGCGAGCCTCGCAACGACAGAATCGGGCACTTCCTGGTGTTGGAAGTGCCCGATTCCATATGGTGGGCCGTCAAGGACTCGAACCTTGGACCCGCTGATTAAGAGTCAGCTGCTCTACCAACTGAGCTAACGGCCCGTCACGCGTCGCTGCAACGACTCCAGTGGTGCGCCCGGCAGGAGTCGAACCTGCGGCCTTTGGCTTCGGAGGCCAACGCTCTATCCAACTGAGCTACGGGCGCCCATCGATCAACCGTGCGTTGGGGTGACCGATGGGAATCGAACCCACAACCTCTGGAGCCACAGTCCAGCGCTCTAACCAATTGAGCTACGGTCACCGCGTACAAACGCGAGCGTTCATGGTACGGGGCGGTCGCTGGGGTGTCAACAACGCCCGCGCGCAGCACGCGCCGTCACACCCGCTCGCGAGACTAGCTCGCCTCGTCGGACTCACGCGGCGACGGCCCGCCGTCGATCACGATCGTCTCGCCCGTCATCCATGAAGACGCGTCGGAGGCGAGAAAGATGCACGGATAGGCGATCTCGTGCACCTTGCCCCAGCGGCCCATGCCGACGCGTGCGGCCACGGCATCGTAGGTCTTCTTGCCGTCCGGACCGGCCTGCTTCAGCACGTCCAGATAGCCTTCCGTCTCCACCGGACCCGGCGCGATGCAGTTGACGCGGACACCCTTGCGCCCCCACGCCACGCCGAGCTCGCGCGTGAGCATGATGACGCCGGACTTCGCCGCGCCGTAGTGCGACATCATCGTCGAGCCATAGACGCCGGCGACCGACGCGATGTTCACGATGACGCCGCCCGTCTTCTGCTGCATCATCTGCTTGCCGGCCCACTTGCATCCGAGGAAGACGCCGTTGAGGTTGATCCCGATGACGGTATTCCAGCCGTTGATCGAGATGTCCTCGGGCTTGGCGCGGAACGAGGCGCCCGCATTGTTCACCATGATGTCGAGGCGACCCCACTCCGACACCGCGCGCTCGACGATTCCCTTGACCTGCTCCTCCTGACGCACGTCCACCGCGACGGCGAACGTCCTGCGCCCGAGGTTGGTGATCTCCTTGGAGACGGGCTCCAGGTGTTCGAGCTTGCGGCTGCACAGCGCGACGTCGGCGCCGGCGCGCGCGAATTCGATCGCGATCGACTTGCCGATGCCGGTGCCGCCGCCGGTCACGATGGCGGTCTTGCCTTCGAGCGAGAACGGGGATTTCGTCATGGCGGGGACGATACCCCAGCGCCGCGGCGTCGTCCACCGGCCTGCGGCGCTGCGCTACGGCTGAGTGGTGTGCGGCTGGCCGGCCTGGGACTGCGTGGTCTGCGATTGCGCGGGCTCGGGCTCTGTGGTCTTCGGCTGCGTGATCTCCACCTGACGCTCGGGGACCTCACGCTCGATCTTCCGCCACACGCCCATCTGCGAAAACGACGCGCCGTTGTCGCCGGCGCACTTCTGCAGCTTGTCCAGCAGAGACCGAGCCTCCTCCAGACGCTTGCGCGGCGCTTTCGCGGCGCGCCGGACATCGTCGTCACCGGTCTGGAGCGCTTCCCTCCATGCCTGCTCGACGTGAGCGACCAGGAGCACGACGCGATCGACCTCGCCGTCGAAGTAGGAGTTCCATTCCTTCGCCGTCGCGAAACGCGGACACGGTGAGTGCAGCACGCCTTCGAAGTGCTGGGTGAGCTCGTCGATGCGGCCGAGGTGATATTCGACGCGCGGCAACACCTCCGCGGCCGGCTTCGTGCCGGCGGCGAGGGCTGGACCGGCGCCGAGCGAAGTGAGGGCTGTGAACCCGACCATCGCGACGAACGAGATCCGGTGCATCACGTCCAGTATAAAACGTGCTCGGGCAGGATGATTACTTCAAGGCCGCTGCGGCAGCCGGACTGATGTGCCACAGCACGATGGTGACCAGCGCCTCCGGTTGTCCGGGTCCGACGGGGATGGGGTAGAGCGACACGTGGTTGATCGGACGCACGGTCGGGCCGAGCTCGTCGAACCCCGTCTGCGCGATCGCTCGCAGCGGACGCTCGAACACCGTCGCGACGATCGCGCCGGTGTCGTCGTACGCGAGCGCGCCGCCGTCTGGCGGCGCCGGATCGATGTGCCGCAGCCCCGGCAGTCGCTGCTGCAGCGCCGTCGGCCCGCTCGTTGTGGGCGAGGCACTCACCGCATCGGCGCGCACGTGAAGATCGCTCACGACCTGTTGCACACCGTGGGCACGCCATGCGGCCGCCTCCGCTTCGGCCTTCTGCGCGGCCGTCTCGACCTCGCCGCTCAGGTACACGGTGCCGTCGTACGTGTCGACCGTCACACCGCGCAGAGCGCGCCAGTGCTGCGCCGCGAGCCCGCGGACCACCGAGCCCGTGATGACCTTGTCGTCGACGTAGCCTCCGAGCGTGCGCCCCGCCAATGCACAGCCATTCAGGACAACGGCAAGCACGAAGAGGGCAACGCGGGGGCTGCGACGAGACATCCCGCGAAAACGAGTGCAAGTGCAACGCCAGGAGCCCAGAGGAAATGTTTTCTCTGGGCTCCCGACGTCTGCCGGATCAGGCCGCAGCGGGTCGGATCGCGGCGCGGTCGTTCAAACGCCGCTCTACGGTCTGCCAGTCGATGTTGCGGAAGAACGCTTCGATGTACTGCGCCCTCTCGGTCGCCTTGTAGTCGCGCATGAACGCGTGCTCCCACACGTCCATGACGAGCAACGGCTTGAAGCCCGCGGGCGGCCCGTCCTGGTGCAGCGTGATCCAGTGATTCACCAGGCGATCCGTCATGGGATCCTGGAAGAGCACCGCCCAGCCCACCCCGCGCATGCCACCGATCGCCTGAAAGTCGGCCTTCCACCGATCGACGCCGCCGAAGTGCCGGTCGAAGGCCTGAGCGACACCGGACGTTTTCCCAGGTGTCGGATCAGCAGCCCGCTTGAGGTTGGAAAAGTAGTACTCGTGCAGGATCATGCCGTTGTACTCGAAGCCGAGGTGACGGGTGAGCTCCGCGAAGTGCGGATCCAATCCCGACGGCTTGCCCTTTCGCACCATCTCGTCGAGCTGTTCGTTGAGGCTGTTCACCTGCTTGACGTAGCCCTCATAGAGCTTGAAGTGCTCGGCAAGCTGCGCGTCCGAGATCCCATCCAAGCCCTTGAGGTGATCGAACGTCTGGGGCGTATACGCTTTCATTCCCCCCTCCTGTATGATCTGGCCTGCAAACGCTCTGCCTTCGAGTGCGTAGATCTCCCGAGGAGGTTGCGAGTCATGCCGAAGCGTGTGATGGTCGCGTTGGGACTCGTCGTGTTCGTAATACTCGCGCTGGTACCGGCGGGTGATGCTCAGGCGCCGATCAAGGTCGGCGTCATCCAACCGCTCTCGGGCCCCGTCGCCGCGTCCGGCAACTACGTCCGCATGGGCGCCGAGATCGCACGCGACTGGATCAACGCGCACGGCGGCGTCGGCGGCCGCAAGATCGAGCTCGTCATCGAGGACAACAAATCCGATCCCAAGGAGGCGGCGAGCGCGGCGGAGAAACTGATCGTGCGCGACAAGGTGCCCGCGATCATGGGCGCCTGGGGCTCGTCGATGACGTTGGCGGCGATGCCGAAGCTCGAGGAATACGGCGTGCCGATGGTCGTCGAGACGTCGAGCGCGTCGTCGATCACCAAGCGCGGCAACCCGTGGATCTTCCGGATCAGCCCACCGAGCGACATGGAAGCGCTGGGGCTCGAGCAGTACGTCGACAAGCTCGGCGTCAAGAAAGCGGACTTCCTCGCCGTCAACACCGACTGGGGTCGCGGCGCCGCCCAGGCCTTCGGCGACATGCTCAAGAAGAAGGGCGTGCAGGTCGGGGCCGCCGAGTTCATGGAGCAGTCGGCCACCGACATGAACGCGCAGATCACGAAGATCAAGGCGGCGGGCGGCGACACGCTGTTCCTCACCACCGCCGTCGAGCAGATCACGCTCGTGCTCAGGCAGGGACAGGAGCAGCGCCTGCAGCGCAAGGTCATCACGACCGGCGGATCCTCGTCGCCGACGCAGCTCATCAAGCAGGCCGGCGCCGCCGCCGAAGGCTCGTATCACATCGTCTTCTTCATGCCGTGGTTCCCGGAGGCCATGCCGGACGGCAAGCTCGCGAAAGCCTTCGTCGACGAATGGAGCAAGCGCGGTAATCCGTTCGAAGGCCTGACGGAGGGCTTCCGCGGTCACGACGGGATCGCGACGATCGCCGAGGCGATCAAGATCGCGGGCAAGGACGATCCGAAGGCGATCCGCGAGGCGCTGTGGAACGTCTCGTTCACCGGCGTGAACGGCCCCATCAAGTTCGACAAGGACGGACCGGCCGGCAAGGAAAGCGGACAGAGCAAGCCGTCGATCTTCGTCGTCCAGGTGCGTGACGGGAAAGTGGCGCTGCCGGAGTTCATGAAGAAGTAGCGGGTGGAAGAGCTCCTGCAGCACCTGGTGAACGGCCTGGTGCTGGGCGGCACGTACGCGCTGCTCGGCATCGGCCTCACCTTGATCTTCGGTCTCATGAGCGTCGTGAACTTCGCGCACGGTGAGTTCTACACGCTGGGCGCCTACGCCGCCTTCGCATCGCTCGCGCTGACGGGCCTGCCGTTCTTCGTCGCGCTGCTGGTCGCCATCGCCGTCGGCGGCGCGCTGGGCGCCCTCACCGAGCGCGCGTTGCTGCGGCCCCTGCGCGGACACTCGATCGACACGGTGATGCTCGTGATGATCGGTGTCTGGATCGCCATGCAGAACAGCGAGCTCTTGATCTGGGGCGGCGTGGCGCGCTCGATTCCGCATCCGTTCCCGACCGCGCCGCTGAGCCTCGGGCCGCTGAACATCGCGCCGCTGCGTCTGTTCGTCGTCGTGACGGCGGCGGCGCTGATCGGACTGGCGTGGCTCGTCATCCAGAAAACGCGCCTGGGCACGGCGATGCGCGCGACGTTCCAGGATCGGGACACCGCCGCGCTGATGGGGGTGCCGATCGGCCGCATCCACACGATCACGTTCGCGTTCGGCTCCGCGCTCGCGGCGGCCGCCGGCGCGCTGCTCGGGCCGGTGTTCCTCGCGTATCCCTCGATGGGCGATCTCGCGTCGCTGAAGGCCTTCTCCGTCGTGATTCTCGGCGGGCTCGGGAATCTCGCGGGCGCGACGGTGGGCGGCCTGCTGCTCGGCGTGGCGGAGGAGCTTGGCGCAGGGTATGTCTCCTCCGGGTATCGCGACGCCGTCGGGTTCGTCGCGATCATTCTCGTGCTCCTCTTCCGTCCGGCGGGGCTCTTCGCGCGGGCGGAACGTATCGGTTGATCGCGCGCACGGCGTTCGCGCTCGGCGGCGTCGCGGCGCTCACCGCACCGCTCTGGATCGCCAACCCGTATTACCTGCACGTGCTGATCATGGCCGGCATCTTCACCATCCTGGCACTCAGCCTCAACCTGCTCCTGGGCTACACGGGCCAGCTCTCACTCGGCCACGCGGCGTTCTTCGGCATCGGCGCGTACACGTCCGCGCTTCTGACGCTGCCGCCCGTGGAGGTCTCGTTCTGGATCGCGCTGCCCGCGGCCGCCGCCACGTCGGGCCTCGCCGGCTGGGCCATCGGCCGTCTCGCCCTCAAGCTCCGCGGCGCGTACTTCGTGCTGGTCACGATCAGCTTCGCCGGCGTCATCTCACTCGTGAGCATCAACTGGATGCC
The DNA here is from genome assembly GCA_046723475.1 of Candidatus Methylomirabilota bacterium. Lineage (GTDB taxonomy): Bacteria > Methylomirabilota > Methylomirabilia > Rokubacteriales > CSP1-6 > AR12. The sequence goes on from JBKOUQ010000049.1 coordinate 9,989, forward strand.
GCTCACCAACGGGCCGCTCGGGCTGCCGGGTGTGCCGCCGCCGACGGTCGGTCCATGGACGCTGCGCACGAAGACGGCGTACTGGTATGTCGTCCTGGTCGCGGCAACACTCGCCTACGTCGTGTGCCATCGCCTGGTGGCCTCGCGCATCGGCCGCGCGCTCGTGGCGCTGCGCGAGAACGAGGCGCTCGCGCAATCCGTCGGCATCGACGGCACGCGGTATCTCGTGCTCGCCGCCGTGGTGAGCGCGGCGATGGCGGGCGTCGGCGGCAGTCTCTACGCGCACTACACGCGCTTCGTGTCGCCGGAGGTCTTTCTGTTTTCCTACACGGTCACGATGGTGATCATGGTCATCGCCGGCGGCCAGGGCACCCTGGCCGGCCCCGTCGTCGGGGCGCTGCTGTTCACGGCGCTGCCCGAGGCGCTGCGCGAAGCGATCGCGTGGCAGTGGCAGATGCTCGCGTACGGCGTGGTGCTGATTCTGTGCGTGTTCTTCCTGCCGCGCGGCATCGTGCCTACTGTAACGGGTGCCGCGAGATCGCTTCGGACCGCAGGTGGCCCGTTCAAGATGCGGCGTGGCTCCGACACGCCCGAATAATGCTGGACGTCGCTGATCTCCGGGTGGAGTTCGGCGGTGTGGTGGCGCTCGCGGGTGTCTCGTTCCGCGTGCAGCCGGGAACGATCACGAGCCTGATCGGGCCGAACGGCGCGGGCAAGACGACGGCGTTCAACGCGATCACCGGCTATCTGCGCTCGGCGCGCGGCCGCGTCGCGTGGCAGGGCGAGGGCCTGCGCGGTCGCCGTCCGTGCGATATCGCGCGGCTCGGTGTCGTCCGGACCTTTCAGCGCACGAGCGTGTTCCCCGCGCTCAGCGTCTTCGACAACGTGCGCACGGGGCTGCACCTGCGCGGCGAGAGCGGGCTCGTGTCGGTGCTCGCGCGCACGGCACGGCTGCGCGCCGAGGAGGCGCGCCTCGCCGCGGCGGCCGACGAGGTGCTGTCGTTCGTCGGCCTCGCTCATCGGCGTAACGAGCGCGCCGACGAGCTGCCCTACGGCGAGCAACGGCTGGTCGAGGTCGCGGTCGCGCTCGCGGCACGCCCGCGTCTGCTGCTCCTCGACGAGCCGGCGGCCGGCATGACCGGTGCCGAGAAGGACCGGCTCGTCGCACTCATCCGCAAGATTCGCGACCGCGATGTGACCGTGCTGGTCGTGGAGCACGACATGCGCCTCGTCATGGGGCTGTCCGAGGTCGTCATCGTGCTCAACCATGGTCGCGTCATTGCGGAAGGCGTGCCGGCCGAGATCCGGGCACACCCGGACGTCATCCGCGCCTACCTGGGCTCCTCCGATGCTCCGGCTTGAAGGGTTGCGCGCGGGCTACGGGCCGATCGAGGCGTTGCGCGGCGTCGACCTCGAGGTGCGCCAGGGTGAGCTCGTGTGTCTGCTGGGCGCGAACGGCGCCGGCAAGTCGTCGACACTGCGCGCGATCTCCGGATTGCTGCGCGCGCGCGCGGGGCGCATCGAGTTCGACGGTCGCGACATCCAGGGGCGCGAGCCGTCCGATGTGTTGCGCGCCGGCATCGCGCACTGTCCCGAAGGCCGGCGCGTCTTTCCGTACCTGACCGTCCGCGAGAACCTGGCGATCGGCGCCTACGTGCGTCGCGATACCGACGGCGTCGCCGCCGACCTCGAGCGCGTCTACTCGTACTTTCCGATTCTCGCGGAACGGCGCGGCCAGGTCGCGGGGACGCTCTCCGGCGGCGAGCAGCAGATGCTCGCCATCGGGCGCGCGCTGATGGCGCGGCCGCGTCTGATCTTGTTCGACGAGCCGTCGCTGGGGCTCGCACCCACCGTCGTGGAGACGACGTTCGCGATCATCGCCGACATCCGCCGCGCGGGCACGACGATTCTCATGGTCGAGCAGAACGCGCGGCTCGCGCTGCGAATGGCCGATCGCGGATACGTGATGGAGTCCGGGCGCATCGCGCTATCGGGGCCGGCGCGCGATCTGATGAACAACGACCACGTGCGCGCGGCATATCTGGGAGGCTGACTGGATCGGGACCTTGAACTTTCCGACGTCGATGCACCGCCCGGTGACGAGGCCCTCGCCGGGATCGGTCGTTCGTTCGTCCCGATCTTCACCGAGCGCGCGCTCGGAAGTGGTGCGCCCGGCAGGAGTCGAACCTGCGACCCTCGGATTAGAAGTCCGATGCTCTATCCAACTGAGCTACGGGCGCGTATAGAAACTACGAGAGGTTACCAGACACCCGCAGCGTCTTCGAGTGTTCTTGCTGGTTCTTGTGCCCTTCTTGTGACGCCTCCTGGGCCGTTCCGGCTGACATCCCTACGGCCGTGTCTGGGTCGATACGCAAGGTCTCGCTGCGCTCGGTACGAGTCATCTCGTCGCGGAGATGCTTCGGGGACAGTGGGAGTAACGCATTCAATTCCACCGCGCGAGCAGCGCCATATCGATGGCCGCGTCATCGGGCAGCACCCACCGCTCGAACACGACAAGGCAAGGACACGTGACTTCGAGGCGGTAGATGTTCGGTGTTGGTTCACTGGCGTTCGCGTGCAGTTCACCGTGCGGGCGGTGAAGTGTCACAAACTGCTCCAAATCCGAAAGTAGGGGCAGAGAGCTCATTCGTTGATAGCCCGATTGCCCATCAGCGTGGTTTCGGCGGCGCTGGTCGAGGCGGTCCTGGCCGTCGTGGAGGTCGGGCCGGTTTCGGCATAGGCGGAGCCGGCGCGGTCTTGCCTCGCGTCCAGCCCTCGAGGTCTTGACGCGAGCCGAGGCCTCTCATTTCACATTCCTTCGCCGGGCCGCAGCAGAGCCGACTGTCTCAGAGATCTGTGCATGGCAAGGATGCCAGCTTGGGGGCGGCCTCGTGATTAGCCGATCGAACCGACGATCCTTCGGTATTCGTCCTCGTTGAACGCACGCAGTGTTTCCGTTCTCACGTTGCCCATCGCCGCCGTTCGCAAGGATAGTTTGGCGACCACCTCGTCGTTCGGCACTTCCGAGATCGCCACCGCATCATACTGCCCTGTGACGAGATAGAAGGCTTTCAACTCGGCGCCAGCGTCGCGAAAAGCTTGCTTCGCTGTGTCTAATCGCTTCGGGCCCTCCCTGATCGTCTCGACGCCCTTCTGAGTGAAGCGGATCAGGCTAATGTATGTCGGCATATACTGAACTCCTTCCGCGCAGTCGGCCCCCAAACGGCTTGCGGAGTTTACTGCTTAGGGCCAGCTTTATTCAATGACCTGATCCGCCCGCGCCAGCAGCGACGGCGGGATGGTGAGGCCGAGGGCCTTGGCGGTCTTGAGGTTGATGATGAGTTCGAATCGCGTCGGCCGCTCGATCGGAATCTCGGCCGGCCTCAATCCTTTCAGGACCCGGCCGACGAGGTGGCCGGCGATCCGGAACGCTTCGACTATCGCCGGTCCATACGCCATCAGACAGCCTTCGATCGCGTTCTCCCTGAACAAGGACATCGTTGGAAGCCTTTTCGGGGTTGCAAGGTCCGCGATCTCCCGTCCATGACGGTTTATGAGCGGCGAGGATAGGAGGACGACAGCCTGAGCCCGGTTCCGGGCCGCGGCGGTGAACGCTCCTTCGAAGTCCTGCACTCTACTGACCTCGACTGTCTGGACCTGGACCCGGAACACCTCGGCACTCATCTGGAGCGCGCGGGACTGATCCGCGGGCGTCGACGTGTCGTGGATGGCGGTGATGCGAGCAAGCCGGGGGATGACCGCACTCACCAGTTCTAACCACTTGCCGCTGAGCTCGGCCTGATCGAGAAACGCGCCGGTCACATTGCCGCCCGGTCGTGCCAGGCTCTGAGCTAATCCCGCGGCGACAGGATCCGTTTCGTAGTCGGTGGCGACGATCGGTATGCGCGTCGTCGCAGCCCGGGCCACCCTGAGGGCGGCTGGGCCGTGGGCCACGATGACCTCGACGCTTCGCGCGATCAGAGCGGCCGTGAGATCGGGAAGTTTTGCCGGGTCGCCCTCCGCAAAGCGATAGTCGATCACGACGTCCTGCCCCGCGACGTAGCCCGCGTCTCGGAGACCGTCCTCGAATGCCGGACGCAGATGCGCCATCGGGCCGCCGCTCGTCCAGTGGGACCTGTAGCCTGACGCGATGTTGCCGATCAATCGAGGGCGCGGACGCTCGGCCCGCTGGGCCTCGGCGGCGAGCGGCGCGGCGAGCACGGCTCCGAGGCCAGTCGCGAAAGCGCGGCGGTTCATCTATTCAAAATCACCTGATCGCGGCGCAGCAGCAGCGTGCAGTTCACGTCTTCACGAACAGCAGCGTGATTTCACGCGCGTCCCGTCGCCACATTGGTGTCCTGTGGCACCACCAATCCATACCCGTCAACGTAGGCGCGGGTCGCCTCCTTCATGTCAGCGACCAAGGCCGCGCGGGCTTCCTCGCCGGCCGCGGCAAGCAGCTCGGCTACGGGCAGGGCGGATAGGTGCCTCAGCACGAACTCCTCGAGCGGAGGGAAGCGAAGTGTCATCCGAACGTGATGGATCGCGACGTCGTGAAAGTTTGCGGCCTTGAGGAGGTCGCTGAGCTCATCCCTATCCGCGAGCGTGAAGGCAGCAGCGAGGCTAGTGGCTGCCTCAGGGCTCACATGGCGCGCTAGCCCCTCGCTCAGCGCGACAAAGTAAGGAGAAGGCCCAGTTCGCACGCTGATCGCGACACGGCCCTCTGACACGAGGACGCGGCGCATCTCGCGGAGTGCTTTCGCTCGATCCGGGAAGAACTGTAATCCCTGCTGGCAAAGCACGACGTCGAAGGCTCCATCCGAAAAGGGTAGGGCGAGTGCGCTGCCCTGACGCCAGTCGATCGTAACTCCGGGTGGCAATGGCAATTGGCGGGCCGCCTTGAGCATTCCTTCGTTGAGATCGACGCCTGTCACGGTGCCTCTGGGGATCACTCGCCTCGCTGCGAGTCGCGCGACGACACCGGTCCCGGTCGCGACGTCGAGCACGCGCTGTCCGGCTCGCAAGTCTGCAAGATCGAGGAGCCCCGGCGCCCACGGCCCGCTGACAAACGGTACGACCCACCGTTCGTAGCGCTCGGCAGCATCGCCCGCTATCTGGAAGTGGGTCAGTCCGTACGCGTCACCACCGGATTGCCGTTCTTGGCGTTTCATCACTCAATTACCTGATCCGCCCGTAGCAGCAGCGACGGCGGGATGGTGAGGCCGAGGGCCTTGGCGGTCTTGAGGTTGATCAAGAGCTCGTACTGGGTCGGTGATTCGATGGGAAGCGTAGCCGGGCTCACACCACGCAAGATCTTCTCGACGTAAACTGCAGCGCGACGGAACTGTTCGGTTAGGCGAACCGAATAGGCCACGAGGCCTCCCGCCTCGGCGGCTTCGCGGGTGGCGCACATTGTCGGTAGCCGATACTCACGCGCTAGCTCCGCGACGCGCTGTCGCTCTGTGAACAAGAACGGGTCTGCGGGCACGACGAGCGAATCAACGCGGCCCCGGGCGATGGTCGCGAACGCACGTTTCAGGTCGTCCCGATCGCGCACGTTCACAACTTGGACATGTAGCTCAAGTGTCCGTCCCGCAGCCTCATAGTCCCGCAGCGCGACTGTAGTGGCGGAGCTTCGCAGTACGGCCACCCGCAAGACTTTCGGTAGAAGCTCCTTGAGGAGCTGAAGCTGCTTGGCGCAAATCTCGGGCGTGAGCTGTTGGGACAATCCTGTCACGTTGCCGCCGGGCCTGGCCAGACTGGATACGAGGGCGGCTTCCACAGGATCGGTCGCGTTGAGCATAACGATAGGGATGGTCGTCGTCCCCCGCTTGGCTGCCAGCGCCGCTGCCTGGGAGGAGGCAACGATCACGTCGACACGTTGCCGCACGAGCTCGGCCACCAACCCGTCGAAGCGTTCGGGCCGACCCTCGGCCCACCGATAGTCCAAGACCAGGTTCTTGCCTTCGATGTAACCAAGCATCCGCAGCCCGTCGGCGAAGGCCACGACGATGTGCGAGGCGGCGACCGGCGTCGTCGTCATCAGAAGCCCGACGCGAGCCGCCTTTGCCAGCGGTTGAGAGTAAGCAGCGATCGGCATCAAACCGACGACTGTGCTCAGGCCTTTGATGACCGTCCGCCGATCCATCAATCGATGACCTGATCCGCGCGCAGTAGCAGCGACGGCGGGATCGTGAGGCCGAGCGTCTTGGCGGTGTTGAGATTAATGATCAGCTCGAAGCGCGTCGGCAACTCGATGGGCAAATCCGCCGGTTTGGCACCTTTCACAATCCGGTCCACGTAACTTGCGGCTCGCCGGTAAAGATCGGCTTGATTCGCCCAGTAGGACATGAGCCCACCGGCGTCGACGTAACCCCTCACGCCGTGCATCGTCGGAAGACGGCGCTTCACCGCGAGCTCCGCGATGCGGGCTCGATGAAAGAACGTCGTCGGATCCGAGAGGACCAAGACCGCGTCAGCGCGCTCCTTGGTCATCGCCGCAAACGCTGCCTCGAACTCTTCGAGACCTCGCACTCTGACACCGCGAACCTGCGCCGCCACTGATCGGCCGGCACGTTCGGCGGCCTGGAGAGCAAAAGGATGCCAGGGATTCACGGGATTCCACAGAACGGCGACACGCGTCGCCTGGGGAATCGCTTCCTTGAGAAGCTCGAGCTGCTTCACGCTCAGATCCGAGCTCAGAGTGGTTGTGCCCGTAATATTGCCTCCCGGTCTTCCAAGGCTGGCTACGAGCCCCAACTGAACCGGATCCGGCGTATGGAGCATGACGATCGGAATCGAGGTGGTGGCCTTTTTCGCTGCAATCGTCGCCGCAGGATTGGTGGCGACCAGCAAATCGACCTTGAGCCGTACGAGCTCTGCCGCCAGATCGCCGAACCGTTCCGGCTTGCCTTCGGGATTGCGCCACTCGAGCGTGATGTTCTGCCCCTCGACGTACCCGGCTTCGCGCAGGGTCTGCCGCCACAGTTGATCCTCGCCGCTGCCGAGGACCCCGATGCGGTAAACCTTCGCCGCGTGCTGCGCCTC
>JBKOUQ010000063.1:0-7890 GCA_046723475.1 Candidatus Methylomirabilota bacterium
GTAGTGGTTCGGGTTCATCAACCCCGCCGACGGGGTTACGATGCCGTGCCGGTCGGCGTCGGGGTCGGTGGCGAACGCGACGCGGTACCTATCTTTGAGTCCGACGAGCCGGGCCATGGCATACGGGCTCGATGGGTCGATGCGGATCTGGCCGTCGTGGTCGACGGTCATGAACGCGAATTGCGGGTCGATGATCGGGTTCACGACCGTGATCTGCAGCCCGTAGACGTCATTGATCGGCGCCCAGTAGTCGCGCGTGGCGCCGCCGAGCGGGTCGACGGCGAGCGCGAGCCCCGCCTCGCGGACCGCGTCGAGATCGACGACGTTGCGCAGATCCTCGACGTACGGCAGCACGAGATCTTCGGCGTGCGTCGTGGATGCGCTCCGCGCGGCCGCGAACACGACGCGCTTGACGTCCGCGTTGCCGTGGCGCAGCAGCTCGTTCGCCCGGTCCTGCACCCAGCTCGTCACCTGCGTATCGGCCGGCCCGCCGTTCGGCGGGTTGTACTTGAAGCCGCCGTCGGCCGGCGGATTGTGGGACGGCGTCACGACGATGCCGTCGGCGAGATGGGTGGCGCGACCGCGGTTGTACGCGAGGATCGCGCGCGAGATCACGGGGGTGGGCGTCACGCCGTCGTCGCGCTGGATGATCGTCTCCACGCCGTTGGCGGCCAGCACCTCGAGGGCCGTCCGCTCGGCCGGCCCGGACAGCGCGTGCGTGTCCTTGCCCATGTAGAGCGGCCCGTCGATGCCCTGACGTCGCCGGTACTCGCAGATCGCCTGCGTGACGGCGAGGATGTGCGCTTCGGTGAACGAGCCGCGCAGCGAGGAGCCGCGATGTCCGCTCGTGCCGAAGCTCACCCGCTCATCGGGATTGCCGACGTTGGGCCGATGCTCGTAGTACGCGCGCTCGAGCCGCGCCAGGTCGACCAGCATCTCGCGCGGCGCGGGCTTGCCCGCGAGCGGGGAAATCGCCATGTCACCTCACCTCTGCCACAGCATCCGTTGTCGCGCTACCCCACGCGCGTCGCGTCGCTCTCCACCGTGATCGGCACGACCGGAAAACCCCGATCCTTCCACTCCGCAAATCCCCCCTCGAGCGGCCGCACGCGTGTGACGCCACGCCGTCGGAGGGCCAGCGCCACCCGGGCGCTCGTCGCCTCGTTCGGTCACGAACAATACACGACGACGTCGCGGTCTCGGGGAATGTCCTGGTGCCGGCGCTCCAGCTCTTCGGGCGTGATCCGCAGCGCTCCCGGAATCACGTATGGTGTCGCCGCCACGTCCAGGGGCGAGCGCAGATCCAAGAGCATCACCGGAGCGCCGCCATCGAGAAGCTGCTTCACCTCGGCGGGACCGACGCGGGCGATACGAAGCCGACGCAGAAAGCGCCGGCGCTGAACCCACTTGAACGCCACGTACGCAACGATCGCCGCCGCCACGGCGGCCGCGACGACCTTCGCGAGCTGCCCGCTTGCATCGACGACGTGCCGGAGCGCATCGCCCGCGAGATAGCCGGCGCCCGCCCAGGCGCCCGCCCACACGAAGGCGGCGGCGATGCTGTAGCCGACGAATCGCACGATGCCAACGCCGACGATGCCCGCGAGCGGCGGCGCCACGGTGCTCCATCCCGGGACGAACTTGGCGACAACGAGCGAGCGCACGCCGTAGCGGACGAACGCGTCCTCCGTGCGCCGCACACACGAGTCCGGCTCGAGCGAGATCTTGCACAGCAGCCGCAGCACCCGCGCACCGCGCACGCGGCCCAGCACGTACCAGATCGAATCGGCCGCCGTCGATGCCGCGACGCTCAAGGCCAGACCGACGCTCAGATCGGCCTTGCCGGCGGCGGCAAACGCCCCCATCGCGAGAAGCATCGGAACCGCGGGGATCGGCAGGCCGATCTGCTCGGCGAAGACATAGAAGAAGATGACGGCCGCGCTGTGCCGCGCGAAGAAGTCCACGGCGTCGGGCATGCTGCCGCTAAGATACTCCGCGTGATGCTCTCCCGGCTGCTGCTGCCGATCCGGCGCCGCATCGTCGTCAAGCTCACACTCACGCTCGTCGGCTTCGTGGCCCTCACGAGCACCGCCGCCGGCCTCTATCTCAACCGCGCGCTCGAAGCGTTCGCCGTCGAGGCGCTCGCCGCGCGCTCGGTGACGGCCGGTCGGCTGTTGCACGACGAGACTCGCGACCTCCTGCGCCGGCACGCGTCGGCCGACGCCATGCGCGCGTTCGCGGTTCGCGCCGGCCGCCCAACGGAATCGCGCATCACCGTCATCACCCCCGACGGCGTCGTGCTCGGCGATTCCGAGATCGGGGTGCGCGACCTCTCACAGCTCGAAAACCACCGCGAGCGGCCGGAGGTGCGTGCCGCGCTGGCCGGTGACGTCGGCCGGGATCTGCGCACGAGCGTGTCGGTCGGCACGCCGCTGCTCTACGTGGCGCTTCCCGTGCGCGATGACTCGCAGATCATCGGCGTCCTCCGGCTCGCGCTGCCGCTGTCTGCGGTGACCGCCTCCTATGGCCGCCTGCATCGCGTCATGCTGGCCGGCGGCCTCGTCGCGCTCGCGGTGGCGGCCGGCATCAGTGTCTTCGTGGCCGGCCGCGTCACGCGACCGGTGGTCGACATGCAGGCGGTCGCTCGACGCATGAGCGAAGGGCAGTTCGACGCGCGCGCCGACGTCGAGGCCGTGGATGAGCTCGGCTCGCTCGGGCGCGCGCTCAACACGATGATGGCGCGCCTGCGCGAGAAGATCGGCGATCTGCAGGACGAACGCGCCAAGGTCACCGCGATCCTCGACGGCATGGCCGAAGGCGTGGTCGCCGTCGACGCCCACGAATCGATCGTCCTCATGAACGAGCGGGCGCGCGCGATGTTCGGCGCGGGCAGCGCGGAGGGCAAGCCGCTGCAGGAGGTGGTGCGCAACGCCGAGCTCCACGAGATCTTTCGCGACGCTCGCAGCGCGCGCGCGGAGGCGCCGGTGCGGCGCGAGCTTCGGCTGCGCTATCCGGTGGAGCGCACGCTGCAGATGACGGCCGTGCCGCTGCAGTTCGGCGACGACACCGGGGTGGTGATGGTGTTGCAGGACGTCACCGCATTACGCCGCCTCGAGCAGGTGCGGACGGAATTCGTCGCCAACGTCTCGCACGAGCTCCGCACGCCGCTCACGGCCATTCACGGCTACCTGGAGACGCTGCTCGGCGGCGCGCTGGAAGAGCGCGAGCACGCGCGGCGGTTCCTCGAGATCGCGTTCCGGCACACCGAGCGGCTCGGGCGGCTGCTCGACGATCTCACGGACCTGTCCAACATCGAGCTCGGCAAGGTCTCGCTGCGGCGCGGGCCCGTCCGCTTCGCGGAGGTGCTCGACTCCGTGCTGGAGATCATGCGGCCCCGCGCGGCGAGCGGACGCGTGGGGCTCATCGCCGACGTGCAGCCACCGGATCTCGGCGTGCACGCCGATCACGACCGCCTGGCGCAGATCCTCATCAACCTCGTCGACAACGCCGTGAAGTACACGCGCGAGGGCGGCTGGGTCACCGTGGCGACCCGGCGCCTCGACGGTGAGCGCGCGGAGATCCGCGTGCGCGACACGGGCATCGGCATTCCCGCCGCGGATCTGCCGCGGATCGCCGAGCGGTTCTACCGCGTGGACAAGGCGCGCTCGCGCGAGCTCGGCGGCACCGGACTCGGCCTGGCCATCGTCAAGCACCTGGTGATCGCGCACGGCGGCGAATTGAAGATCGAGAGCGTCGAAGACGAGGGCACGACGGTGCGCTTCACGCTGCCGACGACGCCCGACGCCGCCGCGCAGCTTCCGCTGCCGATCGTCGGCTGACAGAGGCCGTGTCAGGCCAGGCTGTGCCGGACGATCTTGGATTCGACCATGTAGATGACCATCTCGGCGATGTTCGTCGCATGGTCCGCGACGCGCTCGAGGAAGCGCGAGATCAGGATCAGCCGGATGGCGCGCGGGATCGTGCGCGCGTCCTGCATCATGAACGTCAGCAGCTCGCGAAAGATCTGTTCCTTCAGCGCGTCGACCTCGGCGTCTTCGGCGCACACGCGTCGCGCGAGGTCCGTGTCTCGCGTCACGAAGGCGTCGAGGGACTCCTTCACCATCCGCTGGGCGCGCTCGGCCATGCGCGGCAGGTCGATGTAGGGCTTGAGCTGCGGCTCGGTGTTCAGCTCGAGCCCGCGCTGGGCGATGTTCACGGCCTGGTCGCCGATGCGCTCGAGATCCGTCACGATTTTCATGGCGGTCGTGATGAACCGCAGGTCGCCGGCCGCCGGCTGGTGCAGTGCGAGCAGCTCGACGCACTTCTCGTCGACCTCGATGTCGTAGGCGTTGACCTGTGCGTCGCGGTCGATCACCTCCTGGGCCAGCTCGCCGTCGCGCTCGATCAGCGCGGTCATGACGCGACGGATCTGGTCTTCGACCAGGCCGCCCATGGCGAGCAGCGTCTGCTTGAGCGCGTCCAGCTCCTCGTGGAAGTGTCGCTGCATGCGCGGGCCCCTACCCGAACCGTCCGGTGATGTAATCCTCGGTCCGCTTGTCGCGTGGGCTGGTGAAGAGCTGGCGCGTCACGCCGAACTCGACGAGGTCGCCGAGGAGGAAGAAGCCCGTCGCTTCCGACACGCGCGCCGCCTGCTGCATGTTGTGCGTGACGATCACGACCGTCAGCGTGCTGCGCAGCTCCAGGATGAGCTCCTCGATCTTCGCGGTCGCGATCGGATCGAGCGCCGAGCACGGCTCGTCCATCAGCAACACCTCCGGCTCGACGGCGAGCGCGCGCGCGATGCACAGGCGCTGCTGCTGTCCGCCGGAGAGGCTCATGCCGGATTTGGCGAGGTCGTCCTTCACCTCGTCCCAGAGCGCCGCCTGCCGCAGCGCCCGCTCGGCGGCCTCCCGCAGCACGGCGCGCTCGCGCACGCCGCCCAGCCGCAGCCCGGCGACGACGTTCTCGAAGACGGACATTGTCGGGAACGGGTTCGGCTTCTGGAACACCATGCCGATCTTGCGCCGCACCTGAACCGGGTCGGTGCCCGGCGCGTACACGTCGACGCCTTCCACGCGCACACGCCCCGACATCCGCGCACCGGGGATGACTTCGTGCATGCGATTGAGACACCGAATGAACGTCGACTTGCCGCATCCCGATGGGCCGATGAGCGCGGTGACGGCCTTCGGCGCCATCGCGATGTCGATCCCGTGCAGCACGTGTGTGTCGCCGAACCACGCGTTCAGGTCCTGGACGGTAATGCCGTCGGCCATCTATCGCACTCCCGTGAAGCGGCCACGCGTGGCGACGCGGGCCGCGAGACTCACCACGAACACCAGCGCGATCAGCACGAGCGCACCCGCCCACGCCTGGCGATGCCAGTCGTCGTACGGTGCGATCGCGTACGCGAAGATCTGCAGCGGCAGGGCGGCGATCGGCTGATCGAGGCTCTGATGCCAGAAGCGATTGCCGAATGCGGTGAACAGCAGCGGCGCCGTCTCACCCGCGACGCGCGCGACCGCGACCATCACGCCGGTGACGATACCGGCGCGGGCGGTCGGCAGGACGACACGCAGGAGCACCTTCCATTCCGGGATGCCGAGCGCCAGCGCCGCCTCCCGCAGCGACGACGGCACGAGCCGCACGAGCTCCTCGCTCGTTCGCACCACGATCGGCAGCATGATCACGGCCAGGGCAAAGCCGCCCGCGAGCGCGGAGAAGCGCTTCATGGGCAGCACGAGCACCGTGTAGGCAAAGATGCCGACGACGATCGACGGCACCCCGTTCAGCACGTCGGCGAGGAAGCGCGCGAGCCACGGCAGCCGGCGATCGCGGGACTCGGCGAGATAGACGCCGCCGAGAATGCCGAGTGGCAGGCTCAGCGCCGCCGCGAGCGCGATCAGCACGAGCGAACCGATGATCGCATTTGCCATGCCGCCGCCCGCCTCGCCGACCGGCTTCGGCAGGTGCGTGAAGAAGTCCAGATTGACCGCCGATGCGCCCTGCCACAGCAGGAAGCCGAAGATCAGGAGGAGCGGCAGCACGACGAGCACTGCCGAAGCCGCGGAGAGTGCTGACATCATCCTGTTGACGGCGTGCCGCGCGCGTGGCGTCATTCGCGCGGTCGCCTGACTGGACCGCCGACCGACCACACGAGCAGCCGCGCCAGCCCGTTGACGATCACCGTCACCGCGAGCAGCAGCAGCCCGATCTCGATCAGCGCGGACAGGTACAGGTCGGAGGTCGCCTCGGTGAACTCGTTGGCGATGACGCTGGCCATCGTGTAGCCGGGGGCGAACAGCGACAGGGCGACCTCCGGACGATTGCCGATGACCATCGTGACGGCCATCGTCTCGCCGAGAGCGCGGCCGAGGCCCAACAAGATTGCACCGAGCAGCCCCGAGCGACCGTAGCGCAGAACCGCGATCCGGGTCGTTTCCCATCGCGTGGCCCCGAGCGCCAGCGCCGCCTCGCGCTGGCTGTTCGGCACGGCCAGGAGCACCTCGCGACTGACCGCGGTGATGTACGGGACCACCATGATCGCGAGAATGATACCGGCGGCGAGCATGCCGATGCCGTACGGCGGACCCTGGAACAGTGGCAGAAACCCGAGGGTCGCGCCGAGCGCCGGCTGCACCCACGTGCGAAGCAGCGGCGCCAGCACGAAGATGCCCCACAAACCGTAAATTACGCTCGGCACCGCAGCGACGAGCTCGACCAGGAACGCAATCGGCGCCCGCACCCAGACCGGCGCGAGCTCCGCGAGATAGATGGCGGCACCGAGCCCCAACGGCACGGCGATCAGCAGTGCGAGAAACGACGAGACGAGCGTGCCGTAGAGGAACGGGACGGCGCCGAAGTGCTCGGCGACCGGATCCCACGTCGACGTGAAGAGAAACCGCCAACCGAATGCGCGCACGGCAGGCAGCGACGCGCGGACCATCTCGGCCGCCAGCGCCACCACGAGGACGACGATCGCGGACGCGGTGGCCGTCAGCACGACGCGCAGCGCGCGGTCGCCGAAGTTCCTCGGCGCCGCGCGCGTTGCCGGAACGGTCGTCGCGACGACCGCCATTGCCGTCCTACCGGGCAGCGACCAGCGGCTTGCCCTGGTAGGTGATCTGCTTGATCTTCGCCTCGATCTGCTTCACCACCTGGGTCGGCAGCGGCGCATAGAGAAGGTCGTCGGCGTACTTCTGGCCCTCGTGGCTCATCCACCACAGGAACTTCACGAGCGCACGTCCTTTGACCTCGTTCGGCTGGTCGCGATAGACGAGCAGCCAGGTGAAGCTCGCAATCGGATAGGCCTCCTCGCCGGGCGGGTTCGTGAGCGACACCCTGAAGTCCTCCGGCATGCTGCGCGCCGCGCCGGCGGCCGCGGCCGTCGTCGTGGCGATCGTCGGCTCCACGAATTTGCCAGCGGCGTTCTTGATCGACGCGACGGGCAGCTTGTTTTTCACGGCGTACGCGAGCTCGACGTAGCCGAGCGCGCCGGGCTGGTTCTTCACCTGCCCCGATACACCCTCGTTCCCCTTGCCGCCCAGCCCCACCGGCCAGTTCACCGACGTGCCCTTGCCGACCTTCTGCTGCCACTCGGGACTGATCTTCGACAGGTAGTCGACCCAGATGTACGTCGTGCCGCTGCCGTCCGAGCGGTGGACGACGACGATGGGTTGATCGGGCAGCGACACGCCGGCGTTGAGCGCGGTGATCCGGCTGTCGTCCCACTTCGTGATCTTGCCGAGGAAGATGTCGGCGAGCACGTCGCCGCTGAACTTGAGCTTCGGCGCGCCCGGCAGGTTGTATGTCGCCACGACCGCGCCGAGCACGGTCGGGATGTGCAGCAGCTCACTCGGCGCGTGCTTGAGCTGCTCGTCGGTCATCGGC
>JBKOUQ010000269.1:0-9693 GCA_046723475.1 Candidatus Methylomirabilota bacterium
CCGGTGGCCACGTTCTCGGCCCAGACGCGCACGCCGACCTCGAGCGACGACGTGCCGATGTACTCCACGCGTGCGCGGAGGATCGCGATCTCGCCGACCTTCACGGGCGACAGGAAATCGATGTCGTCCATGGCACCGAGCAGCACCGTGCCCTTGGCCACGCGCGCGGCGGCCATCGTACCGGCCTGGGTGATCCACTGCATCATGCGGCCACCGTGGATCTGCCCCGGCGCGCCCGCGTGCTCCGGGAACACCCACTGGATAGTTTCGGTGACGGTCTCGGCGATCGACGGCATGAACGCAAGCGCCCCCGGGCATTGATGTGCGGGGGCGTCGGCTTGGTTCTAGCACGGCCGCCTGCCGGCGCGCAAACACGCGCCGGCAGGCGTGGCCGCGAGCGTCGCAGGCCTAGGAGCCGGACGACACGGACGCGGCGGGCGTCAGATCCGAATGGCGTAGTTGCTCGTCGAGGAGCCGGATGCGGGCGCGCTCGGTGTCACCGCCGTGGCGCGCCGCCGTGTTTTCGGCGATGCGGACGGCGAGCAGGGCTGCTTCGCGATCGCCGATACGCGCGAACCCTTCGGCCGCGTGCAGGGTGCCGTCGACGGCGCCCTCGGCGCGCGCGCGGAAGAGCGCGACCAGCCACAACTCGCGCGCATGCGGCCTGGCTTCGGCCATGCGGTTCGTCGCGGCCGCGAGGCGAAGCTCGGCTTCGGCCGCCTCGGCGGGACCACGCCAGCCACGCGACCGCAGGCCGAGCTCACGCGCCTGCTGCCACGCGCGGACCGCGCCGGGCCGGTCGTTGCGAGCGAGCGCCTCGTCCATCGCCACCAGCGCGGCGACGCGCTCCGGATCGCGCACCTCCGCCGAACGGCCGCGAGCGACCGCGATGGTCGAGACGGCGGCGAGGCCGGCGATGACGAGGGCGACGACCACAAACCCTCTCGCTGTGCTGCGCATGACGTCCTCCCTGGGGTTGAGTCGCACGACTCGCTTGAAAGGCAACGTCCATGCCGGACTCGATCGCGTATGAATTCGAGCGTTTTGGCGAAGATCCGCGCGCACGGGAGACGACGCACCGGGCCGTTTGCCCGATGCCGACGTCTCGCGCGGGCGTCACGCCCCCCGGCGTCAGGCCCGGAGACGAGGGTCGAGCAGGTCGCGTAGGCCATCACCGAGCAGATTGACCCCCAGCACGGCGAGCAAGAGCGCGGCCCCCGGGAAGACGGCGACCCACGGAGCAGTGGCCAGGAACGTCTGGCCATCGGCGAGCATCCCGCCCCAGGAGATCGTGGGCGACTGGGTGCCGAGTCCCAGGAACGACAGTCCCGCCTCGGCGACCATGTTGCCCCCGACACCGATCGTTGCGGCCACGAGAATCGGCGCGACGGCATTCGGCAATAGATGGCGCAGCATGATGGCGCGATGCCCGCCGCCGAGCGCGCGCGCCGCTTGCACATAGTCCCGACTCTTCAGCGCGAGGATCTCGCCGCGCACAACCCGGGCGATCGTCGTCCACCCGAGAGCGATCAGCACGATGAAGACCTTGTCGAGTCCCGGGCGCTCGAACACCGCGATCAGACCGATGGCGAGCACAAGTGAGGGGAATGCCATGACGACGTCCGTGACCCGCATGAGCGCCGCGTCGAGTGCGCCACCGAAATAGCCCGCGACCATGCCGACCACACAACCGAGCACGACCACGACCGCCTCGACGCCGACGCCAACGGCCAGCGACACGCGGCCGCCCCACAGCACGCGCGACAACACGTCGCGGCCGAGCGCGTCGGTGCCGAGGGGGTGGGTGCGCGTAGGTCGCTCGAGGGTGAGCCCGCCGCCCGACGCCACGGCGTGCGGGTCTTCGGCCGCGAGGAGCGGCGCCAGCACCGAGACCGCCGCGAACAGGGCGACGAGCACCGCGCCGGCGACGAAGCCGCGGTGCCGCCACGGCTTAGGCCCGCGCGGCATCACGCATCCTGGGGTCGATCACGAGATACGCCAGGTCGACGAACAGATTGCCGACGACGTAGACGAGCGCGAACACGAGCACGGCACCCATGACGACGGGGAGGTCACGCTGGCCCACGGCGGCGACGAGCAGTCGGCCGACCCCCGGCCACGCGAACACGGTCTCCGTCAGCGGCGCGCCGACGAGCAAGTCCGCGAGCCCGATGCCGACAACCGTGACGACGGGCACGAGCGCGTTTCGAAGCGCGTGCTTGCCGAAGACGATCCACTCCGACAAACCCTTGGCTCGCGCGGTGGCCATGAAGTCCTGGCGCACGACCTCGAGCAGGCTCGAGCGCGTCATGCGCGCGACGGTGCCCGTATGCAGCGCACCGAGCGTCAACGCGGGCAACACTAAATTTCGGAGCGCGCCATCGCCGTACCCGGAGACGGGCAGCCAGCCGAGCGTCACCGCGAACACGAGCGCGAGCATCATCCCGAGCCAGAACACGGGCGTCGAGATACCGAGCACGGCGATGCCCATCAGCAGATGATCGAGTGCGGAGCCGGCGCGCACCGCCGCCAGACCGCCCATGCTGACACCGAGGAGGACGGAGACAATCGTCGCGGCGACCGCGAGCTGTGCCGTCGCCGGGAGGCGTTCCAGGACGACCTCGGTGACGGCTCGCTGCTCGCGGAATGACTCGCCGAGGTCGCCGCGCACGAGGCGCGTCGCCCAGGCCGCGTACTGCAGCGGCAGCGGTCGATCCAGCGCGTACTGACGGCGGAGCTGGGCGAGCGTTTCGGGGTCGGCGCGCTGGCCCATCGCCGCGCGTGCGGGATCGCCGAGCGCGACGGCGTTGAGCGCGAAGACGAGCAGGCTGATGCCGAACACGACGGGAACGAGCGCGAACAGCCGCGACGCGATCGGGCGCAACAGTCCCATCAGCGGCGACGCCGGCGAGCGCGGATTAGCGCTGCAGCCAAACCTTCCGGAGCGGCGCCAGGAACTCGGGCGCGGTCGACTGAGCGCTGCGCTCGAGTCCCTTGACGTGCGGCTTGATCAGCCCCCGGCTTGCATAGTGGTAGAGCGAGATCCACACGGCATCGTCGAGGACGATCTGCTCCGCGTCCTGATATCGCTTGGTGCGTGCCGGTCCGGGCGGCATGGCATCCGCCTCGTCCAGCAGACGATCGACGGACGCATTGCGATAACGCGACGTGTTGCCGGCTGCCCCGATGTTGCGGCTGTGGAAAAGCACGGTGAGGAAGTTCTCGGGGTCGGGATAGTCGGCGATCCATCCTTGCCGAAAGAATCCGGCGCTGCCGTCGTCGACCAGCTTGATATGGGCCGCCCAGTCGAGGCGCCGGAGCTCGAGCGTGATGCCGACGTCCTTGAGCTGTGCCTGCAGCAGCTCGGCGATTCGCTGGTTCGCGTCGCTGGTATTGAAGTGGAACGCGATCGGCGGCAAGCCGCGGCCGCCCGGAACCCCGGCCTCGGCCAGCAGCCGGCGCGCGCGTTCCTGATCGAACGTCAACCGCTTCGCCGATGCCGTCCAGCCCGGCAGCACGCCGGGCACGATCCCGGTAGCCGGCGTCACGCATCCCTCGAGGAGCCGGTTGACGATGATGCCCGGGTCGATGGCGTGGGCGATCGCGCGGCGCACGCGCGCATCCGTGAACGGCGGGCGCTCGACGTTGAAACGTAAACCGTGCGTGCCGAGTGTCGGCCAGATGGCGACGTCGCCCTTGAGCTTCGGATCGGCCTTCAGCGCCTGGCAGCGTCCGGTCGGGATGTCGGTGACATCGAGCTGCCCCGCTGCGTACTCGTTGAAGCGCGTCGCCTCTGCGGGAATGACGCGGTAGACGACGCGATCGAGCGGCGCCGCCCCGCGGAAGTGCTCGGCGAACCTCTCGAGCACGACCTGGTCGTCGCGCCGCCACGAGACGAAGCGGAACGCGCCCGTGCCGACCGGGTGGCTCGCGAACGCGGCGCCGCGCCGCTCGACCTCCTCGCGCGGCACGATCGATGCGGCGTCGTACGCCATGAGATGCAGGAACGGCGCGAACGGCCGCTCGAGGCGCAGCTCGACCGTCGCGTCGTCGACGGCGCGAACACCGGCGATCTCCGCAGCGGCGCCCTTGAGGAACTCTTTCGCGCCCACCACCTTCTCGAACACCCACGGCCGCTTGCCGCGGGCCGCGCGCTCGAACGAGTACTTCACGTCGGCCGCGCGCAGCTCGCGCCCGTTGTGGAACTTCACGCCGCGGCGCAGCTGAAACGTGTACGTGCGCTGATCCGGTGAGGCGCTCCAGCGCTCGGCCAACGCGGGCGTCGGTACCAGGTGCTCGTCGAGCTCCAGCAGCGCGTCGAAGACCTGACGGATGACGGCGGACGACGTGAGATCCGTCGCATGCGCGGGATCGAGCGTCGGTGGATCGGAGACGAACACCAGGCGCAGGGTGCCGCCGGGTTTCGCCGCGCCGGCGCCGCCGGCGAGCGCGAGCGCGAACAGGGTCACGAGCAGCGCGGCGGCGGCCGCCGCGCGAGTCACGAGCGGGGCTCGAGCACCACGTTGGCCAGCCGGTGCAGGCCGGTGGCATGCAGCCGTAGATTTCGCACCTCGGGACGCGCGACGCCCCACACGAGCCGCACGTACACCGGAATCCACGGCATGTCGTCGGCGAGCAACGCCTGCGCCCGCTGGTACAGACGCGCGCGCTCGACGCGCGAGGAGAGCTGGCTGGCGCGAATCAAAATGTCGTCGAGGCGCGGGTTGCGATAATAGGAGAAGTTCCGCGCGGCCGGGCCCGGGCGCGCGCCCTCGCTCGTCGACAGCGGAAATAGCAACATATGCGGGTCGCCGCCGGTCACGCTGCTCTCGGCGAGCGCCATCTCGTGTGTGCCGGCCTGAAGCGCTCGCGCCACCGCCTCGGCGGGTCGGGGCTGTACGCGCGCGGGGATGTCGGCCGCGCCGAGCATCGTGGCGATGGCCTCGGCCAGCTTTGGCACGTCGAGGCCCGCCGTCTCCGACGAGACGAGCAACGTCGCGGTGGCGCCTTTGGGCCACGTCGCCTGCGACAGCAGCGTTCGCACTTGCGCGCGCGTTCCGCCGAGCACCGGCCCCCCCTCGCGGCGCGCCCACACGCCGGGCGGCAGGAAGGACTGCAGCGGGACGGCGGCACCCTCGAGAACCGTGGCCAGGGTGGCCGGATCGAGCGCCGCAGCCACGGCCTGGCGGAGCGGCTTGCGTACGAACGGCTCCTTCTCCGTCTGGAATGCGAGATACCCGACGCGGAGGCCCGGCAACGACAGCGCGCCCTCGGCGCGACGCGGCGCATTCGCGGGAAACCAGATGTCGAGCGCGTGCGCGTCCATCTCGGCTTCCGCATGCGCGTCGTCGCCGACCTCCAGGAACACGAGTCTTTCCATGCGCGGCGCGCCGCCCCAGTGCCCCGGTGTCGCCTCGAGGGCCATGCGGCCGGGGGAGGCGTCGACGATGTGGTACGGGCCGGTGCCGACCACACGTTCTGTGCCCTCCACCGGACTCGACACGTGGACGATCGCGAGCGCGGGATGCGCAAGGACCGTCAACAGCGGCGCATATGGTTGGACCAGCACAATCTGCACGGTGCGTGGGTCGATGGCTCGCACTTCTTTGATGACGCCTGGGGAGCCACGCAGCAGGGCCGCCCACCCGACGGGCGTGTCCGTCGTCGCCGGCTTGATACCGCGGGCGAAGCTCGCCACGACCTCGGTCGCCGTGAGCGGTGCGCCGTCAGAGAACCTTACGCCGTCACGAAGCGTGAAGGTCCAGGTCAGACCATCCTTCGAGATCACCCAGCGCGTCGCGAGCGCGGGCGTGATGTCGGTCGAGTCGTCACGGAACGCGACGAGCGTGTCGAAGATCTGCCGCGCGATGAGCGGAACCGCGCCGTCGATCGCCGCGGCGGGGTCGATCGTTGCCGGAACGCCCGCCACTCCTACGCGTAATTCCTTCCTCGGTTGCGCCGAAACGGGAATTATCCACAGTCGCGAAAAAATCGGGCAGGCAAGCACGACGCTGATGAAGAAACAGGCGCGGAGCACCTTCGACAACGACATCGCCCTCTTCTTATACGGTGGAACCTGTCGTGGACGCCACCCGTTTCGAGGCAAACGCGACGTCACGAGTGCGGTACGGAACTTGCTCGTTCGACGAGCAGCGCGTGACGGCGCGGGTGCGGCGGAGACGAGCCGTTGCGGGTGGCGAAACACGCGCGAAATCGCGCACGGAAACGCCGCCGAAGGACTTGACAACCTTGACTTTCTTTTTTACAGCCGCCTATACTCGGTCAGCGTTTTGGTCGCGCGAGCCAGAGCGGCGCACGGAGAGGTCAAGAGAGAGAAGGGATGGGCCATGAAGGAGTTCGACAAGAAGAGTAGCCCCGGCCGAGAGGGCTTCTCGAAGTTCCTTCCCGCCTCCATGTCGTCCGATTCGAGCACGCGCCGTCGGCTTACCGAGTATGAGATCCAGGTGCAGGACCTGCAGGCGTACGTGCGCTCCCTCGAAGCCGAGACGGTGCATCTTCGCAAGAAGCTCGAGGACACCCCGAAGGACTTCATGGTGGTCGAGAACAAGCTGCGCGAGGCGAACCGTCAGCTCGTGCAGGCGTTCAATCAAAACGAAAAGCTCGTCAACGCCCTCTACGAAGCGCGGGAGCAGATCACCGCGCTGAAGGAGGAAGTCGACAAGCTCTGTGCGCCGCCATCGACGTACGGCGTGTATCTGTCCGTGAACGACGACGGCACGGTCAACATCCTCGCGCAGGGTCGCAAGGTGAAGGTCAACCTTCACCCATCGATCAAGCCCGAGACGATCAAGCCGGGTCAGGAGCTGGTGCTCAACGAAGGGCTGAACGTCGTCGAGACGGCCGGCTATGAAGTTCAGGGCGACGTCGTCATCCTCAAGGAGCAGCTCGATCCCGAGCGTGCGGTCGTCACGCTGCGCGCGGACGAGGAGAAGGTCGGCATCATCGCCGATCCGCTGCGCACGCTGCGGCTCAAGACCGGCGATCATCTGCTGATGGACGCGAAGTCGGGCTATCTGCTCGAGAAGCTGCCAAAGAGCGAGGTCGAGGACCTGTCGCTCGAGGAAGTGCCGGACATCGGCTACGAGCAGATCGGTGGTCTCGGCACGCAGATCGAGGCGATCAAGGACGCCGTCGAGCTGCCGTACCTGTACGCCGACTACTACAAGGAGCACAAGCTCACGCCGCCCAAGGGCGTGCTGCTCTACGGGCCTCCCGGCTGTGGCAAGACGATGATCGCCAAGGCCGTGGCGAACAACCTCGCCGAGAAGATTTCCGAGAAGCGCGGCGAGAAGATCAAAGGCTTCTTCCTCAACATCAAAGGCCCCGAGCTGCTGAACAAGTACGTGGGCGAAACGGAGCGCAAGATCCGCGAGATCTTCGTGAAGGCCAAGGAGAAGGCCAACGAGGACGTGCCGGTCGTGGTGTTCTTCGACGAGATGGACGCCTTGTTCCGCACGCGCGGCACGGGCATCAGCTCGGACGTCGAGACGACGATCGTGCCGCAGCTGCTCGCGGAGATCGACGGTGTCGAGGGTCTCAAGAACGTCATCGTCATCGGCGCCAGCAACCGTCAGGATCTGATCGATCCGGCCATCCTGCGGCCGGGCCGCCTCGACGTGAAGATCAAGATCGAGCGGCCGGATCAGGGCGCGGCGTCGGACATCTTCCACAAGTACCTGACGACGGAGATCCCGATCGCCGAGTCGGAAGCCAAGCTGCACAGCGGCGACGTGCAGGCGGCGATCGACCAGATGCTCAAGACGACGATCGAGTCGATGTACAACCTGAGCGAGGAGAACCGCTTCCTCGAGGTGACGTACGCCAACGGCGACAAGGAAGTGCTCTACTTCAAGGACTTTTCGTCGGGCGCCATGATCGAGTCGGTGGTGCGGCGCGCGAAGAAGCTGGCACTCAAGCGCTACATCGGCGGCGGCGAAAAGGGCATCACCGCCGATGACCTGCTCACCGCGGTGCGCGAGGAGTTCAAGGAGAACGAGGATCTTCCGAACACGACGAACCCGGACGACTGGGCGAAGATCGCCGGTAAGAAGGGTGAGCGTATCGTGTACGTGAAGCCACTCATGGGCGAGACACAGAAGGAAAAGCGCAACGTCGAGCGAGTGGTGAACACCGGACAGTACCTCTAGAGAACGGGGGCGCCCGACCGCCCCGACTGCCGTTGTGAAACGGAGGGGCGCCGGGCGCCCCTCCGTTTGGCCCCCCGCCCGCGATCAAGGCCGGGGGCTTCGTTTTTCACGGTAACGTTTCAGCGAGCGCGCGGGGGCGTCGTAGAGAGGACCGCATGGCCATCCCGAAAGTCATGGGCATCGAAACCGAGTACGGGATCACCGTCAAGAACCAGCCCGACTTCAACCCGATCCTGTCCTCCCTGCTGCTGATCAACTCCTACGAGACCTATCGCAGCTCGCGCGTGCGGTGGGATTACGAAGCCGAAAGCCCGCTGCGGGATGCGCGCGGCTTCGAGTACATGGAAGAGAAAGAGGGAACTTCGAAAGAAGAATCCCGGCTGATCAACCTGATCCTCTCGAACGGCGCACGCTTCTACGTCGATCACGCCCATCCGGAGTACTCGAGCCCCGAGACCACGAACCCCCGTGACACCGTCATCTGGGACCGCGCCGGCGAGCGGATCCTGAACCTCTCGCGGCAGCGTGCCGAGGCGGTCTCGCCGCCCGAGCAGCGCATCCTCATCTACAAAAACAACACCGACAGCAAGGGCAACTCGTACGGCACCCACGAGAACTATCTGATGGACCGCAAGGTGCCGTTCGCGCGGATCGTGCAGCACATGATGCCGTTCTTCGCCACCCGCCAGATCTACACGGGGGCGGGCAAGGTGGGCGCGGAGAACAACGCCGACCCCTGCGACTACCAGATCTCGCAGCGCGCCGACTTCCTCGAGACCGAAGTCGGGCTTGAGACGATGCACTCGCGGCCCATCGTCAACACGCGCGACGAACCGCACGCCGATCCGGAGAAGTACCGCCGCCTGCACGTGATCGTCGGCGACGCCAACATGGCCGAGGTCTCGACCTATCTGAAGGTCGGCACCATGGCCATCGTGCTCAGCATGGTCGAGGACGACTTCATCGAGAAGGACCTGTCGATCGACGGGCCGGTGGCGGCCTTCCGCAAGGTCTCGCGCGATCTGGTGTGCCGCGACACCATCCGGCTCAAGGACGGCCGCACGATCTCCGCCGTCGATCACCAGCGCGAGTTCCTGGCCCTCGCGCAGCGCTATTTCAAGGAGCGCCAGCAACCCGAGCCGTGGGTGGCCGAGGTGATGGCTCGCTGGGAGACGACCCTCGACAAGCTCGCAGAGGATCCCACGCAGCTCGGGCGCGAGCTCGACTGGGTGATCAAGCGGCAGCTCATCGAAAACTACGTGGCCAAGCACGACCTCGAGTGGAACGATCACCGCGTCCAGATGATCGATCTGCAGTATCACGACATCCGTCCCGGCAAGGGGCTCTACTACAAGCTCGAGGAGTCGGAAGCGGTGGAGCGCATCGTGACCGACGACGAAATCTCGAAAGCGATCTACGACCCACCGAAGGACACGCGCGCCTACTTCCGCGGCATGTGCCTGCAGCGCTACAGCGACGAGATCGTGTCCGCCTCGTGGGACTCGGTGATCTTCGACCTCAAAGA
>JBKOUQ010000307.1:0-30858 GCA_046723475.1 Candidatus Methylomirabilota bacterium
GCCCAGCGCACCGATGGCGGCACCGACGCCGGCGCCCTTCGCCGTGTCCATCGCCGGATCGTATCCGGTCTGCTGCTTGGCGACGAACTGACAGTCGTTGGTGTCGCGCGCGTGCTGTTCGGCGCTCTGGCCCTTGAGCGGTGTGGTCAGCGTGGACGGTCGAGGCGGCTCGGACGACGCGCATGCGGAACAGCCGAACGCGACCAGGACGACGATGACCGCTCGCTTCATCCGACGTCTCCTGTGGGACATCCGGTGTGAACAGCGAGCCGGGTTTGCCTTCCCGGAAGGGCGCGGGCGCGCACCGCATTATGGCATGAGCGTCGGCAAAACCTCCTCACCGAGCAGACGGATGCTGCGCAGCACGCGCGTGGCGTCCATGCCCGGCCACTGCAGTCGAAGGATCAGATCCGTGACGCCGAGGCGTTGTCGGTAACGTGCGATCTCGTCGCGCACGCGCGAGGGGTCGCCGATGAGAAAGCGATCGCGTGCGAGCGTCTCGAAGTCGTGCGTGAACGTCTCGCCCGGGGGGAGCGCCTTGTCCTGCTCCCACGCGCGGTACGCCACGTATTTGCCCTCGAGAAACGGCTGCGCCTCCGCGAACGCCGTGCGCGCGTCGGGCGCGACGTAGCATTCCCGGATGAGCGGGATGGCGCGCGCCGGTGGGCGGTTCAGCTTCTGACGCGTCTCGTGGAATCGCTCGAGCTGGCGCTCGAGCGTCGGAAGGGTCGTGTGCGGGTTCATCAGCCACGCGTCGCCCAAGCGCGCGGCGCGCGCGACGGCGGCGTCCGCATTGGCCGCCAGCCAGATCGCGGGCCGTGGCTGCTGCAGCGGACGCAACGAGATTCGCACGTCGCGGAGCTGGAAATGCTTGCCCTGGTAGGAAACCGGCTCGCCGCTCCACAGCCGCTCGACGATCTCCAGCGCTTCGTGCAGGCGCCCGACACGCGCGCGTGGGTCGACACCGAGCGCGGCGTTCTCGACGTCGCGATACCCGAGGCCGACACCGAACACGAAGCGGCCGCCCGTAATGACGTCCAACGTCGCGATCTGCTCGGCCACATCGACGGGCGCGTGCAGCGGCAGCAGCAGCACGCTCGTGCCGAGCGTCATGGTCCCGGCCTCGGCGGCCACCCGACCGAGCGTCGGCAACGGCTGGAAGTACGTGAACGGCGCCGAGAGGTAATGCTGGCTCGCCCAGACATGCGAGAAGCCGGCCGCGCGCGCCGCGCGCACCTGTTCCAGGTGCTCGGCGAAGCGCGCCGCCTGGGGCTCGTCGGGCGGGTGCTGGACCGAGAGGGCCAGGCCCAGGCGCATCTACTGCCGGGCGAGCACGCGGGCGAGCGCGTTCACGAACCGATCCGCATCCTCGTCGCTGGTGGCGAGCGCAATCGCGCCGAGCCCGCGCTGCGTCATCAAAATGCCCTCGTTCACCAGTCCCATGAACACGCGCAACGGTACGTCCGCGTCCTTCGGCCGCGCCGACCGATAGTCGGTGAGCTTCTCCGTCGTCCAGTGCAGCCAGAAGAGCGAGCCGACGCCGGTCACCTGCCCGCGCCGACGCGTGGCAGCGAGCAGGCGCGACACGCCGCCGCGCAGCCGTTCGCCGAGCGCGTCGAGGCGCGCATACGCCTCCGGGGTGAGCGCGTTGAGCGTCGCGAGGCCGGCGGCCATCGTCAGCGGGTTGGCGTTGAACGTGCCGCCCTGGCTGATGCGGGCCGCGCCCTGCCGCGGATCGTAGAAGGCCATGACGTCGCGTCGGCCACCGAACGCGCCGACGGGGAGACCGCCGCCGATGATCTTACCGAGCGTCGTGAGATCGGGACGGATGCCGAAAAGCTCCTGCGCGCCGCCCCACGCGACGCGGAACGAAATCACTTCGTCGAAGATCAATAGAATCCCGCGCTGCTGCGTCTCCTCGCGCAGCCACGGGAGGAAGCCGTCGACGGGCGGGATCAGCCCGGCGTTGCAGAGCATTGGATCGACGATGAGCGCGGCGATCTGCTCACCCTCGCGCGCGAGGATCTCGGCGCACGCCTCACGGTCGTTCCACGGCAGCACGACGACGTGCTTCAGCACGGCGGGCGGGATCCCGGCCGACGACGCCACGGGCTTCGGCCGCTTACGATTGCCCGCCGCCTTGGGATCGGGCGTGACGCTCACCATCACCCAGTCGTGCGTGCCATGGAACGCGCCCTCGAACTTCGCGATCTTCGTCCGACCGGTGAAGGCGCGCGCCAGTCGCACGGCGTTCATCGTGGCCTCGGTCCCCGAGTTCGTGAAGCGGACGTTCTCCATCGAGGGGATGCGGCGAGTGATCGCCTCGGCCAGCCGGATCTCGTGCTCGGTGGGGCCGGGAAACGACAGCCCGTTCTCGGCCACACCCTGCACCGCCTTCACGACGTCGTCGTGCGCGTGGCCGAGCACGAGGCTCGTGTAGTTGCCGTTGAAGTCGAGTCGCTCCACGCCGTCGGCGTCCCAGATGTGCGCGCCCTGTCCGCGCTGGAAGTAAAACGGATACGGATCGAAGAACGTCGTCGTGCGGCTGTTGCCGCCGGGCATGACGGCGAGCGCTTCCTCGTGGAGCACGCGCGAGCGCGCGGTCTTCGTCGTGTACTCGCTGATTTCCTTGTCCAGACTCATGATGCGATCTCCTCTAGGTCGACGCCCGCGAGCGCGGCGTCAGATTCTTCGAGCAGGCGGTGGGCGGTGGCGACGTCGACGGCGCTGAAGCGCACGCGCTGGCCCGGCTTGGCCTGAGCGAGCCGGGGGATATCGAACGAGCACACCGCGGCGATCTTCGTGTAGCCGCCCGTCGACTGGCGGTCGACGAGCAGCACGATCGGCTGCCCATCACCCGGGACCTGCACCGCGCCGAGCGCGATGCCGTCCGAGATGATGTCGTGCCCGCGCGCGTGCGCGATGCGCGCCCCCTTGAGCCGCGCCCCCATGCGATCGGACTGCGGCAGGACTTCGTACGCAGAGCTCAGAAACGTCGCGACGCCCTCATCGGTAAAGCGGTCGGCCTGCGGCCCGAGGACGACCCGGAGCTCGAGCTCGCCGCCCCAGCGCGGGCGCGCCGTCGAGGCAACCGTCCGAGCCCGCGGCACCGGCGCCGTCCCGATCGGCAGCCGATCGTTGCGTGCGAGGGCGCGACCGTGCATGCCACCGAGGCGCCCGCGCAAATACGTCGCGCGTGAGCCCAGCACGGGCGGGACCTCGAGGCCGCCACCGACGGCGATATATCCGCGCACGCCGGCGCGCGCCGCGCCGATTCGTACGATGTCACCCGCCTCGAGCACGAGCGTCGTCCACGCCGCGGCCGGAGCGTCGTTGACGAGCACCGGAACGTCGGCGCCCGTCACCGCGATCGCGCACGGCGCCTCCGCGGCGAGCCGCGGACCGATCAGCGTGAACTCGAGCGCGGCCGCGCCGTCGGGATTGCCCACGAGACGATTGGCCAGCACGAAGGACGGCCGGTCCACCGGCCCGGACGGTGGAATCGCGTAGCGCAGCTGACCGACACGACCGCCGTCCTGCACCGTCGTCTGCGGACCCGGATCGACGACGCGAATCACGCGCGCCTCGGGATCGCGCGACACGTGATCATCGGATCACCGCATGAAAGCGTCCCGCGTCGACGCGCGCGGCGATGTCGTCGAACTCGCGACGGTCGATACGCCGGAAGCGCACGCGGTCGCCGGGCTTCAACAAGATGGGCTCGGCCGCGGCGGGATCGTACAGACGCAACGGCGTGCGGCCGAGCAGCCAGAACCCACCGGGACTCTCGACGGAGTACACGCAGCACTGGATGCCGCCGATCGCCACGCTGCCCGGCGGCACTTTGAGCCGCGGCGTGTCCAGCCGGGGAATCGTGAGCTGCTCGGGCGCGCCGGTCATGTAGGGCAGCCCGGGGGTGAACCCGATGAAGTACACGAGGTATTCCGCACCGGCGTGCAGGCGCACGAGATCGTCAACCGAAAGCCCCAGCCGCGCGGCGGCCGCCTCGAGATCGGGCCCGAGCTCACCGTCGTAGCAACACGGCAGCTCCACCTCGCGCGCCGGCGGCATGGTGGTCGTCGTCGCTTGGTCCGCGAGCGCGGCGAGCTCCGTGCACAACGCGTCGTAGCCCACGATCGACGGATCGTAGTAGACGAGCAGCGCGCGATACGACGGGACCGTTTCGATGACGCCGGGCACGGCCTTCTGCTCGATGAGGTAGTCGAGCGCGCGGACGCGCGTGTTGATCTCCACGCTGATCTCCTCACCCAACTCGACGGACAGCGCGCGATCGCCGGCGGGGAGAAACCTCAAAACGGCCTAGAACGCGGCGAGCGCCGCGTTGGGGAGATCGGTGATGAACATGTGGCCGGGGCTGTGCGTGAGCATGAAGGACGGCTTGCTCGCAAGCGCAACGGCCTGCGGCGTGACACCGCACGCCCAGAACACGGGTACGTCCCCGGGGCCAAACGGCTGCGCATCGCCCCAGTCGGGCTTCGTGATGTCGCGGATCCCGATCGCGGCCGGATCGCCGATGTGGACCGGCGCGCCGTGCGCGTTGGGAAAACGCGCGCTCGCCGTCACGGCTTTCGCGAGCTGCCCGGACGGAATCGGGCGCATCGAGACGACCATGGGGCCGTGGAACACGCCGGCCGGCCGACACGCGGTGGACGTCTTCCACATCGCGACGTTCTTGTCGTGCTTCACGTGCCAGAGATCGATGCCGGCCTCGAGCAGTGCCCATTCGAACGTGAACGAGCAGCCCAGCAGGAACGCCACGAGATCGTCGCGCCAGTAGGGCGTGGCATCGGTGACCTCGTCGGCGAGCACGCCATCCTTGTAGATGCGATAGCGCGGGATATCCGTGCGGAGATCGGCGCCGGGCGCGACACCGACGGGCTCGGGATTGCCGACGTCCGTCACCTCGATGAGCGGACACGGGCGCGGATTGCGCTGACAGAAGAGCAGGAAGTCGTACGCGTACTCCTTCGGCAGCACGGCCAGGTTCGCCTGGACGTGGCCCTCACCGAGTCCCGCGGTCACGCCCGCGATCTTCCCGCTGCGGATGTCGGCGCGAATGTCGCGCGGATGACGACGGTCGATCGCCATGGGGAGGATTCTACCTGATTCCCACGCGCGGCCAGACGTCGGGGTTGGCGAGCACGTGCGGCCGCTCGCCGCGCAGCACGCGCAGCATCTCGCTGGTCACCTGCATCGTCGCGGTGTGCGTCGCCTCGCCGGTGACGCCCGCCACGTGCGACGACACGACGACGGTGTCGAGGTTCAGCAGCGGATTGTCGCGCGGCGTCGGCTCCTGCTCGAACACGTCGAGACCGGCGGCACCGAGCTGTCCTTTCACCAGCGCCTCGAACACCGCGCGCTCCTGTTGCACCCCGCCGCGCGACGTGTTGACGAAGATCGCGCCACGCTTCATCAGACCGAGCGTCCGTTCGTTGATCATGCCGCGTGTTTCATCGGTGAGCGGTGTGTGACACGTCAACACGTCGATCTGTGGCAGCAGCGCATCCAGGCTCCGAGTCGGCTCGGCACCGCGCCGGCGAATCTCGTCGTCGGGGACGTACGGATCGTAGGCGAGCACCCGCATGCCGAGCGCGCCGGCGAACTTCGCCACGAGTCGGCCGATGTTGCCAATGCCGACGATGCCGAGCGTCTTGCCCTTGAGCTCGGCGTTGCCGCCGCCGCGCGCACTCCAGTTACCCTCGCGCGTCCACCGGTCGACCTGGCGCGCGCGCTTCGCGGACATCAGCATCAGCATGAGCGCATGCTCGGCCACGGACTGCGAGTTACTGCCCGGCGCGTGCACGACCGCGACACCGAGCTTCGTGGCCGCCGGAATGTCGACGGTGTCGAGGCCGACGCCGTGGCGACCGACGACCTTCAGCCGCTTGCACGCGGCCATGAGACTTTCGCTGCAGCGCGGCTTGGCGCGGAACAGCAGGCCGTCGGCATCCGCGGCGATCTTCAGAAATCCGGCCTCCGTCTCGTCGTCGCACTGGACAACCCGCGCTTCGGTCTCGAGGTTGGCACGACCCGCGGCGGGAATGCGGCCGGCGAGCACGACGAGCGGACGATCGGTGGCCATCGGGGACAGTCTCCTTTGCGTCGTGGATTACGTGCGAGCGATCAACGCGAGCCGCGCGGCGCGGAGCGGAAACGAGGTGCTTCGCACCACGCGGGCTATTATAGTCGCGCCATGAACCGGGTCGTGACCGCCGGTCGTTGCCACGCGTGAGCCCGTACACGCTGCGGCCCGCCGTCGAGAGCGACACCACCGCGATCTGCGAGATCTACAACCAGGGCATCGAAGATCGTCTCGCCACGCTCGAGAGCGAGATGCGCACGCCCCAGGAGCGGCGGCAATGGCTCGCGGCGCGCGGGCCGCGGCATCCCGTCGTCGTGGCCGACGATGACGGCCGCGTCATCGCGTGGGGGAGCCTAAACGCGTTCAATCCGCGCGAGGCGTACCGCCACGTCGCGGACTTTTCGATTTACGTCGAGCGCGCATATCGCGGCAAAGGCGTCGGTCGCCAGCTGCTCGCGCATCTGATCGACCTGGCGCGTGCCCTCGGCTATCACAAGATGGTGCTCTCCGCGTTCCCGTTCAACGGCGCCGGCATGGCGCTGTACGAGCGGATGGGCTTCCGCACAGTCGGCATCTACCGCGAGCAGGGTCTGCTCGATGGCCGGTGGGTCGACACCGTCGTGATGGAGAAGCTGCTGTAACCGCCGTCGACCGCGCGGTCGCGGTCACCGATTCAGATAGCGCAGCGGCAGTCCCGGGCGCGGCCACTCGAACGCGACGAGGCGGCCTCCCATCGAGAGCGTCGCGAACGCGGTCCTGAGACCATCACCGCCGAAGCACACATTGGTCACCATCATGTCCGGCAGCATGTACTGATCGACGCGGCTGCCGTTCGGCCAGATGTCGCTCACCGCACCCGTAATGAGGGTCGCGACGCAGATGTGGCCGTCGGCATCGACGGCGAGCGAGTCGAACATCTGGTAGCCGGCGAGCCCGACGACGACACGGCCCTTCTCGCCGCGATACGGACCGTTCGCGGATTCGATCTGCCCGGAGCTCGACAGCGCAAACGCCCAGCAGCGCGCGGTCGGCGTCTCGACCACGTAGAGCGTGCGCCCGTCGGGCGACAGCCCGATGCCGTTGGGCCGCTCGAGCGGAAAGATCACCTCGCGGATCGCCGAGCCGTCCGCCTTGGCGTAGTAGACGGCCCCGCGGTCGGCGTCGCGCTCGCGCGTCTTGCCGAGATCGGTGAACCAGAAGCCTCCCGCGTCGTCGAAGACCAGATCGTTCGGCCCGCACAGACGGCGGCCGTCGCAGCGATCGTAGAGCGTCTCGAACTTGCCGGTCTCGGGATCGACGATCTGGATGCTGCCGGTCACGTAGTCATCCGCCTGTGCGACGGGAAAAAGCTTGCCGGGTCGATCGACGAACTTGAGCCCCCCGTTGTTCGTGACGTAGATCTTGCCGCCGGGTCCCATGGCGGCGCCGTTCGGCCCGCCGCCGAGCTCCGCGATGATGCGCACGCGACCGTCCGGCATGACGCGCGACAGCGTGCGGCGCTCGATCTCGACGAGCACGATCGAGCCGTCGGGCATGGCGACCGGCCCCTCGGGAAACCGCAGGCCGGACGCCAGTTCGCGAATGCTCGGTTTCACCTGCGTCACGTTCACCGCTCGGCTCCCGCCAGGACCGGCGCCGGCCGCTCGAAGAGCCGCCCGAATCCGCGCACGGGCGCCGTCACCCCGAGCGCGCCCAGCGCCATCCAGATCGTCGCCTGATTCGACGTGATGACGGGCTTGCCGGTGCGCCGCTCGAGCGCGTCAACGGCCTCGACGGCGCGCCACGCGGTGCACGAGCAGAGAAGGACATCGGCCTCAGGCCGGCACACCTTCGACGCGAATGCGATCACGGAGTCCGGGGTCTGGTCGTTGATGCCCTGGTTGCCTGACGCGGCCGCTTCGGGCTCGCCGTCGACGTTCAGCACGTCGAAGCCCTGGGCCTCGAGATAGGCGCGCAGCCGCCCGTTGTTCCAGTCGGGGTACGGCGTGGCGACGGACAGGCGCCGTGCGCCGAGTGCGCGGAGCGCCGCCACCACGGACGGCGTCGTCGCGACCGCCGGCACGCGGGCCTCACGCTCGATCAGCGCGATCATGTCGCGGTCCCAGCCCGGACCCTTGTAGAACGAGCCGGTCGTGCATCCGTAGGCGATCACGTCGACGCGCGCGGTCGCCAGGTAGCGCGCGCCGTTCTCGATCTCGGCGTTCATGCGCTCGTATGCGGCGTCACCGTTGGCGTCGTTGGTCAGCCACAATCGCTGGCCGTGCACGGTGATCTCGCGCGGCACCACCATGGTGAAGTCGGCCTCGCACGTCGTGTTCGTCGACGGCACCATGACGCCGATCCGCTTGCGCACACTCATCGTGACGCCTCCTGCCGGTCTTTGGCCGCTTGTGTGCCACAATCTACGCGACCCGGGACATGACGGCCATCGCGATCGTCGGCGAGTACACCCCCGGCTTCGCGCCGCACGCGGCGACGACCGCGGCGATCGCGCACGCGCAAGCACGCCTCGATGTGGCCGTCGACGCGCAGTGGGTCTCGACGGCCGGCATCGACGACACGCTGACGCAGCGCTTCGACGGCCTCTGGATCGCGCCGGGCAGCCCGTACAAAGACCTCGAGCTGACGCTGCGGGCGATCCGACACGCACGCGAGCGGGGCGTGCCGTGCTTCGGCACATGCGGCGGCTTCCAGCACATGGTCCTCGAGTACGCGCGCCACGTGCTCGGCTTCCGCGACGCCCAGCACGCGGAGTACGATCCGTACGCCTCGCGGCTGTTCATCACCGAGCTCGCGTGCACGCTCGCGGGCCGCGAGATGCGACTGAGCTTCGTGCCGGGCTCGCGGGTGGCGCGGATCTATGGCGCCCTGTCCGCGACGGAAGCGTACTACTGCAACTTCGCCGTGAATCCCGAATACGTGGGCCTGCTCGGCCGCGGGCCGCTCGCGATCACCGGCTCGGACGCGGAGGGCGAGGTGCGGGTGATCGAGCTGCCCGACCACCCGTTCTTCCTCGGCACGCTGTTCGTCCCGCAGACCCGTTCGACCGCGGCACGGCCGCATCCGCTGGTGCTGGCGTTCGTCGAGGCGGCCGTGGCGGCGAGAAAGGTGAGGACGGCATGAAGCTCGATGTCGGCACGCTGACGAAGGGACTGGAGTTCCACGGCGAGGTCCAGGGCAAGCGTCAGCACTATTTCGTGCTCTCGAATCCGAGGCAGTATTTCGTCATGTCGCTCTCGCGGAGCAAGCGCGACGCCGGCAACTTCAACCTCGTCAGCCGGACCGCCGTCGAGCGCCTGCACAAGCGTCTGCGCGGACGGCGCAGTCTCACGGCGCGGCTCGTCTACGAGCGCTCCAAGCGCGGTGTGCCGTCGGCGCTGGCGGCCCTCAACATGCTCTACGTCCTCGTCGCCACCGATCGCGCGAGCATCGATCAGCGCCGGCTGGCCGCGCGCGAGCTGTTCTTCAACGTCAAGGCATGACGCCATGAAAATTCTGTACACGCCGATCTCGACACTCGTCGCCTCCCTGACCCCCGAGCAACAGGCCGAGATCCTCGCGGCCGCCGGCAAAAACTCCGTCCTCGTGGCGGCGAATACGCCGGAGCGACAGCGCCAGGAGATCGTCGACGCCGACGTCATCTTCGGCCGCGTGACTCCCGAGATCTTCACGCACGCGCGCCGGCTGCGGTACTACCACTGTCTCGGCGCCGGGGTGGATTCGATCCTGTCACCCGAGCTCGTGGAGAGCGACGTCATTCTCGCGTCCGAGAAGGGCGAGGTCGGGATCCACCTCGCCGAGCACGCCTTCGCGCTGCTGCTCGCACTCACGCGCGGCGTGCACACCGCGCTACGCCAGCCCGACTTTCGGCTGCGCGAGCCGATCCGGCGCGAGCAGCGCGAGCTCTGGGAGCAGACGATGGGTATCGTCGGCTTTGGCGGCACGGGCCGCGCCGTGGCCCGTCGCGCGCTCGGGTTCGGCATGAAGGTGCTCGCGGTGGACATCGAGGCCGTGCCGCCCGAGCCCGGCGTGACGCTCTGGAACGCGGAGCGGCTGCACGACCTGCTCGCCGCGTCGGACGTGGTCGTCATCGCGCTGCCGCTCACGAAGGCCACGCATCATCTCTTCACGCGCGATCTGTTTCGCCGCATGCAGCGGCACGCCATTCTCATCAACGTGACGCGCGGCGAGATCGTCTACGGCGACGATCTGAAGGCGGCGCTCGACGAGGGGCTGATCTGGGGCGCCGGGCTCGACGTGACCGACCCCGAGCCGCTGCCGCTCGATCATCCGCTCTGGCGTCATCCCCGTGTCGTGGTGACGCCGCACACCGCGGGCGGCTCGCCCCGGCGCGCCGGCCGCGCGATCGCGACGCTGTGTGAAAACCTGCGGCGCCTCGCCGACGGCCGCGCGTTGCTCGCCTTGATCGACAAGCGCAAGGGCTATTGACCGCGTCAGCGCAGCCGGATCGTGACGACGGCGGACATCCCCGCGCGCAGCGGCTGCGGGTTGCCGACCTCCTTTTGCTCGAGCAGGATCTTGACCGGCACGCGCTGCACGACCTTCACCCAGTTGCCGGTCGCGTTCTCCGGCGGCAGCAGCGAGAAGCGCGCACCGGTGCCGGCGCTGATCGAATCCACGGCGCCGTGGAACACTTTGCCGGGAAAGCCGTCGATTTCCACGTCGGCGCGCATGCCGGGATGCACGCGCGCCAGCTGCGTCTCCTTGAAGTTGGCAAGCACCCACACCTCGTGCAGCGGGACGATCGCGAGTAGCGGCTGCCCCGGCTGCACCACCTGCCCGAGCTCGACGGTGCGCTTGGACACCACGCCGTCCGCGGGGGACCGGACTTCGGTGTACGCGAGCTGCAGCTCCGCCATGGCGAGCTCGGCTTGCGCCTGCTGCAGCGCGGCTTCCGAACGCGCGACCTCCGCCTGCTTGACGGTCACCTGGCCCTGCTGCCCCTCCGCGCGCGCGACGACACCGCGTGCCTCGGCCACCTTCTGCCGCGCCACGTCGACGGCATGCTGGCGCGCCGTGAGCTCGGCCTCGACCGACTGCACCTCCTGCTCGGCTTGGGTCAGGCGTCGCCGCGCGGCCTCGTGCATGGCCACGGCCGTGTCGTACGCGGCCTGCGCGTCGTCGTGCTCGCGCCGCGACACGAAGTCGTTCTTCATGAGGCGGCGCATGCGGTCGATCTCGAGCGTCGTCTTGCGCACCGTCGACTCGGCCGCGGCGACCTCGGCGGTTGCCGCACCGACGGCGGCGCGACGGGCCTCCAGCCGCGCCCGCGACTCGGCGACGTTGGCCTCGCCGGACTTGACGAGGACCATCGAGCCCTCGAGATTGGCGCGGGCTTCGTCCGTTTGCGCGCGTGTCACGTCGCGGGCCAGCGGCACTTCGGAGCGCGCCGCGTTGATATTCGCCGCGGCCACCGCCACCGCGGCGCGCGCCTGCGCCACGCGGGCCTGAAAATCGCGCGGGTCCACGCGCAGCAGCAGATCGTTGCGCTTCACCGTCTGGTTGTCGCCGACGAGCAGCTCGACCACGTGGCCGGTGATCTTGGCACTCACCGGTGCGATCACGCCCTCGACGTAGGCGTCGTCCGTGGTCACGCGAGTCGCGCTGCGGTACCACACCACGCCACCCCACACGATCGCAGCGAGCGCGGCGACGCCCGCGAGAACGAGGACGACACGGCGGCCGCCGAAGCTCATAGGGGCGGCGCCGCTACGCGCGGCACGGACGCACGTCGCGCCTCAGCGCGACGCGAGCCGTCCCGCAGCGTCGAAGGGCAGCGGAAGCGGGTCGCCGAGCGACGTGAGGTCCGAGCGCTTGGCGATCTCCGGTGCGAACGCTTCCGACACCTCGATCTCGCCGAGCATGAGCGTGTTCTTGATGCGGATCACCCGGGCGCGCTCCGGAGGTGTCAGGCCTATGCACGAGAGCGCCGTCTCGACGGCTTCGCGGTCGGTCTCGTACGTGGGCGGCACCTTGGCGCCGTTGGGCGCGCACGCGGTGATCGCGTTGATGAGCGTCGGCTTCATGTCGATCTTGTCGACGAGCCGCCGCGTCGTAAAGTCCGCGTTGCCGATGCCGACCGCGTTGCCGTAGCTGTCGTCGGTCAGGTCGAGCGCGACGATCCACAGAATCTTCGGGTCCGCCGGAAACGGCTCGTGCGGATTGGACGGCCGGCCGATCACGTTGGTGTCCATGCCCGAGCCCGAGATGTTCTTGCCCATCTCCTCGACGATCAGCACGTCGATCGGCGAGAAGGGCAGCCGCGCCATCCAGTCGCGCGCGCTCTTGAGCAGCCGCCGCTCGCCGGACTCGAGCGCCTCCGGGGCAAACGCCTCGACGTGGGCCGTCTCGTCGTAGCCGTTCTCGACGATGCCGACGCCGAACCCGATTCTCGCCTTCGCCAGCATCTCGCGACCGACGGCCGTGATCACCGTCTCGTAGCCATGGTTGACATTCGCGCGGTGGTACTGGATCGCGCCCTTCCACTTGCCGAGCCCGATCGTCATCATCTTGAACAGGCCCGACTCGATGGAGCCCTTGAAGTCCGTGTGCGGTTTGACGCGATTGACGAGCCCGATCCAGTCCGCCTCCGCCGCATATGCGTCGAGCCAGACGGGCAGCCCCAGTGCCTCGCCGACCTGGATGACGTCCATGGTGGCGCGGATCGGGCACCCCATCGTCGCTTCCGTGATCCCGTAGTGCTCGAGCACCGAGATCTGACCGTCGGCGGTGCCACCCCCGTGGCTGCCCATCGCGGGGAACACGAAGGGCCGCGCACCGAGGTCTTTCAGCCATTTCACGGTGGCGCCGACAACCCGGTCGATGTTCGCGATGCCGCGGCTTCCAGCGCCCACGGCGACGATATCGCCCGGGCGGATGCGCGGCGCGGCGTCGCCGAGTGTGGCGGCAACGGCGCCCGGGATGTCCTGCACGCGCGGCCGAGGGAAGGTCTGGCGGACTCGGATCATGCGGGGCAACGCCATTGGGGCCTCCAGCGACTACTGGTCATACCGGCCCAGGCCGCCGAAGTCAAAGGATTTTTCGGCGGCGATGTGCTATATGTCTTGCCCACGATGTTGCGGTCGCTCCTCGTCGTGCTCCTCCTCTTCACGGCCGGCTGCTCGTGGCTCAAGCCGCAGCCGACGCCGATCCTGCCTGCCGAAGAGCTCTATCAGCTCGGGCAGTCCGAGCTCGAGAAGAAGCGCTACGCCGACGCGCGTGAGCAGTTCCGCAAGGTGGTGGAACGCCATCCGAACTCGTCGTACGCGCCGCGCGCACGGTTCCTCATCGGCGAGTCGTACTATCGCGAGCCCGACTTCGACAAGGCCATCAAAGAGTTCGAGGGATTTCTCGCATTCTATCCGCGCCATCAGATCGCGGACCTCGTGCAGTTCCGCCTCGCGATGTCGTATTACGACCAGATCAAGCCGATCGAGCAGGAGCAGGCGTTCGCGCAGAAAGCGATGGAGCAATTCAAGAAGCTGGTGAAGGAGTATCCGGAGTCACGTTACGCGACCGATGCGCTCGCAAAGCTCGAGGTATGTCGCGGACGCCTCGCGCAGAAAGAAGTTTGGGTGGCCGCGTACTATCTCAACCAGGGCAATCCCGGTGGCGCGCGGCAGCGGCTCGAGAAGGTCATCAAGGATTATCCGCGCGCGCCCGTGATCCCGGAAGCGCTGTCGCTGCTCGCCGACGTGAACTTCAGCGAGGGACGCGACAAGGACGCGGTCGACCTGCTGCGTCAGGTCGCCAACGATTACTCGTATACCGAGTGGGGCAAGCGCGCTGCGCAGCGGCTGAGGGCTCAACGTTAAATGCATGACATCGTCGATCTCAGATCCGACACGCTCACGCAGCCGACGCCCGAGATGCGCGAGGCCATGGCGCGCGCCGACGTCGGTGATGACGTCTTCGGCGAAGATCCCACGGTGCGCCGCCTCGAGGCGCTCGCCGCGGAGCGGCTCGGCAAGCCCGCGGGACTCTTCGTGACGTCGGGCACGCAGGGCAACCTCATCTCGGTGCTCGCGCAGACCCGGTCCGGGCAGGAAATCGTCCTCGACTACGACTCGCACGTCTTCAACAACGAGGTGGCCGGCCTGCCCGTTGTCGGGCAGCTGCAGATGCGCCCCATGAAAACGGAGCGCGGCTTTCTCAGCCCCGAACAGGTGCGCGAGGCGATCCGTCCGGCCAATATCCACGTGCCGGAGACGGCCCTCGTGTGCATCGAGAACACGCACAACCGTCACGGCGGGACGTGCGCCACGCCGGAAGAGATCGCCGCGGTGGCCACGGTCGCGCACGAGGCGGGTGTCGCCGTCCACCTCGACGGGGCGCGGCTGTTCAACGCGGCGGTGGCCCTCGGGCGTCCCGCCGCCGACTTCACGCGCGCCGTCGATTCCGTCACGTTCTGCCTGTCAAAGGGGCTCGCCGCGCCGGTGGGCTCGGTGATCTGCGGCTCCACGGAGCTCGTCGAGCGCGCGCGCCGCTGGCGCAAGATGCTCGGCGCCGGCATGCGGCAGGTCGGCGTGCTCGCCGCGGCCGGCATCGTCTCGCTCGAGCGCATGGTCGACCGGCTCGCCGAAGACCACCGGAACGCGCGGCGTCTCGCCGAGGGGCTGGCGAAGCTGCCGGGGCTGCGCGTGGACCTCTCCACCGTGCAGACGAACATCGTGATCATGCGCGTCGAGCGGGGCCCGGCCGCGGCCACCGAGCTCGTGAAAGGCTGCGCGGCGCGAAAAGTGAAGGTCCACGCCATGGCGCCGGGCGCCATCCGGTGCGTGACCCACAAAGACGTGGACGCCGAAGATATCTCGCGGGCGCTCGAAGCGTTCCGCGAGCTGACGACTCGCTGGTAGCGCGAACGGGAGGCGGCATGGCCGAACGGCTCCTCGAGGTCAAAGGGCTGAAGACGCACTTCTTCACCGACGAGGGCGTCGTCCGAGCCGTCGACGGGATCGACCTTCACATCAACAAGGGCGAGACGCTCGGCATCGTGGGCGAGTCGGGCTCCGGCAAATCGGTCACCGCGCTCAGCGTGATGCGGCTCATCCCGCAGCCACCGGGACGGATCGTGCAGGGCGAGATCATCTATAACGGCAAGAACCTCCTGAACCTGTCCCCGTCGCAGATGCGGAAGATCCGTGGCAAAGAGATCGCGATGATCTTCCAGGAGCCGATGACGTCGCTCAATCCCGTCTTCACGGTGGGTGAGCAGATCGCGGAGGCGATCCGGCTTCACGAGGGACTGGGGCGACGGGACGCGATGGACAAGACCGTCGAGATGCTGAAGATCGTCCACATCCCGAACGCCGAGCGTCGGGTGAAGGAATACCCCCATCAGCTCTCGGGCGGCATGCGGCAGCGCGTGATGATCGCCATGGCACTGTCGTGCAATCCGAATCTACTGATCGCCGACGAGCCGACCACCGCCCTCGACGTGACCATCCAGGCGCAGATTCTGGAATTGCTCAACGAGCTCAAGGCCAAGCTCGGCATGGCGATCATGCTGATCACGCACGACATGGGCGTCATCGCCGAGACCGCACAGCGCGTCGTCGTCATGTATGGCGCGCAGGTGGTGGAAGAGGCGCCGGTGGGCGAGCTGTTCAAGGAGCCACTGCACCCCTACACCCAGGGGCTGCTGCGGTCCATTCCACGCATCGACGTGGCGGCCACCAGCAGGAAGAAGCTCGAGCCGATCCCTGGGACGGTGCCGATCCTGCGCGGCGAGGCGAAGCCGGGCTGTCGCTTCGCACCTCGCTGCGCGCTGGCCAAGCCCATGCACTTCGAGAACACGCCGCCGCTCAAGGAAGTGCGGCCGGGCCACAAGGTGGCCTGCTTCCTCTACTGAGAGGCCCCCATGCCAGAGCCGCTCCTCAAGGTCCGCAACCTCAAGAAGTACTTCCCGATTCGCGGCGGGCTCTTCTCACGCGAGGTCGCGCGCGTGCACGCCGTCGACGATGTCTCGTTCGACGTCATGCCGGGCGAGACGCTCGGGCTCGTGGGCGAGTCTGGCTGCGGCAAGTCCACCACCGGCCGCTCGATCCTGCGTCTGATCGAGCCGACGTCAGGCGAGGTGACCTTCGAGGGCAAA
The DNA here is from genome assembly GCA_046723475.1 of Candidatus Methylomirabilota bacterium. Taxonomy (GTDB): domain Bacteria; phylum Methylomirabilota; class Methylomirabilia; order Rokubacteriales; family CSP1-6; genus AR12. The sequence continues at coordinate 16,218 of JBKOUQ010000307.1, forward strand.
AACGTCACGACGCTCGACAAGCGCTCCCTGCGCGCGCTCCGCAAGGAGATGCAGATCATCTTTCAGGACCCGTACGCGTCGCTGAATCCGCGGATGACCGTCGGCTCGATCATCGGTGAGGCGCTGGTCATCCACAAACTCGCGCCCAACCGCAGGGCGCGCGAAGAGCGCGTGGTGCAGCTGCTCGAAACGGTCGGGCTCTCGTCCGAGCACCTGCGCCGGTACCCGCACGAGTTCTCGGGCGGCCAGCGGCAGCGCATCGGTATCGCGCGCGCGCTCGCGGTGAGTCCCAAGCTGATCATCGCGGACGAGCCGGTCTCCGCGCTCGACGTGTCGATCCAGGCGCAGATCATCAACCTGCTCGAAGATCTGCAGCAGAAGTTCGGTCTCACCTACATCTTCATCGCGCACGATCTGTCGGTCGTGGAGCACATCAGCACGCGAGTCGCCGTGATGTACCTCGGTAAGATCGTCGAGATCGCGCCGGCCAAAGAGCTGTACGCGAACCCCAAGCATCCGTACACCGAGGCGCTGCTCTCCGCGGTCCCGATTCCCGACCCCACGCTCAAGCGCAAGCGGATCCTGCTCGAGGGTGACGTGCCGAGCCCGATCAACCCGCCGTCGGGCTGCCGATTCCACACGCGGTGCAGTCTGCGCGTTCCCTCGTGCTCGCAGAACGAGCAGGTGCTGAAGGAGATCTCGCCGGGACACTGGGTCGCCTGCCAGGTGCGCACCGGCGTCGCGATCGGCTGAGGCGTCCCCTGCCCAAGCTGCGCGTCCGCGACATCGAGATGTTCTACATGGAGGCGGGCGCGGGCGACCCGCTCGTGCTCGTCATGGGGTTCGGCGGCGATCACCTTGCGTGGGGCCTGCAAGTCCCAGCGTTCGTGGAGAAGTATCGCGTCATCGCGTTCGACAATCGCGGCGTCGGGCAGACCGACGCGCCCGACCAGCCGTACAGCACGCCGATGATGGCCGACGACACCGTGGGGCTGATGGATGCCCTCGGCGTCGACCGCGCGCACGTGTGCGGCGTGTCGATGGGCGGCATGATCGCGCAGGAGATCGCGCTGCGGCATCCGGCGCGAGTCCGGACGCTGCAGCTGCACGCAACGCTCGCCCGCCCCGACGCCTACATGCACGCGCTGACCGACGCCTGGCGCCGTGTGCGGCCCAAGCTCGAGCGCGACGAATGGCTGCGCACGCTCGGGCTGTGGCTGTTCGCGCCGGTGACCTATGCGGAGCGGCCCCAGTTCGTCGAGCTCGTGCTGCAGAACGCGCTCGCGAATCCATATCCACAGTCGCTCGTCGGCTTCTATCGCCAGGGCGAAGCCGTGCGCGGACACGACACGCTCGAACGGTTGGAGCAGCTGCGCTGCCCGACGCTCGTCAGCGTCGCCGACCACGACATCCTCGTTCCGCCGCGCTTCTCGCACGCGATCGCGGAGCGCGTGCCCGGGGCTGAAATGAAGATCATCGCGGGTGCCGGCCACGCCTACATGTGGGAACGGGCCGACGCGTTCAACGCGATGTGTCTGGAATTCCTGGCGCGTCGCGGCTAGGCGGCCGACTCGCGCGCACGCAAGCGAAGTTTTTTCGATTCGCGAACGCGGCGTGAAAGTTCTTCCTCTTCTGCATCACCCCGGGCGGCGATGTCAACATCGGTCGGACCGTCGCGTTCGCGCGTGATGCGCCGTTGTGCGACCGCGGCGAGCGCGACGCCGATGGCGCTCTGATTGCAGCCCGTCACGCGGTCTGCGCCGGACACGCACCAAGGAGGGGCCAATGCAGGGACCGCAGCATCTGCGCGAGTTGTGTCACGGAGGCCGTATGGAATGGACGGGCGCCGGCTGGCTGGCCGAGCCCGACGAGGTCGTCGATGCGCTCGCGCGCGAAGGATTCCAGGAGTGCAAGCGCGAGGTGACGCGCAACCCGGCGAGCCGCGCCGCCTCGGGCGGCGTGTGGCAAGGCTTGAACGCGCAGACGGGCGCGGTCGCATCGGCGGTGTGGGTGCGCGGCGGGACCGACCGTCCGCTCGTCTTCATCGAGATCGACGGCCGCCGGGTGGACGAGACGACCTAGCGGGACGGGATTAGTTCCACAGGTACGCGCGCGGATTCACGGGACGGCCTTTGACGATCACCTCATAGTGGAGGTGCGGCCCGGAGGAACGTCCCGTGTTGCCCGTGTACGCGATCAGACCGCCGCGCTCGACCTTCTGTCCGACCTTCACGCTCACCTGTGAGAGGTGACCGTACAGGCTCTTGACCTCCTGGCCATGGTCGAGGATCACCGCGGTGCCGTACTCGGGCGCGGTGCCCGCGAACACCACCGTCCCCGCGGCCGGTGCCTGCACAGGCGTGCCGCGGTTTGCACCGATGTCGAGCCCGGCGTGGAACTCACGCTCGCTCGTCCATGGCGACTTCCGGTTGCCGAACTCGGAGTTCACCGAGCCATGCACGGGCCAGCGCGACGGCAGCGAGGCGATCGCCTTGCCGGCGCGCATCATGACGCGATCGAGTGCTCGAAGATTCTCGCCCTCGCGCATGAGCGTCTCGGTCAGCCGATTCAGCTCATCGCTCGCCGACACGCCGCTGATGGGCAGTGACGCCGTCGTGGCGCCGCCGATGCCCCGGTCGCGGCCGGTGCGTCCCGATTCTGCCGGGCCGAACGGCTCCTCGATCCGCGCATGCAGTTCTTGCCACGAGCCGACTTCCTTGCGGAGCGCGGCCACGCGACGGTTGAAGTCCTCGATGGTCCTGCGTTGCTCGTCGATCCGGGCCGCGAACGTCACGGCGTCCCTCGTGACCTGACGGAGGTGCAGCCAGTCGCGCAGCAGCACGCCCACCGTCGACAGGCTCACGGCGAGCGTCAGCGCGCCGGCGACGGCCAGGGGACGGGCGAAGTTGAATCGTACGACCCTGACGCCGTCGCCGCGGACGACGAGCAGACTGAACTGCGCGCGACGTCGATTGACGGGCCGGCGTCGCGCGGACGGCGCGACCGCGGGGCTCCCGGTCGACGAACGCCGGAACCACCGACGCCGAGGCGATGGCGCGGTGAGGCCGAAGGTCTCGGCGGCGCGCTCCGGTAGCGCAAAGGCGGCGGGGCTGTCAGCCATGCGGCGCCCTTGGGCGCAATCGACGTGCCGAGAACCGCGACTACAGAATCAAGCACTTCGACCGATCGGTCGCGACAGTTCGTCAGCGACCTGCCATGACTGCCGTGTCGGAGTGGCTAACGAGCGTGCCGGAGCCCCGGCTTCCGACGCGTAAGTCCGCGTCACGCCTTGGTTCGTTGACACTTTGCGCAGCGCTTCGGTATGATCGCGGAACACGTCGAGGGGGCCCGCGAATGGACGAGTTCTACCGGATCAAGCGTCTTCCGCCGTACGTCTTCGCGATCGTCAACGATTTGAAGACGAAGGCGCGCGCTCACGGCGAGGACGTCATCGATCTCGGCATGGGCAACCCCGACATGGCGACGCCCAAGCACATCGTCGACAAGCTCATCGAAGCGGCCAAGAATCCCAAGAACCATCGCTACTCGGCGTCGCGCGGCATCACGCGGCTGCGCCGGGCGATGACGACCTGGTACCGTGACCGCTACGGCGTCGAGCTCGACGCCGACTCCGAGGTCATCGCGACGATCGGCGCCAAAGAAGGCATGGCGCATCTCGCGCTGGCGGTGCTGCAGCCCGGCGACGGCGCGCTTGTGCCGAACCCGACGTACCCGATCCACTCCTATTCGGTCGTGATCGCCGACGGCGATCTTCGCTCGGTGCCGCTCACGCCGGACGGTGACTTCTTTGCTCGCCTGGAGGAAACCGCCAAGCTCGCCTGGCCCAAGGCCAAGCTGCTGATCCTCTCGTTTCCGCACAACCCGACGACGATGTGCGTCGATCGCGACTTCTTCGTGAAGGTCGTCGACTTCGCGCGCGAGCACCGGCTGATGGTCGTGCACGATTTCGCGTATGCCGACTTCACGTACGACGGCTACAAGCCGCCGTCGTTTCTTTCGGTGCCGGGCGCGAAAGACGTCGGCGTCGAGATCTTCTCGCTGTCGAAGTCGTACAACATGCCGGGCTGGCGGATCGGGTTCGTCTGCGGCAACGCCCGCATGGTGAGCGCTCTGGCCCGCATCAAGTCGTATCTCGACTACGGCGCGTTCCAGCCGATCCAGATCGCGAGCATCATTGCGCTGGAGGGCGATCAGAAAGTCGTCGACGACATCGTCGAGCTGCACCGCAAGCGCCGGAACGTGCTCGTCGACGGCCTGAACAAGCTCGGGTGGCAGGTGCCGAAGCCCAAGGGCACGATGTTCGTGTGGGCCCCCATTCCCGAGGCGTTCCGCAGCATGGGCTCCCTGGAATTCGCGAAGCTCTGTATTCAAGAAGCGAAGGTGGCGGTGTCGCCCGGTATCGGCTTCGGCGAGTACGGCGAAGGGTATGTGCGCTTCGCCCTCGTCGAGAACGAGCAGCGGATCCGGCAGGCGTTGCGCGGCCTCAAGCAACTGCAGCGCTGACTCGGCAGACCACATCGCGGTGAGCTCCGTCGGCGACGTTCGCATCGGCCTCCTGGGCCTGGGCACCGTGGGGGCCGGCGTGGTGAAGATCCTCGCCGCCCAGCGGCCCATGCTCGAGGAGCGCGCGGGCTGCCGCCTGACCTTCGCCGGCATCGCCGACACCGACCTCGTGCGACCGCGCGAGGGCCTCGACCTGTCCGCGCTCCCCATGACGACCGACATCTCGAAAATCCTCGACGATCCGCGCGTGCACGTCGTCATCGAGCTGGTGGGCGGTCTCGAGCCGGCGCGCACGTTCATCCTCCGCGCGCTGGCCGCGGGCAAGCATGTGGTCACCGCGAACAAGGCGCTGCTCGCGCACCACGGCGCCGAGCTGTACGGGGAGGCGCGACGACGCGGCGTCACGCTGGCGTTCGAGGCCGCCGTCGCGGGCGGCATCCCGCTGATCCGCGCCGTCAAGGAAGGCCTGGCCGCCAATTCGATCCTGTCCCTGGCCGGGATCGTCAACGGCACGTGCAACTACATCCTGTCCAAGATGACGGACGAGAATCTCGACTTCGGCCTCGTGCTCAAGGAAGCGCAGGCCCACGGGTACGCGGAGGCCGATCCGACGCTCGACATCGAGGGGATGGACTCCGCGCACAAGCTGCAGATCCTCGTCTCGCTCGCGTTCCGGACGTTCATCGACCTCAAGGACATCCACACCGAAGGCATCACGCGTGTCACCGCCGCCGACATCGCGTACGCGCGCGAGCTCGGCTATCGCATCAAGCTGCTCGCCATCGCCAAAGCCGTGGAGGGCGGCGTCGAAGCACGCGTGCACCCGACGATGATTCCCGCGATCTCGCCGCTCGCCGCCGTCTCCGGCGTGTTCAACGCCGTGTTCATCACGGGCGACGCGGTGGGCGACCTCATGTTCTATGGACGCGGCGCGGGCCAGATGCCGACGGCGTCGGCGGTGTGGTCGGACGCGCTCGAGATCGCGCGCAACATCGCACACGGGATTCCCGCGCTGGCGCTCGAGCTGCCGTCGGTCGGCGCGGGCGCGCTGCCGCTGCGGCCCATGGAGGCCATCCGCTGCTGCTACTACCTGCGCGTGATGGCGCACGACAAACCCGGCGTGCTGTCGCGCGTGGCCGGCATTCTCGGCGAGAACGACATCTCGATCGCGAATGTCATCCAGAAAGGGCGCGGCACGCGCGAGGCTGTGCCCGTCGTCATCGTGACCCACGAGGCGCGTGAGCGCGACATGCGCTTGGCACTCGCGAAGATCGATCGACTCCGGGACGTGACCGGCGCGACGACGATGATCCGCGTCGAGGGCGGCCCGGCATGAGCACATCGAAGGGGGGCTTCGCCCCCCTCCGAACGGCCCCGCGCGCTCACCCCGACAATGCCGGCGCTCGCAGTGCGGCGTGGCCGGGGATCATCGAGACGTACCGGTCCTATCTGCCCGTGACCGGCACGACGCCGGTGGTGACGCTGCTCGAAGGCAACACGCCGCTCGTGCCGGCGCCGCGGCTGGCCGAGGCGACCGATGCGAGCCTGTCGATCTATCTCAAGTGCGAAGGCTTCAATCCGACCGGCTCGTTTCAAGGACCGCGGGATGACGATGGCGATCAGCAAGGCCGTCGAGTCGGGTTCACGCGCGGTGATCTGCGCGTCCACGGCAACACGTCCGCGTCGGCCGCGGCGTACGCCGCGCGCGCCGGGCTGCGTGCGTTCGTGATCGTTCCGCGCGGCTCCGTCGCGCTCGGCAAGCTGTCGCAGGCGGCCATTCACGGCGCGAGGGTGCTCGTCCTCGAGGGCAATTTCGACCAGGCGCTCGACATCGTCCGTCGCATCGCCGAAACACATCCCGTCACGCTCGTGAACTCGGTGAACCCGTTCCGGCTGGAGGGCCAGAAGACCGGCGCGTTCGAGGTGGTCGACCAGCTCGGCCGCGCGCCCGACTATCACCTCATTCCCGTCGGCAACGCCGGCAACATCACCGCGTACTGGCGCGGGTACCGTGAGTACCACCGCGACGGCAAGATCGACGCGCTGCCCCGCATGGTCGGTTTTCAGTCCGCCGGCGCGGCGCCGATCTACGAGAATCGTGTGATCGAGGCGCCGCGCACGGTCGCCACGGCGATCAAGATCGGCAATCCCGCATCGTGGGGCCCAGCCCTCGAGACGGTAAAAGACAGCCGCGGCTTCGTCGACATCGTCACCGACGACGAGATCCTGCGCGCCTACCGGATGCTCGCGCGCGAGGAAGGCATCTTCATGGAGCCGGCATCCGCGGCGACGGTGGCCGGACTCGTGAAGATCGTCAAGGCGGGTCGTGTCGAGCGCGGCTCGACCGTCGTGCTGACGCTCACCGGCCACGGCTTGAAAGATCCGGACACGGCGCTCGAGTCGGCGTCGCGTCCCACCTCTGTCCCCGCCTCGATCGACGCGGTCCTGGCGCAGCTGGGTCTCTGAGCCACCGACTTCGTCTGCTGCTCGGTCTGGCGGTCAGCGTCGCGCTGTTTGCGTACCTGTTCGCGAGCGTCAACCTGCGCGAGCTCGGCCACCAGCTGGCGGCGACAAACTGGGCCTGGGTCGCGGTCGCGGTCGTCGTCGGCGTGGTCGGAATCTGGGCGCGCGCGCGACGCTGGCGCTGGCTGTTTCCGCCGGGGCCAGAGCCCCCGGGCATCGTGCCGGCGACCATGATCGGCTACATGGCGAACAACGTCCTGCCGCTGCGCGCGGGCGAGGTCGTGCGCATCTACGTGCTCGGGCGAAAGTTACGCGAGGCGACCGGAATGACGGGCGCGCAGAGCTACTGGCTGGTGACGGCAACGCTCGTCGTCGAGCGTGTCCTCGATAGCCTCGCCGTCGTGCTGATCCTCGCGGTACTCGTCCTCACGATCCCAGTGCCGCGCTTCGTGGAATGGGCCGCCGGGGTGCTGTTCGCGATCGACGTGATCGGCGTCTCCGCGCTCGTCGCCGTGGCGGCCGCGCCCCAGACGTGTCGGCGGATTCTGCTTCGGCTATTGGGCCGTTGGCCCGCCGCGGCGCGCATCGTCGTTTCGGTGTTCGATTCCGGGCTTCGCGGCCTCGACGGCATTCGCACGCTCGCGCACCTGCCGCGCCTCGCGCTGTGGACGGCGATCGTGTGGCTGATGCCCGCGACGGCGGCCTGGGCAATGCTGCGCGCCGTACACCTCGACCTGCCGTTCGGCGCCGCCTGGACGGTGATCGCGTTCGTCGGCGTTGGTATCAGCGTGCCGTCCGCACCCGGCTACGTCGGCGTGTTTCACGCCGCCGCCACCGCCGCCCTCGAAGTGTTCGGTGTGGCCCGCTCGGCCGCGCTGGCGTACGCCCTCCTCTATCACGCGAGCACGGTAGTGCCGCTCACCGTCGTCGGCTGGATCTATCTGCTGCGCGAGCAGGTCTCGCTCGGCGAGGCGCGCCGCACCGCACCGGCCGCATGAGCGCTGCTGCGCGCTTGCCTGCGCGCGCGCCGCTCATGTAGATTGCGGAGCCTATGGCATTGATGGTGCAAAAATACGGCGGCTCGTCCGTCGCCGACGCGGAGAAGATCAAGAACGTCGCGCGGCGTGTCGGCGAGAGCGCGGCCTCGCACCAGCTCGTCGTCGTCGTGTCCGCGATGGGGAAGACCACCGACGGTCTCCTCCAGCTCGCCTCGCGCATCACGTCCACGCCCGACACGCGCGAGATGGACATGCTGCTCGCGACCGGCGAGCAGGTGACGATCGCGCTGCTCGCGATGGCGCTGCACTCGCTCGGTCTCAAGGCGCGCTCGCTGACAGGACCGCAGATCGGCATGCGCACCGACCGCGCGCACACGAAAGCGCGGATCACGCGCATCACGCCGGAGCGTGCGCGCGCCGCGCTCGACGCCGGCGAGATCGTCGTCGTCGCCGGATTCCAGGGCCTCTCGGATGCCGACGAGGTCACCACGCTCGGACGCGGCGGCTCGGATCTCACGGCCGTGGCGCTCGCGGCGGCCCTGAAGGCCGACGTGTGTGAGATCTACACGGACGTCGATGGCGTATACACGGCCGATCCGAACATCGTGCCCGACGCGCGCAAGCTGCCTCGCGTGGCCTACGACGAGATGCTCGAGATGGCCAGCCTGGGAGCCAAGGTGCTCCAGGCCCGCTCCGTCGAATTCGCGAAGAAGTACGGCGTCACCGTGCACGTGCGCTCGACGTTCAAGCCGGATCCCGGCACGCTCGTGACGAGGGAGGAGAGCGGGATGGAAGAGGCGGTGGTCACGGGCATCACCCACGACCGAAGCCAGGCGAAGATCTCGCTGCTCCGCGTCCCGGACCGGCCCGGCATCGCCGCCCAGGTGTTCGGCGCGGTGGCGGCCAAAACCGTCGTCGTCGACATGATCGTCCAGAACATCAGCCGCGACGGGTTCACGGACATCTCGTTCACGGTGCCGCGCGGCGATCATCGGCGCGCGCAAACAGCCCTGGAGGAGATCGGCCGGGCGGTCGGTGCCGAAAAGGTCGTCCACGACGAGCGGGTGGCCAAGGTCTCGATCGTCGGCGTCGGCATGCGCAGCCACTCGGGCGTGGCCGCGCGGATGTTCACCGCGCTCTCGAAGGAAGGCATCAACATCCAGATGATCTCGACGTCCGAGATCGCCATCTCGTGCGTGATCGAGGACAAATACGCCGAGCTCGCCGTCCGCGCGCTGCACGACACCTTCGAGCTCGGCCGGGAGAAGTCATGAGTACCGGCCGCGCCGCCGTCTTCTTCGGTCCGGGCAAGCCGTTCCAGATCCGTGAGGTGCCGCTGCCGGAGGTGGAGCCGGACGCCGTTCTCATCAAGGTATCGCTCGCCAATGTGTGCGGCTCCGATCTGCACTTCTGGCGCGGCGACGCGCCGCTGCGGCTGCCGGACGACGGGTGGATCTTCGGCCACGAGATGACGGGTCGCGTCGCGCGCCTCGGCCGCAACGTCACGACCGATTCGCTCGGCCGGCCGCTGCGCGAGGGCGACCGCGTTGCGTACACGTATTTCTATCCGTGTGGCCGCTGTTACGTGTGTCTCAACAAGCAGCCCGCGGCCTGCCCTGCAAAGATCGAGCGTCCGCGCGGGCCCCGCGACTTTCCGCACTTCCATGGCGCGTTCGCCGAGTACTACTATCTGCGGCCCGGCGGCGCGCTCTTCGTCGTGCCCGACGCGCTGAGCGACGAGCTGGTCTCGCCCGTGAACTGCGCCCTCTCGCAGGTCATCTTCGGGCTCCAGGAGGCGGGGCTCCGGTTCGGCGACAGCGTGGTGATCCAGGGAGCGGGCGGTCTCGGCGTTCAGGCGGCGGCGGTGGCGAAGGACATGGGTGCGGCGTGCGTGGTCGTCGTCGACCAGATCCCCGGGCGCCTCGAGCTCGCGCAGGCCTTCGGCGCCGATCACGTCATCAACGTGAAAGAGGTCGCGGACCGCAAGGAGCGCGTGGCGCTCGTACGGCGGTGGACGGGCGGCCTCGGGGCCGACGTCGCGTGCGACTTCGTCGGGTTCCCGCAGGTGATTCCCGAGGGCATCGAGATGCTGCGGCCGGGCGGCACGTATCTGGAGATCGGCACGATCAGCCGAGGCGCCAAGGTCGAGCTCGAGCCCGCCACACTCGTGTGGGGTGCGAAGCGCATCGTGGGCGTCATCATGTACGACGCCGCCGTCATCCCCCGCGCTCTCGATTTCCTCGTGCGCAACCAGCGACGCTTTCCATTCGATCGCCTCGTCTCGCACAAGTACCCGCTCGACGCGATCAATCAGGCGTTCGCGGATTCCGAGTGGCACAACCGCGAGACGACGCGCATCAGCCGGGCCGCGCTCGTGCCGTGACACGCGCCGCTGCAAACGGGTGCGCAGACTGGACACGCGCCGTGACGATTACCGTGCCAGATCGGTCTCGACACCGCGCACGTGCGCGCGACTTCGCTGCGCGCGGCCGTGAGAAGAAACGCTCAGGAGCTTTTACAATCCAGGATGTCGCGGTGGCATGCATGGCACGCCCCTTGCGGATTTCGCTGCGAGAACGGTCGATCGCATGACAGACAACGTCGAGCCCCGCGACGAAATGATCGAAGCCGAGCACCGGTTCCGTGACCTCGTGCACGGCGTCGACGCCATCGTGTGGGAGGCCGACGCGGCATCGTTGGCCTGTACGTTCGTCAGCCGACGCGCCGAGGAGCTGCTCGGCTATCCGATCGAGCGCTGGCTCGGCGCGCCGGACGTGTGGGACGAGATTCTCGACCCGCGCGACCGCGACCGCGTCCTGGCGCGCTACGGCGAAGCGATGACCGCGACGCACGCGATCGAGCACGAATTCCGCGCGGTCACCGCCGACGGGCGCCACGTCTGGCTGCGCGACCGGGTGCAGCCGGCCGAGGGCGGGCGCCTCCGTGGGCTGATGATCGATGTCACCGAGCACAAACGGGTCGAGCAGGAGCGAGACGAGCTGCTTCTCCGCGAGCAGGTCGCGCGCAACGAGATGGAGTCGGCCGCCGAGATGGTGCAGCGGCTCGAGAGCATCACGGAGGCTGCGCTGGCCGACCTGTCGGAGGAGCCGCTGCTGCGGCGCGTGCTCGAGCGCATCCGCGATGTCCTGGAGGCAGACAGCACGCTGATCCTGCTGCCGACGGAGGACGGCGCGCACCTGCGGCTCGTGGGCTCGGTAGGGCTCGAAACGGACTCCGACGTGCGCGTGCCCATCGGCGAGAGTCTCAGCGGACGGATCGCGACCACACGTCGCGCCCTGCTCGTGGAGGACGCTGCCCGAGCTGACGTCGACGTGCCGCCGCTGAGGCACGCGCGCGTGCGGTCGCTGGTCGGCGTGCCGCTCTCCGTCGATCGATACACCACCGGCGTCGTACACGCCGCGCGCATCGCGCGCCGTCGCTTCAGTGCGGACGACGCGCGCCTGCTGCAGCTGGTCGGCGACCGGCTCGGCGTCGCGATTCGCAACGCGCGGCTCTACGAGGGCGAGCGGCGGGCCCGCTTAGCCCTCGAGGCGGCCACCCGCCATGCGGCATTTCTCGCCGACGCCGTCACCGCGCTCGCCGCCGCGCCGGACCCGGCCCAAGGTCTCGCGGCGGTCGCGCGGCTGGCGGTACCGCTCCTGGCCGACTGGTGTGCCGTGGACCTGCGCGAGCCGGACGGCACCTTCTGCCGCGTCGCGGTCGTCCATCGCGACCCCGCCATCGAGGCGCGCGCCGCGCAGCTTCTCGGCCCGGTTGCCGCGCAACCCGCGGGCGGGCTCATGCGCGCGCTCGATACAGGCACCGCGCAGTGGGTCGGCTCCCACGCCGACGTCGCCGATCTCGCCGTGCGTGGTGAGCCAAACGAGCATCAGACGCTGGTCGGCCTCGGAGTCGAGCGCTACGTGATCGCGCCGCTCGCCGTCAGCGGTCGCGTGCTCGGCGCGATCACGCTGGTCGCCGCGCCCGGCCGCGACCTGGGCGACAACGAAGTCCGCCTGGCGCAGGATCTCGCATGGCGCGCGGCGCTTGCACTGGACGCCGAGCGGCGGCGTGGGATGGCACGCGACCTCTTGCAAATGGTCGGTGGCGAGCTCCGCGCGCCGCTCGCCTCGCTGGGCCGGGCGCTGCGAGCGACCGCCGATCCGGCAAAGACCGGCGCGGCGCGCACCGCCGTGCGTGCACTCTCGGCCGTCGCACGCGAGGCGCGGCTCGCCGCGCGGTACGTGGCGGTGGCGCCCGAGCTCGCCTCGCGGCGGGTCGACCTCGGCAACGTCGTCGACGCTGCGGTCAACGCCGTCGCCGACGAGGCGCGCGCGAAGGGCGTCGACGTCGAAACCGCTGGAGAACCGGAAACCGTCGAGGTCGCGGGCGACCGTCGTCGTTTGCGCCAGGCCGCTCAGCGGCTGCTCGAAGCTGCCGTTCGCTCCACGCCCGCCGGTGGCCGCGTGTGCACGCGACTCTCGCGCGCGGGCGCCCACGCGGTGCTCGCGGTCAGCATGGTCGGTGCGAGCGTGGCTCCGACGGCTGGCTTGCGCTTGAGCGTCGCGCGCCAGCTCATCGAGCATCACGGCGGCACGCTCACCGCCGAGGGTGAAGGCCCCGGCCCGACGCTGACGCTGTCGCTGCCACTCGCCTACTGACGCTCGAATCTCGAGTCGCCCTCGCCGGCTTGATGCCGGCTCCTGTCACGATTTGTCCACTCTAGCGGCGTTCGCGGCGCACGTGCGATGGTCGCCGCGTGCTCGACTACACGCGTCGGCAGATCGTCCTGCTCTTCGGCGCAGCGGCCGTCGCCGCCTGCGGTCTCGGGATCGACCGGTGGCGACGCGCGAATACCGACACCGTCGCCTATCTCGAGAGTCTCGACCGCGCCGCCGCGCCGAGCCCACCACCGGGGCCCACCGTCGAGCCAGGCACGCGGCGCGCCGTCACCAGATCCGCGACGCTGCGATCGGCGACCGCCGCATCAGCAGATGCCGACACACCACACCGGGAGCCGTCGCGTCTTCGGCGCCGCCACCGGGACGACGCGACACCGCTCGATGTCAACGCAGCAAGCGCCGCCGACTTCGAGCGCCTGCCCGGCGTGGGCCCGGCCCTCGCTGCGCGGATCGTCGACCTCCGCACGCGTGACGGACCCTTTTCGTCCGTGGACGACCTGCGGCGGGTGCGCGGGGTCGGTGAAACCACCCTCGCCCGGTTGCGCGCCCGCCTCGCCGTGAACACCCCGTGAGCGTCGCCGTCCCTCGGACGCTCGCGATGCCGTTGGCACCTCCTGCAGTCGCGTTCGCGGTCGGCATCGCGCTCGCGCCGGCGATGCCGCCACGCGCGGCGTGGGCGCTGCTGCTCGCGGCACTCGCGGCCGGTGCGCTGGTGCTCGTCCTCGGTCAGGCGGCTCATGCGCTGGCGCCGCTGCTCGTCGCGGTCGTCATGCTCGGCACACTCCGTGCCGAGCCGGCGCCGCTGCCGCCCGATCACGTCGGTCGGCTGGCGTTGCCGTCGACCGCGCGTGTGGAGGGCCGACTGGCCGCGGACCCCGTCACGTGGGCGCCCGAGCGCACGCGGTTGACGCTCGACGTCGTCCGTGTCGATGACGTCCCGCATGTTGGGCGCATCTTGTTGTCGCTCTACGGACCGCCGCCGGCGCTCGCCGATGGCCAACGCATCCGGGTCGACGCGCGGCTCGACCGGCCTCACGGACTGCTCGATCCGGGTGTGTTCGACGCCGTGGCGCGGCTGGCCCGGGACGGCATCCACGTCACCGGCACCGCATCGTCCACGCGCGTGGTGCCCCTCGAGCCGCCTGCGCCGGCGTGGCCGGCTCGCGTACGGCAGTTCGCGGTCGCCGCGTTTTCCGACTGGCTGCCACCCGTGTCGGCTGGCCTGCTCGGCGGACTCGTGCTCGGCGCGCGGACCGGACTGCCGCCCGACGTGCAGGACGCGTTCCGGAGCGCCGGCATCTTCCATATTCTGGCGGTGTCCGGCTTCAACGTCGCGTTGCTCGCCGGCGCAGTCTGGGTTCTCGTGCGCGCAGCCGGCGGCGGCCGGGGCGCGGCGGCCGCCACGGGAATCGTCGCGGTGCTCGCGTTCGCTGCGGTCGTCGGCCCGGAGCCGTCGGTGGTCCGCGCGACGATCATGGGCGTGCTCGTGCTCGCCGCGGTCTTGCTCGATCGCGAGGCCTCGGTCACGAACAGCCTGGCGCTGGCGGCGCTCGGCATCCTCGCCGTGCGCCCAGGCGACCTGCTCGATCCCGGCTTCCAGCTCTCGTTCGCCGCCACCGCGGGCATCGTGCTGGCGCCGGTACCGCGGCGCGGGCTCGCAGCCGGTCTGGCGGTAAGCGTGGCGGCACAGCTCGCGGTGCTGCCCGTCACGCTCGTGCACTTCAATCAAGTCTCCACGGTCGGCATCGTCGCGAATCTCGCCGCCGTGCCGCTGGCCGCTGCGGGCACGGTTCTCGGTCTGCTCGCCATCGTGGCGGCCGCGATCAGCGACATCACCGCGGCAGCCGTGTTCGGCGCGGTGTGGCCGCTCTTGCTCGCGTTGCGCGCAGTCGCCGCGCTCGCGGCGGCCGTGCCGGGCGCGGTGATCCACTGGCCCGCGCCGAGCCCGGCCGCGATCGCGGCGTACGCTGCGGC